>JAEEHC010000020.1 GCA_016280635.1 Erysipelotrichaceae bacterium
AACTTCAAGCTCAGAGAGGGCATGGAGATCGGCTGCAAGGTCACCTTAAGAGGTGAGAGAATGTATGACTTCTTCGACAAGCTGGTCAACATCGCCTTACCGCGTGTCAGAGACTTCCGCGGTGTCAGCAAGACTGCCTTCGACGGCAGAGGTAACTATACTCTGGGCGTCAAGGAACAGCTGATCTTCCCTGAAGTCAACTATGACAAGGTAGCAATCGTCAGAGGCATGGACATCGTTATCGTTACCACTGCCCAGACAAATGAAGAGGCCTATGCCCTGCTGGAAGCTTGCGGCATGCCCTTCGCCAAGTAGGAGGTCCAAAGTTATGGCAAAGAAGTCAATGATCATTAAGTCAAACCGTACCCCGAAGTTCTCTTCCAGAGAATATACCCGGTGCGAAAGATGCGGAAGACCTCACTCAGTCTTAAGAAAGTACAAATTATGCCGTATCTGCTTCCGTGAATTAGCCTACCAGGGCGAGATTCCGGGCGTCAGAAAGGCCAGCTGGTAAAAGGAGGAAATAGAAATGTCATTTACAGATCCAATTGCCGATATGTTCACTCGTATCAGAAACGCTGTTGGGGCAAAGCATGACAGTGTCATTGTTCCTTCCAGCAAAGAAAAAGTTGAAATCGCCAAGATCCTCAAGAGCGAGGGTTACATCACCGACTTCGTCGTTGACGGCGATCTCAAGAAGAACATCGTGATCACCCTGAAGTACGGCGAACACGGTGAAAAAGTCATCAGCGGTATCAAGCGCATTTCCAAGCCGGGCTTAAGAGTTTACGCTCAGGCTGCCAAGATGCCCAGAGTACTCAACGGCTTAGGCATTGCCATCGTCTCTACCTCACAGGGCATGATGACCGGCAAGCAGGCCAAGGCCAACAAAGTCGGCGGCGAGGTTATCGCCTACGTTTGGTAAAAACCAGAAAGGAAAAAGACAAAAATGTCACGTATCGGAAATAAGACGATTACCATTCCTGCAGGTGTTGAACTGTCAATAGCTGAAGGCAATGAGGTGACTGTTAAGGGTCCCAAGGGCACCTTGACTCGCCAGTTTGACCCGCGGATGGAAATCAAGGTAGAAGATGGAATTCTTACCGTAAAGCGTCCCAATGAGGAAAAGACGGTCAAACAGTTACACGGAACCACCAGAGCTCTGCTCAACAACATGGTTGTCGGTGTGTCCGATGGATTCAAGAAAGAACTGGTCATCACCGGTGTCGGTTACAGAGCCGCTGTTGAAAACAACACTCTGACCCTGCAGATGGGTTATTCCCACCCGGTAGTCATCAAGGCCGAGGAAGGCCTGACCATCGAATGCCCCAAGCCGACGGAAATCGTCGTCAGCGGCATCGACAAGCAGAGAGTCGGCGAACTCTCCGCCAATATCAGAGCTGTCAGAAAGCCTGAGCCGTACAAGGGCAAGGGTATTGCTTACAAGGGTGAACACATCCGTCGTAAGGAAGGCAAGACTGCTGCTTCCAGCAAGTAGGAAAGGAGACATGAAGAATGATTAAGAACACATTAAGAAATGAAGAAAGAATCCGTCGTCATGCCCGCGTCCGTACTAAGGTAGCAGGTACGCCTGAATGCCCGCGTCTGAACGTCTTCCGTTCCAACGCTCACATTCATGCCCAGATCATTGACGATGTCAATGGCAAGACCCTGGTTTCCGCTAACTCAGTGGAAATGAAGCTGACCAACGGCGGCAACATCGAAGGCGCCAAGGAAGTCGGCAAGAAGATCGCCGAGAGAGCTCTGGAAAAGGGCATCAAGGAAGTAGTATTCGACCGTGGCGGTTACGTCTATCACGGCCGTGTACAGGCACTGGCTGACGCAGCCAGAGAAGCCGGACTGGAATTCTAGGAGGAAAGCACATGTCAGAATTAGTTGAAAACAAAGTCGTAAATGAAGCTGAAGCTGCTGCTCCTGCTCAGGAAGCCAGAAACGAAGAGCGCAGAGGCGAACGCCGCGATCGCAGAGATGGCGATCGCAGAGGCCCGCGCAGAGACAATGATCGCCGCGGCAGAAGACCCGAGCGTCCGGAAAAGGAGTTCGAGGAAAGAGTCGTCAAGATCAACCGCATCACCAAGGTCGTCAAGGGCGGACGCAGAATGAGATTTGCCGCACTGGTCGTCGTCGGTGACAAGAAGGGCCGCGTCGGTTTCGGTACCGGTAAGGCCAAGGAAGTTCCGGATGCCATCAGAAAGGCAACCGAAGCTGCCACCAAGAATGTCTTCAAGGTCAAGCTGGTAGGCTCAACCCTGCCGCATGAGACAGTCGGAGAGTATGGCGCCGCCAAGGTCGTCATCCGCCCCGCCGCTGATGGTACCGGCGTCATCGCCGGTGGTCCGGTCAGAGCCGTATTGGAACTCGCCGGTGTCAGCAACATCCTGTCAAAGTGCCTGGGCTCCAGAACCCCGATCAACCTGGTCAGGGCTACCGTAGCCGGCCTGAAGAACATGAAATCCCTTGAAGAGGTTTCCCAGCTCAGAGGCCTGGAAGCCAAGCAGGTTCGTTACTAGGAGGTCGTGAAGTTATGAAGTTACATGAATTACAGTATACCGAAGGTTCACGCAAGGACAGTTTCCGCCTCGGCCGCGGCCAGGGTTCCGGAAACGGCAAGACTGCCGGCAAGGGTGCCAAGGGTCAGAAAGCCAGAAGCGGCGGCTTGAGAAAAGTCGGCTTCGAAGGCGGTCAGACTCCGCTGGCAAGACGCTTACCGAAGCGCGGATTCACGAACTTTACCCGCAAGGAGTACGCTATTGTTAACCTCGACCAGCTCAACAGATTTGCCGAAGGTACGGAAGTTACCCCGGCTCTGCTGCATGACAGCGGTCTGGTTAAGAATCTTAAAGATGGTTTGAAAGTATTGGGCGAAGGCGAATTGGAAAAGAAGCTGACCGGTAAGGCCAACATATTCTCAAAATCTGCCGTTGCGCTGATTGAAAAAGCAGGCGGCAAAGCTGAGGTGATCTAA
>JAEEHC010000021.1 GCA_016280635.1 Erysipelotrichaceae bacterium
TCGCTCTTGATCTGGGCATCGTGAAATGCAACTTTGAGCTTGGTGCCGGCAGAGAGAATTTCCGCTGGGAGAAATCGGCGGTTTAACAATTCGGACATGCATAGTAAAATGAGATGGTAATCATCGGGAGGTTCAGAAGATGAGCGAAAAGAAAAAAGAACTGATCAGAACCATCAAGTTCACCCTGTTTTCCCTTTCAGCCGGTATCATTCAGATTGGGTCCTTTACCCTGCTGAATGAGTTTACCAAACTCGATTACTGGGTATGCTACCTGATTTCACTGGTCCTTTCGGTAGTCTGGAACTTTACCCTGAACCGGAAATTCACCTTCCAGTCGGCCAATAATGTTCCGGTGGCCATGTTCAAGGTCTTCCTGTATTATCTGGTGTTCACGCCCCTGTCAACCAAGCTTGAGCGGATCATCGTTGATGACTGGCACTGGAACGAGTACATAGCTACCCTAATCAACATGACGTTGAACTTCGTGACCGAATACCTGTATGACCGCTTCGTGGTCTTCCGCGACAGCATCGATACCAATCCAATTCACAAAGAAGGAAACTGAGGTTTCCTTTTTTTCAGGCAAAAGGCTGGATTTCGAAAATTAAATTGTATACAATGTAATTGCATTAAATAAGGAGACTTAACATGAACGTTTATGATTACACCGTAAAGGACGTCAAGGGCAATGATGTCAGTCTGTCTGAATACGCCGGCAAGGTATTGCTGATCGTCAACACCGCCACCAAGTGCGGTTTTACCCCGCAGTATACGGAATTGGTCGAGTGCTACAACGAATTCAAGGACAGAGGCTTTGAGATCCTCGACTTTCCCTGCAACCAGTTCGGTCAGCAGGCTCCGGGCAGCAGCGAAGAGATCCATACGGCCTGCATCGCTGACTGGGCCATCACCTTCCCGCAGTTTTCCAAGATCGATGTCAACGGTGAAAACGCTGATCCGTTATACAAGTATCTGACTTCCAACACCACCTTCGGCGGCTTCAAGGGCGCTGCCGCTCTGGTTCTCGGACCGATCGTCAAGAAGATGGACAAGGATTACAAGAACAACGGCAACATCAAGTGGAACTTCACCAAATTCCTGATCAACAGAGAAGGCGAGATCGTTGCCAGATTTGAACCGACCGATGACATGAAGGATGTCAGAAAGGCCATCGAGGAACAGCTGTAGAAATGTCTGAATCAGATACCTTAAAACTGGAAAATCAGCTGTGCTTTCCCTTATACGCCTGCTCGAAGGAACTGGTAAGGCATTATACGCCGCTGCTTAAGCAGCTTGATCTCACCTATACCCAGTACATCACCATGATGGTCATGTGGGAAAGCCGGCAGATCAATGTCCGGAAACTGGGAGAAATGCTGTACCTGGATTCTGGCACCCTGACCCCGCTGCTCAAGAAACTGGAAGGCAAGGGTTATGTCAGCAGAGAGCGCAATCCTCAGGATGAGCGGGAACTGCTGGTTACTCTGACTGAAAAGGGCCTCCAGTTGAAAGATGAAGCGGCTGCGGTACCGGCCGAAGTCGGCAAATGCGTTGGGCTAAGCGGCCAGGAAGCACAGCAGCTTTATGGTCTGCTGTATAAGATGCTGGGGGTAATGAATGAACAGAAGCAGTAACATTGTCAGAGTAAGCATCATCGGCATCATCACCAACCTGGTGCTGGTCGCCATGAAGATGACGGTTGGGCTGATCAGCGGATCGGTAGCCATCGTCAACGACGCCATTAACAATCTGTCTGATGCGTTGAGTTCGCTTATCACCATCGTCGGCACCAAGCTGGCGGGAAGAAAGCCGGACAAGAAGCATCCATATGGATATGGTAAGATCGAATACATTGCCTCGGTTTCCATTGCCGTAATCATTTTGCTGGCCGGCTTTACCGGTTTCACCGAATCGCTTGACAAGCTGCTTCATCCGCAGCAGGTCAACTACAGCCATTGGACGCTGATCATTGTTACGGTCGGCATCCTGGTCAAGTTCTTCCTGTCCCGCTATGTAAAGGCTGAGGGTGAGAAGTATTCATCAGAAAGCCTGATCGCTTCGGGAATCGATGCCGGCAACGATGCCCTGATATCCCTGTCGACTCTGGCGGTGGCCGCCATCTATCTGCTTCTTAACATCAATCTCGAGGGCATTGCCGGAACGGTGATCTCATTCTTCATCATCAAAAGCGGCATTGAGATCCTTCTGGAGAGCATGAGTGCCATTATCGGTGAACGCATTGAAAGCGAAACTTCGCAGAAGATCAAGGAAAGGGTCTGCTCCCTGCCTCAGGTTAAGGGGGCATATGACCTGACTCTGCACCGCTACGGGCCGGAAAAGATGATCGGCTCCGTACACATTGAAGTCGATGATGAAATGACAGCCCGGGAGATCCACCGGCTGACCCGGGAGATTTCAACCATTGCCTTTTCGGAATTTGGCATCATCATGACTGTCGGCATCTACGCATCCAATGATAACGGTGAAGTGCAGAAGCAGATGAAGCAGCAGACCCAGCAGCTGGTCAGTGATTATCCGGAAGTTCTGGAACTGCATGGCTTCTATGTCAATGAAGAAACCAAAAACGTGACCTTTGACCTGGTGATCGACTTTAAGTGCGATCATAAGGAAAAAGTGAAAGAGGAGATTACCGGAAAGCTGAAGGCAATGTATCCTGATTACACCTTCTTCGTAGTAATTGACGACGATTTCAGCGACTGAAAACCCGGTAACTAAACCTAACCAAAAAAGAAAGAGCAGACAGAATAAACTGTCTGCTCATTTCGTAGGGGATTGTACCTTTAGGAGGATATTATTTCTTTTCCAGATAGAGATCCTTCAGCTTGGTGAAGTCAGCATCGGTTAAGCCAACAGCCTGCTTCAGGAATTCCTTTACGGAGCCGTACTTGGCGGTGAAATCATCGAGGTTCTTCTGGATGATTTCCGGATAAACGGCCTGTAAGAAGATCATTTCATACTGAGTCTTGGCATCATCGGAGTACTTCTGGACAAACTCCTGCATCTGAGCAATCTTTGCCGCGTTGGCGACGTTGGAGAGCATGTAGTCCTGAACGATGAGATCGCGATCGAAGTCAAGAGCGGACAGCAGCAGGGCTACCACAATACCGGTTCTGTCTTTGCCGCCGGCGCAGTGGATGACAACCGCGGCATCCTCAGGCTTGTTGAGGAGGACCTTGAAGATTTCCTTGTAACTGGCAATGGCTTCTTCACCTTCAAAGAATTCAATCATTCTTTCAGATGACAGCATGTCGTGTTCCCACTGGAACTTGGCTACTGCGAAGGAGCCTTCCGGAGTTCTGGCGTTGCGCTGCAGAGCCAGGAACTCTTCATATAACTGCGGGTCGGCAGAGAAGATCTTCTCTGAATTTGCCTTTGAATGAGCCAGCTGGAAGAGATGATAAGTAGCACCCGGAACTTCCTTGTCCATGGTGTTGGGGTTGATCTCTCTTTCATAGCGCAGGTCAATGATATCGCAGACCTTGTACTTGTTCTGTAAGGCGTCAATGCCAGCAGCGTCCAGACCGGCAAGGCTGCCGGAGCGGATCAGCTTGTTCTGCTTGAAGACGCGGCCTTCAGTGTTGATGTAGCCGCCCAGCTGACGGGCGTTGGAAACATTGGTAATATCGGTGCAGGCCTGAGTATTGTAGTCAGACGTCTGCGGTCCGGTCGGCTGATCCGGGTTCTTCGGTGTGCAGCCCGGTAACAGCAGTAATAATGCTAATAAAGCAATGAATAATAGTTTTGTTCTTTTCACAGTACTTTCTATTTCCTTTCTTGAACAATCGTAAATATTAACTGCTTAAGGTTTAATGTTTCAATCCAGATCTTCACCGTTGGTGGCGATGACTTTCTTATACCAGTAGAACGAGTCTTTCCGGCTGCGGTCATAGGTACCGTTGCCTTCATCATCAGCGTCCACATAGATGAATCCATAGCGCTTGCTCATCGATACCAGAGAGCAGGATACCAGGTCAATGCATCCCCAGGGGGTGTAACCGATGACGTTTACGCCATCCTCAATGGCTTCAGCAATGGCTTCAATGTGAGCGCGGAGATAGGCAATGCGGTAGTCATCGTGAATCCGACCGTTTTCATCAGGTTTTTCAAAAGCGCCGAGGCCATTTTCAACGATGTAGATGGGAAGGTTAAATCTGTCTCTTAATTCATTAAGTGAGATGCGCAGGGCAGTCGGGTCGATCTGCCAGCCAAACTCACTGTCAGCGATGTAAGGATTCTTTAATCCTCGGATAAATGAGCCGACCTTTTCCTGTCTTTCCGGATCAGCGGTGACCACTGATGACAGATAGTAGCTCAGGGAGATGAAGTCCACCTTACCCTGTGCCAGGATCTCTTCATAGTTTTCATACCACTTGATCTCGATGCCGTTTTTCCGGTAGTAGGACTTGATCCAGGCCGGATAGTAGCCCTTGGCCATGACATCGCAGAAGAACATATTGAATTCCGTTTCTTCATGAGCCCGGTAAGCATCAGCTGGCGACGGAGTCTCCGGGTAGAGGTGATGCAGGTTGAACATGTTGCCGATCAGACACTGCGGAGCGGTCTCATGAGCGTACTTGACGATCATGGCGCTGGCAATGAACTGATGGTGCAATGCCTGGTGAGAGAACCGGTCCATGGCCCGGGAAGTTTCCGGCGGGAAGCGCAGGCTGCCGCGGAACTGTGGGGGAGGTAAAGGACGGTCGCGGTCCAGAAGGATGCCGCCGCCTAACCAGGGTACAGCGGTTACCATGTTGATCTCGTTGAAGGTCAGCCAGTACTTTACTTCATCCTTGTATTCATCAATGATGAACTTCAGGTATTTCATGCAATAGGGGATGATCTCGGCGGAGTACCAGCCATTGTATCTGTCGACAAAGGTAATCGGCAGTTCATAGTGGATCATGGTCACCAGCGGTTCGATGTTATGCTTGTGGAGTTCTCTGAACACATTGTGATAGAACTCAACTCCCTTGGGATCCGGAGTTTCCTCCAGACCGGTCGGGAACAGTCTTGTCCAGGAAATGGACATGCGGAATGACTTGAAACCCATTTCCGCCAGAAGGGCGATGTCCTCTTTGTAGCGATGATAGAAATCTATGCCTCGTCTGTTGGGAAAGTTGAGGACATCTTCTTCTCTTCTGGCTTTTTCCAGATTTTCCGTCACCATGAAGTTGCAAGGAGTCTTGGGTCCTCTGTAATAAACATAATCCAGATGGGACAGGCCCTTGCCATCTTCACATCTTCCGCCTTCAATCTGTGCGGCGGAGGTTGCTCCGCCCCACAGGAAGTCTTTTGGAAATCTGGCCATATTAACCCTTGGCGTCAATTTCGTCTGCTGATGAATCTTTATACAGGATCCAGGTCAGAACGAAGGTAATGATGCCGCCAATGATCATGCAGATTACGATGTTTTTCAGGTCTGTAGTATCACCGGTTGCCGGGTTGATGAACAGAGGCAGAGTGAACAGGTTTGGCGGGCCGCCGGCATAGGAACCGATGTTCATTAAACCGCCAATGAAGGCACCGATGCCGGAGCCGATCATTGAGGCGATCATCGGAGTCTTATACTTCAGGGTAATGCCGTACATGCCGGGTTCGGAAATGCCCGGAACCCAGTCAGAGAAGGCGCTGGACAAGCCAAGGGCTCTTCTTTCAGCGTTCTTGGTCTTAAGAGCAACAGCAAGGCAGGCAGCACCCTGAGCAGCCTGAGTCAGGAAGAAGGCCGGGTGAGTAACCGTGTTCTTCTGGGTAACACCGGCCATGGCCATGGCGACGGCCATCAGGTTGAAGTGCAGACCGGTCAGGATGATGAACGGCATGAACATGGTCAGCAGCATCGGGGCCACCGGGCCGAGGGTCCTGAACATCATGGTTAAGAGGTTGCCCATTAAGATTGACAGTCTGGCACCGATAGGTCCAACAATAGCCAGTCCGACCGGAACCATGATCAGCATTTCGATTAACGGTACGAAGACGAATCTGAATGCCTTGGGAACGATCTTGTTGAGCAGTTTCTCAATGTATCCCATTAAGAATACGCACATGATGATCGGCAGAATTGTGTTGGAATAGGTTGCCGGATAAATCGGAAGACCGAATACGGAACCGGCATTACCAGTACCAGGAATGACTGTCGGAGGGCCAGCCGGGTTGGGGATGGTCGTACCCTGACCGGCAGCAACCAGTGCCACGAAGTCGGGGGCGATCATGATGCAGGCCATCAGGATGGCCATGGCTGACTTGACATTGAATCTCTTGGCGGCAGCAGAGGCAACCAAGACCGGCAGGAAGTAGAAGGCAACATTGTACACCCAGGTAAAGGTCGCAACCGTCGGTGAAGACGCGGACAGAATGCGGGTATTTACCAGGATCATGATGAAGGCCTGGAGCATGCCGCAGGCACACAGTGCCGGCAGGATCGGGAAGACGCAGGAGACGATCGTCGGCAGAATTGAGCCGAGGACATCCTTGATGGTCTTCTTCTTACCGAGATCACCGTCCAGGTTTTCATCAATGGCCGCTTCTCTGGCCAGTCCGGTTGACTTCAGGAAGGCTTCGTAGACTTCCGGAACGTCGTTGCCGATGATGACCTGAACCTGGTCACCAATCATCTGAGCACCAATGACGCCGAGTTTCTTGAGTTCATCAAGATTGACAAGACTGGTGTCCTTGGTGGTGATGCGCAGCCGCGTCATGCAGTGCGCAGCGTGGGCAATATTATCTTTGCCGCCAACCTTTTCAATGATCTGGCTGGCTAACTGCCCAAAATCCTTTTTTGCCATATTTTTCTCCTTTCTTTGGATTTAATGATTTATACGCTTGGCATAGCGTTAATATCCTGAATTATCTGGCTGTCAGAGACAGAACTGCGGGTGAGAAAAGGTTTCTAAAACCCATGTCACAATATTGATAATAGGGATTTATGGTATTGAGAACCAAGGTTCCAATTATTGATGATCTGTCTTGTGTTATTCAGAAAAAAGTTCCACTTGAGCCCAACTTAAATCCATAACAATACAGTTATTTCCTTAAGGATAAGCCTCAAATGGAACTTTGAGTTACAAACCTTATAATCTCTACAGATATGATATACCAGCAGAGCCTGAGCAGTCAATAAACAGTGCCGGTGAAAACTGTTTATGGATCAGCGGCTCTTACTTATTCATGTGGCTGTTGATGATCTCAACGGCCTGTGGATAGACTTTTCTGGTCTCGCCGGTGAAAAGCGTAACGATTCCCTTGGAAAAGGGCAGTTTGTTGCGGCGTAGGCATGATTTGATGTTTTTGTAGAGGACCTGCTTGCCTTCGATGATGCAGCGGTCCTTGCCGTGATAAAGTACCATGATCTTCCGGGCGACAATGATCTCAACAACGGAATCAATCAGAACAGCCACGGACACATTCATCAGATTGTCGTTGTTTTCCTTCCAGGCGACATAGATGCAGAAGACGGAAAACAGGCCCAGACCAATCAGCCAGGGGATAATGGCCTTCCAGAATTCAGCTTTCTCGTATTTTTCCAGCTGAACGCCCTCAAGTGCCTGCCTGTCCTTATAGATGCGGACATAGCCGTAAAGGATCATAAGAATGCTGAGGAGTATGCCGATAAAGTATCTTTTCATGCGAATCACCACCGTATTCATTATACGGTGTTTTACTGAGTTAGAAAACGAAAATGTATGATAGAATAGTCAGGGGAGAAAAGATAAAATGAACAACGAAGAATTACGCGACATAAACGAAATCAGGCCGGCGGGAAAACCGCTTAAGGCCATTACCTATAAGCCCTATTCTGCCTGTTATATCTGCATCGCGGCCGGCATCGGGATGCTGCTGCTGCGCCAGTGGGTCTTCCTGGTTCTGGGAGCCGTCTTCATCTTTGCCGCTGTCTTTGTCTTATGGAAGATAAAGGACCATAAGGTGCTGGACATCTATCAGGAAGGCGTGCTGATCTATGGCACCGGAGATGAGACCAAAGGCCTGTTTGTCAAGTATGACGATCTGAAGGAATGGACGACCAAATCATCCCAGGGCGGCAGCGAGGCAGTTTACTTCCTGCTTTCCAATGGCATCCAGATCTACAAAGACACCTTCCAGGCTGCCGCTGCTTACCGTGAGCTGATCAAGCTGCAGGAAACTAAGGAATCCGAGCACATCCGGTTGGAAAAGATGAAGGGTGAACCGTTCAGCCTGAAAAAGGTGACGAACTTCTTCAAAAGAAAGAAATAGCATTCCCATTTGTCTTGTGTTAAACTATTAATGCTATGCCGCCTTAGCTCAGTTGGTAGTAGCAACTCATTCGTAATGAGTAGGTCGCTGGTTCGAGTCCGGCATGCGGCACCATTAATCAGAAAAGGCTGTTCACAGGGACAGCCTTTTATATGTCAAATAAATCCCCTGGTTTGACCAGGGGTAAGGGAAAGCTTTAGCGGAGAGATAATGAAAAAAGAAGACCTCCGCCGTTATAATGTGATCGTGGTCTGCGAAACTACGAACAATAAAGAACGGAGGAGGATGTCATGACAAGCAAACTTGATGACATACATAGTTTATCACACAGCAAATGGAACTGTAAGTATCACATAGTGTTCGCGCCGAAGTATCGAAGGAAAGAGTTTTATGACGCCAGAAGACTGGAAA
>JAEEHC010000022.1 GCA_016280635.1 Erysipelotrichaceae bacterium
ATTATCATGAGTAATAAGACAGCTAATTTATCGGTCCGAATCGAGCCAGAAATCAAGGAAGAGGCGGAAAAGATCCTGTCTGAGCTGGGCATCAGCGCCTCTATGGCGATAAACATGTTTTACAAGCAGATCATCCTTCAACATGGACTGCCCTTTGATCTGGAAGCGCTGTTTGAACCACCGCTCGATATCTCAACACTTACGCCAGAGCAACTCAACAAAGAATTGGAAAAAGGCTACAGGGATATTCAGGAAGGTCGGGTAATGCCCTTTGATGAGTTTATAGCAGAGTTCCGCAAGAAGTATGGAATATGAGGACCTGAGTCGTCAGCATAAGTAGACAGAAGATCAAAAGCACTTAAAAAGGGCATCACCGGGTGTGCCCTTTACTTTGACTAACCATTGATTTAAACAAGTTCCTTGCCGGTAAGGATCCTGTGCAGGGAGAAATACTTGAGCAGCGAGAAGCCACCGGTCCGATACAGTTCATAGCGCTTATCCTGGTAAGTCAGATACAGGGCGTTATTACGGAACATGCCGATCTTGCTGATAAGGGACCAGCTGAAGGTCAGCGACAGACCAGCATCATTGTTCAGGGTCAGCCGGTCGCCATAAAGCCAGGCGGTAACCTCATTACCTAAGATGACCCGCTCATTGTCGACAATCTGATAAAGGGTCAGCCCTTCATCATGAGAGAAGGGTTCATCGCTCTGCTCTCTTAACTGCTCAGCGTGATCGCGGAGCCAGCTTTTCTGAAACTGGTTCCACTTGATGGTATTATTATATTCACCTATCTGCTCGCCACTAAGATAGCCGTATTCATCGTAAGTTCCCTTCATCCCGCACTCGCAGCTGAACTGATCACCCTGAGAGTGGATGGTGTCAAATTTCTGACAGACCGGGCAGAGATATAACAGGTTTTCCAGACCTTCCGCCAGAGCCTCACCCTTGTAGCGCTCATGATGTTCATCCTGATATTGGAAGGCATCAGCCTGCAGATCGCGGACGATGATCTCATAGATCTCCTCAACGCTCATGCTCTTCAGCAGCTCACGGGAATATTCATTGACGATGCGGCCGAAGATCCGGCCCTTTCGCTTGGTGCGGGCCCAGCGGGGAGAACGCAGATAGCCGCCGTCAAAGAGGTAGGTAACCAGACCGCAATCGGTCTTCTTGAAGATCTCCGCTGTCCTTTTGGAAATGAAGCCGGTAGAACCGTCCCAGGACTTGTTTCCTTCCGGAAACATCGCCACATCAATGCCGGCGTTGAGGTTGTCAACGATCAGATCAACGGTCTTATCCACCGAGGCACCCTTTTCCCTGGGGATCAGACCGGTGAGAAAGCCGATTACTTTCCCCAATGGGCCGGAAAGGATGTTGGCACTGCCGACAAAGCGGAAGTGTTTCCTAAGACCGATGACGATCAGCAGGCCGTCAAAGTCGGAATTATGATTTGACAACAATAAAACCGGCTTGCCCTTAACGGGGCGGTACTCGCCGGTAAAATTCCGCAGGGCAGCGATCAGCCAGCCTACGGTGATTCTTAAGAAGTGATAGACAAACTTCTGGCGTCTTAAGCCAGATTGAACATCCTTATTCATTTTCTTTCTTATTATTCTGATATTCCAGATAGTCCTTGCGGGCTTTGGCGATGGGAATGAAGACCAGAGGCATCCATAAGGCGGCGACAATGAAGGTCACCCAGTTGGCGGAGTAGCCGGCTACCCCATATTCGTTCTGCATCGCAAAACCGAAGTGCTTGATCAGGAAAGAACCGATCGGCGTACCGATGCACATCGGAATGACGACATAGAAGATCTGCCTGATGCCTTCCGACTGGCCATGCATGCTCTTGGGCATGCAGTTTTTAAGCATGACCATCAGCGACTGATAGATGCACATGTAGCCGGTACCGAAAAGGAAGATGCCCAGACAGGTAAGAACAGTACTATTGATCCAGACGATCAATAGGCCGGCAATGGTCAGAACGACTGATCCGTACATGATGTAATGGAACTTGCCCTCATCCAGATAGCGGGAGCACATGAAGGTAAACGGTAAAGCCGCAATCAACGGTAATCCGAGCACCAGACCGGCATTGCCGGTGGAGTAACCCTGGGTATAGACCAGAAAGTTGGTCAGATGGGAGAAGTACATCTGGAAGCCGATGAAGTAGACGGCAAAGATGATGCAGACATCCTTCATCAGCTTATTCTTCTTCAAAAGCGAGAAATCAAAGACCGCAAAGACCTGATGCCAGAAGCCCTTGGGATCGCGGTTGGAAACCAGGTCAGGGGCGTCCTTGACCATAAAGTGAACACCGATGGACATCAGCAGCAGGAAGACGCCTAAGACAATGAAGAATTTGAAGTAGTCGATCGCTTCAATGATCTTTCCGAATAACAGACCTCCTAATATCGTCCCGGCTACCGGCAGTACTGAGACTACGGCGCCCATTTTACCGCGGTTACCCTCTTCGGTGATGTCGGTCGTCCAGGCGATGAAGCCGGAGTCGTTGGCCATGGCCCCGATGAAGCTCATCACGCAGTCAGCAATGACGACTAACGCCGTCAGCATCACCAGATTGGAATGGTCAACATATTCGGTTAAGCCAAATAAGACGACGGTCAGACCCCAGGCCGCGTAGCCGATCAGCATCTGTGGCCTTCTTCTGGCCAGTCTATCGCCCAGGGTTCCCCAGACGAAGCAGCCAAAGGTCGAAGCCATCGCGCTTAAGGCGACCATCCAGGAGATGATCGAGGCGTCAGGGGCGATCTTGGTATAGACGAAGTTGGGATACCAGGTGTTTTCCACGCACCAGATCAATTGCCCGGCCAGTCCGACGATCACAACGAACAGCCACTGGCGTGGGGAAAGGACGCGCAGTCCTTTTTCGTTGCGATGGATTTCCATGGTCTTATTGTTTTTCTTCTCGTTCATAATCGTTGCCTTCAAAAATTCCTATTGGAGAAATTATAACATGATAATCCCCCAAAACCGCGGTTTTGCCCGAAAACTTTTTCAGCTTATCCAATTATACTTACCGATTTGAGCGGATTTCTTGACTTGAAAAGGCAATGGTATAAAATTGTAGTATGCTACAGTTTTAGGAAGGGAGGTCCACCATGCTTACCATTGATAACGATCTGGGCATGATCATAACCAAACTGGCCAAGAAGCTTCATGAAGCTCCGGGCCACCGCCTGCAGGCTGAAGAGCTTACCCCTTCGCAGGCCATGATCTTACGCTATATTCAGACTCACGATCAGCCCATCAGCCAGCGGCAGATCGAGCAGTGGAGCGAGAAAGCCCACCCGACGGTCAACGGACTGCTCTCCCGGCTACAGGACAAGGGTTTCATCAGGATCAGCGTTGATCCTCAGGACCGCCGCCAGCGGCTGATCAGCCCGACGGCCAAGGCCAACCGGCTGAATGATGACATCCACGCCATCTTCCACCAGCACGACGAGACCATGACCGGCCAGCTTAGCGATGAAGAACTCCGGCAGCTCAAGCAGCTGCTGATCCGCGTATATGAAAGTCTTTAGAAAGGGCATGACATTATGTTAAGAACCATTCTCAAAAGCGTCAGGGAGTATAAGAAGGATACCTTCCTGACCATGGGGCTGTCGATCTCGGAAGTCATCTTCGAGATCATGATCCCCTTGACGATGTCGAATCTGATCGACTTCGGTGTCTACGAAGGCAACATGAACGCCGTCGTCAAGTTCGGCGTTTTCCTGTTGGTTGAGGCCTTGCTGCAGCTGAGCATCGGCATGTGGTCGGCCCGGCTGTCCGCCCGCACCGCTGCCGGCTTTGCCGGCAACCTCAGGGAGGACATGTACCGCAAGGTGCAGACCTATTCCTTTGCCAACATCGACAAGTTCTCCACTTCCTCGATCATCACCCGGCTGACCACCGATACCGCCCGCATTCAGCAGGGCTATCAGATGATCATGCGCATGGCCATCCGCTCACCTTTTAGGATGATCTTTGCGATGATCGTGGCCTTCCGCATTTCCCATTCCATCTCCCTGGTCTTCCTGGTTGCCCTGCCGGTGCTGGCCCTGGTGCTCTTCATTGTCGCCCGGCTGGCTCACAAGTACTTTGACAAGGCCTTTAAGACCTACGATGAGCTTAACCGGGTCGTTCAGGAAAACGTCCGGGGCATCCGGGTCGTCAAGACCTTCAACCAGCAGGATCATGAGATCGAAAAGTTCTCAACCATTTCCCAGAAGATCTACTACTACTTCATCCGGGCCATCCATACCACGGCCATCAATAACCCAACAATGCAGTTATGCGTCTACGGCATCAACCTGGCCATCTGCTGGCTGGGCGCCCAGGCCATCATCGCTTCCGGCAATAACCCCGACCTCGGTCTGACTACCGGTAATCTGATGGCTCTGATCTCCTATACCATGCAGATACTGATGAGCTTAATGATGTTATCAATGTCGATGATCATGATAATCATCTCCTGGTCCAGTGTCATCCGCGTGGGTGAGATCCTGAAGGAAGAATCGGACATTACCAACCCGGCAGAGCCGGTCTATGAGGTAAGGGATAGCGAGATTGAATTCCGCGGTGTTCACTTTGCCTATTCTTCCAAGGCTGACAAGGAAGTCCTCAACGACATCAACCTGCACTTCCTTTCCGGCCAGACCATCGGCATCCTGGGTCCTACCGGCTCCTCGAAAAGCTCGCTGGTCCAGCTGATCCCCCGGCTTTATGATGTCACTTCCGGACAGCTACTGGTCAGCGGTATCGACGTCAGAAACTATGATCTGACCACCCTGCGCGATGCCGTTTCCATGGTTCTGCAGAAAAATGAACTGTTTGCCGGAACCGTCAAGGAAAATCTGCGCTGGGGAAACCCCGAGGCAACTGATGAAGAGATCATCGAGGCCTGTAAGATGGCCTGCGCCGATGAGTTCATCGAGCAGAAGGAAGACAAGTATGACTTCCGCATTGAACAGGGCGGTGCCAATGTCTCCGGCGGCCAGAAACAGCGCCTGTGCATTGCCCGAGCCCTGCTAAAGAAACCCAAGATCCTGATCCTGGACGATTCGACCAGCGCTGTCGACACCAAGACCGACGCGATGATCCAGAAGGCCTTCCGGGAGTTCATCCCCGATACCACCAAGATCATCATCGCCCAGCGCGTCGCCTCCATCCAAAGCGCCGATCAGATCGTGCTGATGAATGACGGCCGCGTCGAAGACTGCGGCAGCCATGAAGAACTGATGGCAAGAAGCGAGAACTACCGCACCATCTATCTCTCCCAGACCCGGAAAGGAGATGAGAACCATGACTGAAAAAAGACCGCAGATGAACCGCAAGATCGATAAGACCACCCTGGTCCGGCTGATCAGCTATCTGAAGCCCTACTGGTTCTTACTGGTTCTGGTAGGCGTATGCATCATCGTCAATGCCTTTGCCTCGGTCCGCTCTTCCCTGTTCTTACAGGAGCTGATCGATAACTACATCCTGCCCTTGCTGGGTCAGGAAAACCCCGATTTCGGCCCGCTGATCAAGGCACTGAGCGTCATTGCCTCCATCTACGCCATCGGCATCGTGGGCAGCTTCCTGCAGCAGTACATCATGCAGACGATCTCCCAGAAGTCATTAAAGGACATCCGGGACAGGATGTTTGTCCACATGCAGGATCTGCCGATCAAGTACTTTGACACCCATTCCCATGGGGAGGTCATGTCGCTTTATACCAACGATACTGACACCCTGGATAACATGCTTTCCCAATCCCTGCCTCAGGGCTTCAGCTCCCTGTTAAGCATCATCATGGTCTTCATCTCGATGTTATCCGTTTCCGTTACCCTGACCGTAGTGGTACTGATCTGCGTCTTCTTCATCCTGAAACTGATCAATAAGGTCACCAGTAAGAGCGCCGGCTACTTCGTAGCCCAGCAGGACTCCCTGGCCAAGCTTAACGGCTACGTGGAAGAGATGGTCAACGGTCAGAAGGTCATCAAGGTCTTCAACCATGAGGAGCAGGCCGTAGAGGACTTCAAAAAACTCAACAACACCTGGCGCGTCAACGCCGGTCTGGCCAACGGCCACGCCAACTCGGTCTACCCGATGATGTTTGCCTTAGGCTACGTTCAGTACATCATTCTGGCCATCATCGGCGGCTACATGTCCATTCACGGCATTACCAACCTGTCATTATCCGGGTTGGGCTTGCTCACGCTTGGTAATCTGGTTTCCTTCCTGACCCTTTCCCGCAACTTCGTCAACCCGATCTCTCAGGTGGCCGCTCAGCTCAACTCCATCGTTCTGGCCCTGGCCGGAGCCTCCCGGATCTTCGCCTTCCTGGATGAACAGCCGGAAGTTGACAATGGCTACATCAATCTGGTCAACGCTACCGAAGATGAGCAGGGCTTCCTGCACGAAGTACCCGAGCATACCGGCATCTGGGCCTGGAAATGGAATGTCAATGATGATGACGCCACTGAAGATGACCTTCTGGTCAAGCTGCAGGGATTGATCCTGCTGGACTACGTTGACTTCTCCTATACCGAAGGACGGCAGGTACTGACCGACATCAACATTTACGCCGAGCCGGGTCAGAAGATCGCTCTGGTCGGCGCCACCGGTGCCGGCAAGACGACCATCGCCAACCTGATCAACCGCTTCTACGATGTCGATGACGGCAAGATCCGCTACGACGGCATCAATGTCAACAACATCAAAAAGAAGGACCTGCGCAACGCCATCGGCATCGTCTTACAGGAAGTCAACCTCTTTACCGGAACGGTCATGGAAAACATCCGCTACGGTAATCCCCAGGCAACCGATGAACAGTGCATCGCCGCCGCCAAGCTGGCTAACGCCGATGGGTTTATAAGGATGCTGCCGAAAGGCTATGACACCGTACTGGAAGGTGACGGCAGCGGTCTGTCCCAGGGACAGCGGCAGCTGTTGTCGATCGCCCGGGCCGCCGTTTCCGATCCGCCGGTCATGATCCTGGACGAGGCGACCTCCTCCATCGATACCCATACCGAAAAGCTGGTGCAGGACGGCATGGACAAGCTGATGGCCGGCCGGACCGTCTTCGTCATCGCTCACAGGCTCTCAACCGTTCAGAACTCCGATGTCATCATGGTCATGGACCACGGTAAGATCATTGAACGGGGCAGCCACGAAGCCCTGATCGAAAAGAAGGGTGTCTATTATCAGCTTTACACCGGCGCCTTCGAACTCGAATAACACACCAAGGCAGGCTAGTCCTGCCTTTAGTGCGCCTTAAAACCTCATTTAGGTCTTGTGTGGTAGAATTACAGTAAGAGAAAGGGGAATAAGCCATGAAGGAAAAACTCGGCTATACCTTACTGATGCTGGCAGGAGCGGCCATCTGGGGCTGCGCCTTTGCCTTTCAGTCAATGGCCGCCGGAAATATCGGCCCGCTGTTTTTCAATGCCCTGCGCTCGCTGTTAGGCGCCTTGGCCATTTCTCCCCTGCTTTTTCTTAATAAGCAAAAGAAAAAGACCGACCTTAAGGGGCTGATACTGGCCGGCAGCCTTTCGGGACTGTTTCTGTTTCTGGGCTCCTACTTTCAGCAGAGTTCCCTGGAAGACACCGGTACCGCCAAGGCCTCCTTCATCACTGCTCTTTACGTGATCATGGTTCCCCTGATCCATCTGCTGGCCGGAAAGAAGACTTCCTCAGGCCTCTGGCTGAGCGTCTTACTGGCCTTAGCCGGGCTGTATCTATTATGCGGGCTTACTTCTCTGAGCCTTAGAACAAGCGATATCAGGCTGTTTGTCTGCGCTCTGGCCTTTGCCCTGCAGATCATCGTCATCGACTCCATGGGCAGCCGCCATGAGGGTATCAGACTATCGCTGGTCCAGTTTGCCGTCTGCGCTGTCTTATCGCTGACCGGTGCTTTTCTTACCGAGAAAGTCCGGCTGGCCTCTGTTGGAGACTGTCTGATTCCCCTGCTTTACACCGGCATTCTTTCCTCCGGCGCCGGCTATACCATTCAGATCATCGGTCAGAAGCACCTTGAGCCCACCCTGGCATCCTTATGCATGTCGATGGAAAGCGTCTTTGGCGCTCTGGGCGGCTGGCTGATCCTGGGCCAGAGACTGAACGGCATGGAAATACTGGGCTGTCTGTTAATGGCCTTAGCCATCGTCATTGCCCAGCTGCCGGAAAAAAAGTGATAATAACTGAACATGAAAGAATCCCGGCACGATGTTTAGTGCTAAAATATATCTATAAGAAGTTCGTTTCACCAGCCTGATAATCCAGACAGAAAACTCGTCTTTGGTTTTTTGTTTACAGCGGATATCATTATCCGTTAGAAGTTGGGCAGGAGGGGTATGCTGCATGTATGAGAGAAGTTGTGGTGCCGTGGTTTTTACCCGTGAAGAAGGCATCATAAAGTATGTAATCATCCGCCAGAAAAGGGGCATCTGGGGCTTTCCCAAGGGGCATTGTAAGAAGTGGGAATCCCAGAAGCAGACGGCCTTAAGGGAAGTCAAGGAGGAGGTTGGGCTGACTCCGGCGATCATTGACGGCTTCCGGGAAGATGAGATGTATGTCACCCAGCACGGCTCCCATCTGGTCAACAAGCGGGTCACCTATTTCCTGGCCTATTACGAAAATCAGCCAATCATCATGCAGAAGGACGAGCTCTCCCGGGCCAAGCTGGCTGACTATGATGAAGCCATGAACCTGCTGGCCTTTGATTCCAAAAAGCGTATCCTCAACAGCGCTGAACAGTTCATAAAAAACCTGAACGGCCTTCCTCAGCAAGAGGTCCATGCTGATTGATCCAAAGACAAAGACCATCGATGCCGTCAGAAAGCTTGCGACAAATGACCTTGGCAGCTGTCTGAAGGAATAGCTAACCTATAGAATCGGATTACTCTACAGCAATCCGTTTTTTCATACAGGGCATAAAAATGATAAAAGCCTGGGACGATTTCGTATCCGTCTCCGGCTAGGCAATGGGCAACACTAAATTGATTATCCCGACAAATGCGAATTTATCATTCTATAAGTTCTGTCAATGCCTTGTTGTAATCATCCTCTATAAGAATGACATTCTCGCCGGCACTTCCGAACGTGTCGATGTACCATCTGTTGCATTCCCTCAGGTCATCGCGGGTACAATCGGCTTCCATCAATCTGAATTCTATATCCGACTCATGCCCGATGATCTCATGATAATGACTGTCAATGTATTCTTCGGTCATGGCAAGGCAAATGAATCGAATAGACGGCAGATAATGCGCATCAAAGTCATTTCTCCAATCTGCGGGA
>JAEEHC010000023.1 GCA_016280635.1 Erysipelotrichaceae bacterium
CCAGTGGTAATCTGAGCTGAATTGCGCTACTATGAACTTGCCTAGATATAGTAGTGTAATCCATGATTACATTATACAGTAAAACCCGGTCTCCCCGGGTTTTACTGTTTCTTATGGGCCTTTTTCGTTACAGCCCCTTTTTTCATTGATTTAACTATGATCAGCCGGTCAGCAAGGTCAGAAGCAGCGGGCTGATGAACAGCAGATAGCCCAGCATTGACCAGATCAGAAAACTTCTGGTCACAAAGATGGCGATGAATTCCCTGATCAGGGCGGTCGGCCAGTAATATAAGGCTACCGGGGCGCCAATGCCGGTGCACCGTAAGCCGATGTCTCTGGCCAGACGCAGACAGCGGTAGACGTGATAGTTACTGGAGACCAGGGCGATCCTGCCGCTCTGTCCTTTCTCTTCAATGATCTTTCGGCAGTGAAGCAGATTCTCCCGGGTGGTCGTGGACTGGTCTTCCATGATGATCTTTTCATACGGTATGCCCTTTAGGAGCAGATAATCACGCATGGCCTGGGCTTCGCTGACCTTCTCATCAGCTCCCTGACCGCCGCTGGCAATGATGACCGGTTTGTCCGGGCACTTATTGTATACTTCAATGGCCTTGTCCACCCGGTTCTGCAGCAGTCTGGTCAGACTGCCGTCAGCCTTCAGGGCGCAGCCGTGAATGATGATGTAGTCAAAGTTCATGATCCTGGGCATGGCGGTAAGAAACAGTGAATAGATGACGAAACTCAGTATCAGAGCGCTGAAGTAGAAGACCGTCATGGCCAGAGCCAGAACCAGCCGGTCAGTTATTTCCCAGCTCCGGTTGCCGGCCAGATAGAAGACATAGGCTACGGTGGCGATCTCTCCGATGGCCACGATGACGCCTAAGCCGATCGACAACAGATGGGAAAGGCTCAGCGATTCCTTTCTGATCAGCTGGATGCCGTTGATGATCAGCACAATGGGGACCAGAAACAGACCCAGAGCAATCAGAAGGAAGCAGGCCATAAGGAAATAGCCGCGCTGATCAGCGAAGAAGCCGCTGAGAAAGATCAGCGTCACCATTAAGGCGATCATCAGAAGGATGCTGTTGCGGTACTTCTGGGGCCAGATGATCACGGAAGCGACTGTTACAGTCCAGATGACCAGAACAGTCGGCCCCAAAAGGCGGATGTTATCAGCTATCTCATGCATCGTGTTTTTCACCTCCGCTTCTGCTCTGTCCGGTTACAGCCGGCATGAACATTATATACGATTTGACCTGACCGATAAACACGCCATCATAATAAAGCCATCACCACAATTGATGATGGCTTCGTTTTTTTTGACATCAGTCTGCCTGCAGACTAGTTCTGCAGCAGGTTGTAGCCGTAGAGCATCTCCGTAAGCAGAGCTCTGGTACCCTTGGTCTTGGGTGAGAAGCTGGTGCCGGTGAGGCTGTCGATCAACCCCTTGTTGTAGCACCAGATGACAGCCTTCTGATTATTGGCAGACAGCGAGCCCAGATCCTCATAAGGACAGCTCATGCCCGTTACCTTGGGCTGACCGGCCATCTTCCAGACCATGATTGCCAGCTGCGCCCGGGTGATGTCTCCGGAGGGGGCAAAGGTCGTTGGCGAAGTGCCGTTGACGATCTTCTGGTTATAGCACCAGATGATGGCCTTGCGGTTGTTATCGGTCACGCCGGACAGGTCAGTGAACGGGCATTCCATGCCGGTGACATCCGGCTTGCCGGCCATCTTCCAGAGCATGATGCAGAACTGCGCTCTGGTGCAGCGGCCTTCCAGGCCGAAGCGGGTGTGATCGTTGGACAGGCCGTTGACTATGCCGTTATTGTAGGCCCATCTGACATGCTCGTAATCTCTTGTTCCGTATTCAACATCAGTAAACGGGCTGAAGTCCAGTTCCAGCTCCCGGCTGTAGTTGCTGTAGGAGCCGTCAGCCTTGTGGGCCCGGACCCGATAGGAATAGATCGTACCCATGGTATTCTTGACGCCGCCGTCAGTGTAGGCGGTGCCAGCAACGGTCTTGATCTTTTCCCATTCGCCATATTCACCATCATTGTAGTGTTCCCAGTCACCGCTGAAGGTCCGGCGGTAAAGAATGTACTTATCAGCTCCCTCGAATTCAGTCCAGGTCAGGCTGATGCCGTCAGTCGACTGCTCGACGGAGAAGAAATACGGTCTGGTATCCTTGGTGACGGTGGTCTTGAAGGTACCGGTGACTTCACCGATCCTGAAGGTCACATCATGAGTGCTTCCCAGTTCCCAGGTTCCGTTTGCGATCTGATCTTCTCTGGCTGCGGTCAGGTCAACGAAGTAGTTTCTCATCTTCTTGGCCAGCTTCTGGTAGACTTCGCGCTCAGTACCCTTGAAGGTGCCGTCCTGGGTCTTTACCGTCATTGAATTGATCACCGGCACATAGAACTCGGCAATTCCGACCACTTCATATAAGCCGGTTTCCGGATTGTATTCAATGATGTTTTCATAAAGCAGTTCACTTTCCTCAACCGTCGTGTCAGCGATGCTGGCGGAAAGGATGTAGGCCTTGTTCAATATCTTTACCTTGTATTCGCTGGAGACAGAACCGACCATGACATAAATGTTGTGGGTCTCTCCCGCTCCCCAGGGGGTGTCATACTGTTCGACATCAGGCCACAGTTCGAGGCTCAGACCATATTTATCGTTCAAACGGTTGTCAACCTCAAAGTATGTTCCGCTGATCTGGCCGTCGATGGTATTGACCGTGATCTGTTCGGGGAAGTATTCGTAATACCTGACAGTCTCGCCAAATAACGTCATCACGCTGTAATCATCCTTATAGAGAGATATGTCAGCGGGCTTGCTGATGGAGATGACCGGATTGGGCTTGACCCGAACTATTCCCTCTATCTGAAGGCCGTCAAATGACCATAAGACGGTATTGTCGCCGCTTACCAGCTCACTGGCCCGGGGGAACATGAAGATACTGGGGAAGAAACCGTAGACATTATTCAGTTCTTCCGCAACCGCATATGGCTGGCCATGGTAGGTCTTGCCGTCGGCAACGACGGTAATGTTATCGGGATAGATTGCCGAGTACTCAATCAAATCGGCTAAGACTTGGTTTCCGTTTTCATCAGTGTATCCATGCTGAACCGGCTCACCTTGGAATGCGCCTTCAAAAAGGATTACCGGATCAAAACTGACCGATTCGATCGGCGAAGGCCTGACCTGAAGCTGATAAGTGGAAGTAAGGCCGGAAAGCGTTACCGTTACCTGATAGGTTCCCACCGCGCTGCCGTCACCGTGATCAGTGCTGTAGGTGATATAGAAGCGGTATTTATAGGCTTCCATGAACTCATCGACAGAACCGGTGAAGTCCGCCGTCTGAATGATGAATTTGTCAGTTTCCAGATAAAAGGAATCATTTTCCGGGCAGTCCCAGCTGTCGGTTTCCGGATAGTAGTTGTAGCCGGTCCAATGGTAGTTATTGAATTGATAGGCGACCTGATCGGGGGTCTGCAGAGACAGGACCTCAAAAGGCCTCTTGTCAACGGTCAGATCAAATTCCAGTTCACCGCCGGAACCGCTTATGATCCTGAGCTGGTAGGTCGTCCCGGCCTGGAAATAGCCGTATATTTCGTGAGCATATTCATCGCCAAGCAGGATCCAGTAAAAGGGATCCTCATCAATGCCGTAATGGAAGAACTGTCCATCTCCCTTGTAGACATCGCCGACAGTCAGGCAGTAAATACCGCTTTCGGTCGGGGTGAATAGAAAAATGCCCTGATTGTTGCCTTTGACCGTTACCCTGAAGGGTGTACCGGCGGTAATGGCCTGGTTTCCGGCGCCTTCGGCTCTTACCGGTGCCGCCAGAGTCAGCGCCATCAGCAGGCAGAGAAAAACTGCCGCGAATTTTCTGAACTTTCTCATTATGCAAAAACTCTCCTTCTGTTCATTTTCTGCACTTATATTATGGCCTTTTCCACCCCCGGATTTCAATAACCGGTGGTATCGCTTCCGCTCTTTTCCAAAAAGCGCCAGAGAAAAGACAGGCCATATGTGAACCGCCCCACAAAAAGTGGACACTTATAAAAAAGACCGGGATGAAAGGTATGACAACCTGAACTGTTCAGGAGTCATGCCTTTTAGTTTGCGCTGAGACCGACGTTTATTGTAGAAATCAATGTAATCAGCCACTGC
>JAEEHC010000024.1 GCA_016280635.1 Erysipelotrichaceae bacterium
CCAGTGGTAATCTGAGCTGAATTGCGCTACTATGAACTTGCCTAGATATAGTAGTGTAATCCATGATTACATTATACAGTAAAACCCGGTCTCCCCGGGTTTTACTGTTTCTTATGGGCCTTTTTCGTTACAGCCCCTTTTAAATCGGACTGTCCGGACAAAAAAGCCTTCGCGTTTGCGAGGGCTTTTGAGTTATTGTCGGGAAATGGTAAGCAGAACGTTATCCTTATCCAGCAGTTCTTTCAATTGAGCTTCGCTTAGATCAACATGCCCCAGTCTGGTATATGACCAGGAGTTGGTCCCAAAGAAGATGACAATCTGATTTCCGGAATACAGAACGACATCGCCCGGTGTGGTTGCCGTCTGAACATCATCGCTGACAATTCTCTGACCCAGAGGACCGACCTGTTCAAAGCCACCGTAGCGGGACGCGCTGATGATCAGCGGCTGGTCGGCGGCCAGCTGCATCAGGGCAGCTACGGAGCGGTTGTCCTGCCAGCTGATCGGGACTTCGGTTTCGTCAATATGCAGATGAAGGCTCTTCATGTTTTCCTCCTCACTTGTTTCCGGCTGATCTGTTCCGTTGTCAGGTGCTGATGGCGACGGGACAATGCCACAGCCGGCCAGAGCGACCAGAGCAGCCAGACATAACAGTATCTTAACGGTTCTCGTCATTTTCTTAACAACAGGTTCCATTGGACCGACGGATCTAAGCGCATGTTCATCATGGTTGAAAGAGGAATCGGGCAGATAAGAAGAAAGAACAGTTTTCTTTTTCATGGCATTTACCTCTTTTGTTCATTATAACATTGTTGTGTTGAAAGAAGAAAAGCAAGCCGGAAACAAAAGCCCGGGTTTTTGACAGGGACGGGGAATATGCTATTATGGGATTACCAACCAAAGGAGGTTAGAATGAAAAAGATCATGATTTCATTGATGGTGCTCCTGTTAATTGCCGGATGTGCCGGCCAACCCCGCTATCAGGGAAGTGCTGACAACCCGAAAGACATTACCGATTCCGTTGATGGACGCAGTTATTCGGCCAGCCGGCTGATCCTGGTGGTCAGCGAAGGCACCGGTGAACAGCAGCTGAACGACCTTGCTGCCAGATATTCAATGATGGCCCGTCCGCTGATGGACAAGACGATCATCATTTTCGAAAGCTCTCTGCCCTTCAAGGCCGCTGATCTGGCCGCCATCAGGGATGAGATAGCTCAGAACGCCTTCGTACAGTCAGTAGAATATGACTACGTGGTCAATCTGATCGACCCGGTAGAACCGCTGGTCGACATGTAGAAAGGAATAAGCGAGAGTGAATGCCGCCGACCTGAAGGCCCAGATAGAAAGATACCGGCCTTTTAACCCCCAGGAAGAAAGAGACCAAAAGAAGATCCTGAGACTGATGGAGAGCCAGAAAGATCTTTTCAGCCGGACCGCCAACGCGCACTTTACCGCTTCCGGATGGGTCACCAACGGAGACGGCAGCCGGATCCTGATGGCTTATCACAACATTTATGATTCCTGGAGCTGGCTGGGCGGACACGCTGACGGTGAGTGCGATCTGCTTGCCGTTGCCATCAGAGAGGTGGAGGAAGAAAGCGGGCTGAAAGATGTCAGGCCGCTGATGGAAGACATCTTCTCGCTGGAGATCCTGACCGTTGACGGCCACGAAAAGCGGGGAGAATATGTATCCTCGCATCTGCATGTCAATCTGACTTATCTTCTGCAGGCCGATGATGGCCAGCCATTGCGAAAGAAGGCCGATGAAAACAAGGCGGTAAGATGGTTCCCCAGAAGGGAAGCCTCAGCTGCCAGCAGTGAGAAATGGATGCGAGAGCGCATCTATGACAAGCTCAATGAAAAACTGGAACGCTGGCTTGCCGGAAACCGGAAGTAAGCAGCGGCGACGGTTTGGTTTTGCAAGTTAATGGCAATCATACTATAATAAGGTTTATGAATAAGGGACTTTACTACTTCCTGCAGGTTCTGCTGTCAGCCATCCTGCTGGCCTTCGGCCTGCTGATTGAAATAAAAAACGCCAGTGCGACGGAAGGTGCGGCCGCCATTCTTCTGGCCGTTCCCGGTGCCGTCATCCTGCTGGCACTGATCATCGAATTCTTTCACATCAAGACCAGAAAGGTCTGGCATTACATTTACATCTACCTGGCTGTAACCCTGGTGGCTGAAGTGGTTACGATCGTCATCTTCCGTTTCTTCAGTTTCAGTTTCCGGACCGTGCTGCTGTTGTTGGTGGTCATCATTGTTACCACGGCCATCTGCCAGTTGTTCCACCAGATCTACCACATTGCCAACAAAAAACCTAGAATCATCTAGGTTTTCTTAAAAAAATGGCGCCTGAAGTAGGACTCGAACCTACGACCGATCGGTTAACAGCCGATTGCTCTACCGATTGAGCTATTCAGGCAGCACAATCATATTAGCATAACGACATATACAAATCAAGATAAAAATGAAAGGATGGGGAGCAAAAGTGAGAAGACGACTGAGCAAGAGAGGATGGGCAATCATCCTTGGCGGAGTTCTGGTAATCATCATGGGAGCCTTCTGCGCGCGCCTGATTTCCGATAAGCCGGCGGTCACCTTAAATGATCCGCTGACCTTTAACTATCAGGATAAGGTTACCGTTGCCTCGCTGGTCAGCGAGATCCGCAGGGGAGAGCTGCTCAATGGCGATGAACTGGTGAATACCCAGCAGCTGGGATCTCAGCAGGTCATCATAAAGGCAAAAAACCATTACGGCCGAGAGTTCAGCTATGAGGCAGAGATCACCGTAAAGGATATTACGGCTCCGCTTATTGAGCTGCCGGAGCTGATAGAGCTCCTTAAGGGAGAACAGGTCGATCTGTTATCCTATATTCAGGTCACTGATAATGCCGGAAAGGCAGAAGTTGAACTGGTTAATGGCTATGATCCGGAAAAGACCGGTTTTCAGAACTATGGAATCAAAGCCAGGGATGAAAGCGGCAATGAGAGCGAAGCACAGGGTTGGGTGCTGATCAGAGAAAACAAGAACGATAAGCGGGAATACTTCCGGACTGCCAAGGGCTATACCGGCTGGACGGAAAACGGGAAGACCTACATTGAAGGCTTGCTGGTGGTCAACAAGACCTATGGTTTGCCTTCCAGCTACGGTGCCCGGGGTCTGACCAAGGACACCAGTGCCGCCTGGAAGAAACTGAAGGAGGCTGCCGCAAACGCCGGCATCACCTTCAAGGTCTTAAGCGCCTACCGCAACTACGGCCATCAGGAAGAAGTCTACAACCGGAAGGTTGCTGAAGTCGGCGAAGCCCAGGCTCTTGTGACCTCGGAAAAGGCCGGGCACTCCGAGCATCAGGCCGGCATCGCCCTGGACCTGAATTCCTTTAAGGAGAGCTTTGCGGACAGTGCTGAGTTCAAATGGCTGAACGAAAACTGCTACAAGTACGGCTTCATAATCCGTTATCCGAAGGGTAAGACGGAATTTACCGGCTATGTCTATGAGCCCTGGCACATCACCTATGTCGGAGAGTCCTGGGCCGAGATCTTCTACAATGGCGGAAACTGGATCAGCATTGAGGAATACTTTGGCATTACCAGTGAATACGGAGGTCAGTGATGAAGATCTGTGTTTTCGGAGCCAGCAGTGAAAGGATCGATAAGAGCTACAAGGAGCAATCCTTTGAACTGGGCCGCATTCTGGCTGAAGCCGGTCACGACCTGGTATTCGGCGGCGGCAGCCGCGGCCTGATGGGTGCCGTTGCCCGCGGATTCAGACAGGGAGGCGGCAAAGTCATCGGCATTGCCCCCAGGCTGTTTGATGTCGGCGACATTCTGCTGAAGGAATGCGATGAGAAGATCATTACCGAGGACATGTCCTCCCGCAAGATCAGGATGATCGAAATGTCCCAGGCCTTCATAGCCCTGCCGGGAGGCATTGGTACCTATGATGAACTCTTCCAGGTGTTGGTTGAGGGTCAGCTGGATTATCATCACAAGCCGATAATTGTGTATAATGTTAATGGATTCTATGACCGTCTGCTGGACATGCTGGCATATACCGCTGAAGAGGGCTTCATGCGCAACTATGAAGCGCAGCTGTATCATGTCTGCACCGAACCGCAGGATGTGGTCAGATTACTTGAGGAGACAGGGAAATGAGCAGAGTTTTATTAACGGGCGGGACCGGCTACATCGGCTCCCATACGGCCGTCAGCCTTTTGGAAAGCGGCCATGAAGTCGTGGTCGTCGACAATCTGGTGAATTCCAAGATCGACTCCATCAGGGAAGTTGAAAAGCTGATGAATGCCAAGGTGCCGACTTACATCGGCGATGTTCAGGATGAACAGCTGATGAACCGGATCTTCACTGAGCAGCACATCGATGTCGTCATCCACTTTGCCGGGCTTAAGGCCGTCGGCGAATCAGTCCACAAGCCGCTGGAGTA
This sequence comes from Erysipelotrichaceae bacterium, assembly GCA_016280635.1. Lineage (GTDB taxonomy): Bacteria > Bacillota_I > Bacilli_A > Erysipelotrichales > Erysipelotrichaceae > UBA1783. The sequence continues at coordinate 4,445 of JAEEHC010000024.1, forward strand.
CTATCAGAACAACTTTGATTCTACGCTGGTGCTGATCAGAACCATGCTGGCCCACCAGGTAAACAACATTGTCTTCTCCTCCAGCGCGACTGTCTATGACCCGGCCAATGATCCGGAAAGAGTTGAAGGCATGCCGGTCGGCAACTGCAGTTGCCCGTATGGCTGGACCAAGTTCATGATCGAGCAGATCATCCGCGACTGCTGCCATGCCTATCCGCAGCTTAACGCGGTCATGCTGAGATATTTCAATCCGGTGGGCGCGCATCCTTCCGGAGTCATCGGGGAAAACCCGCTGGGCATCCCCAACAACCTGATGCCTTACATTCAGCAGGTAGCGGTCGGCAAGCTCGATCATCTGAACATCTTCGGCAATGACTATCCGACACCGGACGGTACCTGCGTAAGGGACTACATTCATGTCTGCGACCTGGCTGACGCGCATGCGCTGGCCTGTGATTACCTGCTGAAGCATGAAGGCTGCTGCCAGGAGATCAACATTGGCTCCGGCCACGGCGTTTCGGTCATGGAACTGGTAACGGCCTTTGAAAAGGCCAACAACATGAAGCTGGCCTACCAGTTCGCTCCCCGGAGGGAAGGGGATCTGCCGATCTTCTTCGCCAATGCCGACAAGGCCAGAGAGCTGCTGGGTTTTAAGACCAGACGCAGCGTTGAAGACATGTGCCGTGACGCCTACCGCTATCAGCAGAAACAGAGCGGCAAAGAATAAAACTTGTAAAATCATTCCAGTTTTATTATCATAGGTATTGTAAACAGCGATTACTATTTTAGTAGAAGCGATAAAGGAGGTTGAACCATGTTTAAGAGATTATTTGGAACTGCTGTCGCAGCTGCCGTAGTAGCTGCTGGAGCCAAGGTTGTTTCCGACATCCTGAAAGCTGATGAAGAAGAGAAAAACGTCATTGAGTTAGATCAGCCTGAAGTTAAAGAAGAAGTTAAAGAAGAAGAATAACCGGAAGTAGCGATGAACAATCGCTATTTTCTTATACCCGGAGGAAAGCATGAACAGAAAGATTTTGATTATGATACTGGCAGCGCTGCTTCTGCTGCCTTATGGCTGTACCAGGAAGGAGAATCCCGGCAAGCCGGTAACCAGCGAGGAATTCGCTGAATTGACGCTGCAATGGTTTAAGGAGGATGTTTCCGCCGACCCCATTGATCTGCATTTTTCCCTGACTCATCCGGAAAAGTACGGCATCAGCGAGCTGGGCACTTCCCTGGGAGAAGTGGACAGTGATGATGACGGCAGTCAGCTGCGGGAAAGGATCAGGACGCTGGAAGAAATGAGTACGGACCAGCTCACGGAGGATCAGAAGCTGGCTTATGCTTCGATGCTGGATTACTACCGCTGCCAGCTGGGCTGGTATGAGCTGGAGGAGGACTATACCTTCGTCTTTACCCCTAACAGCGGTGTCAACAACAATCTAATCACCAGCTTTACGGAATTCGTACCCCGCAACGAAGAAGAAGTCCGGCAGCTGATCGCTCTGGTGAAGGACAGCGGACGCTATCTGGATGATTGTGTTGCCTATACCAGAGAGCAGTTTGATAAGGGCATCGTACAGACTGACGGTGTCATCGATTCCGTCATTGATTCAATGGAGAGATTCATCAGCAAGACGGAAGACAATGAAGTAATCCGTACCTTTAATGAAAATCTGGAAGCGCTGAACCTGGATGGCGAAGCGGAATACAAGGCCCAGATGCGCAGTGCCGTGCTGGATGAGATGCTGCCGGGCTACCGGAAGGCCATCAGTCTGTTAAGAGAACTCAGGGGTTCCGGCAAGGCCAAGGGCCCGCTGAACAATTACGGTAAGGCCGGCCGGGAGTATTATGAACAGCTGTTCAGGGAAAAGAGCTCATCATCAAAGAGCGTTGCTGAATGGGAGAAACTGCTTAAGAAGAAGATCAACACCCTGATCAGTGAAGAGATCTCTCTGGCCCGGAAGAATTACTCGACTTACATGAAATGGGTCAACGGGCAGTACAACTACGGTCTTGATGAAGCTTATGAGATCTTTACGGCCCTGAAGCAGAATCTGGTCACAGAGTATCCTCAATACCCGGAAGTCGACTATACGATCGATTACCTTGACCCCTCGGTCACCAGCGATAATATCGCTGCCTACTATCTGATCGCGCCGTTTGATGACATTCAGTCGGTCAACGTCGTCAGGGCAAATCCGAATTTCGCCCTCAATGATCCCAATGGTTATGTCGTGACCCTGGCTCACGAAGGATACCCCGGGCATCTGTATCAGACCACCTATTACTATACCAATCATCCGGACCAGGCCATCCGCTATGCGCTGAACTTCTCAGGCTACACGGAAGGCTGGGCGATGTACGCGGAAGAGTCAGCAATGGGATATTTTACTGAAGACGGTGTCGTCGTCAGGCTTGACAGGACTGATAATCAGCTGAATTACTATCTGGAAGCCTATTTGGACATTCTGGTCAACTATGAGGGCTACAGTGTGGAAAAGCTCGCTGATGAAATGGATGCACTGGGACTTAACAGCGAGGTTGCTCAGGATATCTATGATGTCCTGGTTGGCGATCCGGCGGTCTTCGTTCCCTATTCCATCGGCCTTTACGAGATGATAAGGCTGAGAGACATGGCTCAGGAAAAACTCGGCAGCGCATATGACGCGATCAGCTATAACAAGGTGATCCTGGATGCCGGCGCGACCAGCTTCGACATCCTGGAACAGCAGGTCAGCGATTACATCAAGGCCGGCAAGTGAACCTCCCATAAACTAAAGATTTATGGGCTTCTTAAGAAGTTTGATATTTAGGCTTTGTTCACCTGACAATAGTTAGTGTACTATGATCAGGCTATCCTTGTTCTTAACGGGCTGTCCACTTGCCCTCTACTGTATAGAGCCATTAAGCTCACAACACTACTTTTCTTAAGTATATTCAATGCTCCATTAATGTCCGCATTGATACACATGCCATTCGAGGTCTTATACAGGCCTCTTTTTA
>JAEEHC010000025.1 GCA_016280635.1 Erysipelotrichaceae bacterium
ATGGAGCAGGTAAGGGGAATCGAACCCCCATACCCAGCTTGGGAAGCTGGTGTTCTGCCATTGAACTATACCTGCGTGAAATCATTATAGCACACAATGAGATCTTGGACGGACATTTTTGAAAAGCACTGATCGTTCAATGCCCTGTAGAATTATAATGGAATCAGGCATCTGACATTTAAAATAACAGAAAGGGCAGAGTCATGAACGAATACATCAATCTGAATTTCCAAAACCTTGCTGATGAGCATATCTGCTGCGCTATCGGTGATCCCAAGCATCAGCACGGTGTCAGCATGAAGAAGCAGTGGATCAGGGACCGGCTGAATGACGGCCATGTTTTCCGCAAACTGAATGCCCGGGGCAAGATCTTCATCGAATATGAGCCGGTTGAAACGGCCTGGACACCGGTTATCGGCAGCGGTTATGAATACATATATTGCCTGTGGGTTGCCGGAAGTTTCAAGGGTAAGGGCATTGCCGGGGAACTGCTGGAATATGCTATCTCTGATTCCAGGGCCAAGAAGATGAGCGGCCTGTGCACGGTCGTTGCCCAGAAGAAGAAACCGTTTCTGGGAGAAAAGAAATTCTTTCTGCACTATGGTTTCAGAGTCGTTGACAGCATCGATGACTATGAACTGCTGGCTCTGTCATTTGATGATGCCGAAACGCCCCGCTTCAGTGAGTCGGCCCGGAAGATGAAAATCGACAGTGAAAACTTTACCATCTTCTACAGTAATGAGTGTCCTTATGTCGAACATGAGGTTCAGGAACTCAGGGAGTACGCAGCCAGCAGGGAGATGAAGATCGACTTCATTAAGATCGATTCCCTGGAAAAGGCCAAGAATGTTCCCTGCGTCTTTAACAACTGGGCAAATTTCTATCAGGGCAGATTCATCTCCAACACCATTATCAATACCAATGCCCTGGAAAAACTTCTAAGGTAAATGACATAACAAAAGAGCTCTTTCCGAGCTCTTGTTTTTTTGATGGAGCAAGTGAGGGGAATCGAACCCCCGTGTCGACCTTGGCAAGGTCGCGTTCTACCATTGAACTACACCTGCATGGTAATGGCGGTCCAGACGAGGATCGAACTCGCGATCTCCTCCGTGACAGGGAGGCATGTTAAACCACTACACCACTGGACCAAATATTTAACAGGATCGATGGCGGAGAAAGAGGGATTTGAACCCTCGCGCCAGTTTCCCGACCTACACCCTTAGCAGGGGCGCCTCTTCGACCACTTGAGTATTTCTCCATGCCAAGGTTCCGTGCTCATATATATTAGCATAGACAATCAAATCATTGCAAGTACTAAAACGCAATTTTTTTCACCCCTGCCGGCGGGCTTTGTTCGCATTTCTTCATGCCTAAGTGGTAAAAATGCTATAATGAAATCATGAAGGGCGAAGTTGATTTCCCGCAGCAGCATGAAACACTGACAGACGGAACCGTAAGGCTTAAGCTGGTCTCCAACTACGACAATCAGCTGATGTATGAGATCTATGAAACTGATGGCAGTGAGATAATCGGCTATTGCGACTTGCGGATCGGCCACTCTCCGTACCTTTATTACTACGGTAATATCGGCTACCGGATCAAGCCGGACTATCAGGGCCATAACTATGCCCTGAAGGCCGTCATGCTTCTTTTAAATGTGGCCCGGGACTATCACCAGCAATATCTCCTTCTGACCGTTTCCCCTGACAACCCGGCTTCCGAAAGGACCATTGAAAAATCGGGAGCTCAGTACCTCAAAACCGTCAGGGTGCCGCTGTGGCATCCGCTTTATCACAGCGAAAGAATCAAGAAGATCTACCGCATTGACTTATAGGAGGACCGTTTATGCGTTTTGGCGTCGTAGGAACAAATTTCGTATCCGATTACTTCATGACCGGCGCAAGTTTTGTGCCGGAGATTGAAGTCACTTCCGTGTGCTCGGGGCATCGGGAAAACGCGGAGAAATTTGCGCAGAAGTATCACATTCCCCATGTCTATGATGACTACATCCAGATGATCGAAAGCGGCAGCATTGACGCCATTTACCTGGCCGTGCCCAACCGCGCCCATTATGAAATGACGCTGGAATGCCTGAAGCGCCGCATCCCGACTTTCTGCGAAAAGCCGATGGGCGGTAATTACCGCCAGGTCAAAGAGATGATCCAGTGTGCCCTGGACAATGATACCTATCTTCATGACGGTACCATCCCGCTGTATTCCCCCAACCTGGCGGTGATCAGGGAATATCTGGGAAAGATCGGCCGGGTGCGCCGGGCTGTCTTCACTTTCGGCAAGTATTCCTCCCGCTATGACGCTTATCTGCGGGGAGAGAACCCGACGACCTTCCGGGCGGAATTATATAACGGATCACTGATGGATCTGGGCATTTACGTGATCGCCGACATCGTTGCCCTGTTTGGCAAGCCGCAGGAGATCTACTCCGAGGCCAGCCTGTTGGAAAGCGGTGCCGACTGCATGGGCGTTTCCGTTTTCAAGTACGACGGCTTTGACGCTCTGGCCTGGCACTCCAAGGTTACCGATACCGAAATCTGCTCAGAGATTCAGGGTGAGCAGGGGACCTTGTTCATCCCCCATCCTTCCCTTCTTGATGAAGTCTATTACAAGCCCAGGGGCGGCGAGAAGGTACAGGTTGGCCAGCGCTTTGACCACCATTTCGCCAACGAGCTGCGCGATTTCCTGAATGTTGTCAGCTCTGGTATGAAGGAATCAGCGCTTAATCCCTATCAGCAGGTTCTGGATATCCATGAAGTTATGACTGACTGCCGCCTTAAGGCCGGTATCATCTTTGATTGTGATGGTGAGAATCATGGATAAGCGCTATGGTTTGGTACTGGAAGGCGGCGGCTTCAGGGGCTCCTATACCTGTGGGGCATTGAAGTGGCTCAACGACCACGACATTCGCTTTGACTACGCGGTGACCATTTCCGCGGCCGCACCTTATGGCTTTGATTACATGGCCGGGCTTGACGATGTCAACAAGAGCCTTTCCATTGACGGGGTTACCGATAAGGGCGTCTTTGGCCTGAAGGCCCTGGTAAGAGAAGGAAGCATCGTTTCCTTCTCCTATTTGATCGAACATTATTTCAGTCCGACATATAAGAAGGCGCTGGAAGAACTGCGCCAGCGCGACTGCCGCATTGAGGTTGGGGTCTTCAACATGACCAAGCAGCAGTTGGAATACTATGACCAGCATCAACTGGATGATGGCATGCAGATCATTCAGGCAGCCTGTTCCCTGCCGATCGTCAGCAAGATGATCGAAGTAAACGGTCAGAAGTTCCTGGATGGCGGCATCCGCCACATGGTCTCCATTGACCGCAGCAAGGAAACCGGCCATACCAAGCATCTGGTAATCGTAACCAAGGACAAGAACTATGTCCGCAAGCCCAACAGTGCTCCGGTCAACCTGCTGCTGAGGACCCTCTATCATAAGTATCCGAAGATGCTGGAGACCCTGGATCATCGGGTCGAGACCTATTATCAGGAAATGAATGACGTCTATGAACTGGAAAAGAGCGGCGATGCCGTTCTGATCAGACCGAGCCGGGATACCGGCGTTGACCGGTTCTCCGGAACCAGGGAACAGATCGAAGAGATGTATTACCTGGGCTATCAGGACATGGAAGACAGAAAAGCGGAACTGTTCAGGTTCTTGGAGGTGAAACAGTAATGAAACTGGGTATTGCCGGTGCCGGACTGATCGTGGAAACACTGATGCAGTTCATCGATGAAGTCAGGGAAGTTGAAAAGGTGGCGATCTGCTCGCTGCCTGTCGATCTTGAGCGGATGGAAAAGTTCGCCCGGGAACATTCAATCCGAAAGATCTATTGTGATTATGAGGAAATGCTGAAGGACGGGGAAATCGAGACCGTCTATCTGGGCGTTCCCAATTTCATGCACTATACCATGGGCAAGAAGGCCCTGGAAGCGGGCAAGAATGTCATCATGGAAAAGCCGTTCTGCTCCAATTATGACCAGGCCCAGAACCTGCGCCGACTAGCGCAGGAAAACGACCTGATCATCGTTGAGGCGATTACCAATCAGTTCAATCCCAACTATCTGAAGATGAAGGAGATGCTGCCGGATCTGGGTGAGATAAAGATCGTCAACCTCAACTACACCCAGTATTCCTCCCGCTATGACGACTTCCGCAAGGGCATTATCAAGCCGGCCTTTGACGTAACCAAATCGGGTGGGGCCCTGATGGACCTTAATGTCTACAACATTCATGTCTGCGTCGGTTTGTTTGGCCGGCCCAATCATGTTGAATACCACCCCAACATCGAAAAGGGCATTGATACCTCCGGCATCCTGATCATGGACTATGACGGCTTCAAGGCTTCCCTGGTAGCGGCCAAGGACTGCGGGGCTCCGCTGCTCAACTGCCTGCAGGGTAATAAGGGATGCATGTATACCTCTTCGCCCCTGTTTACCTTTACTGATTTCTCTTATAAGCTCAATGGCCAGCCGGCCCGCCACTACAAACTGACCGGTGACGTGCATCGCATGAAGCCGGAATTTGAGCGCTTTGTCCGGATCATGGACGATCATGATACCGCTCAGGCCAATGAACTTCTGCAGCACACCATGGATGTCATGGAGGTGCTGACGCTGGCCCGTCAGTCAGCCGGCATCGTCTTCCCTGACGACGCCAACCTGTAGAAGGCAGGTGAAAAGAATGAAGAAGATTGCCTTGATGATCACCCTGGCGCTGGCTCTGATACTGACCGGCTGCGCCGGTAAGACCTTTGACACCGGCAAGGGCATCAGATTCACGCTGCCCAAGGAATTCGCTGAGGATGCCGCCGGAGGCTATGACTTTGCCTTCAGTAATGAATTATCCCTGAAGGATGCCACCCTTGAGGAATATCAGGAGAAGACCATCATCATTGCCGGTCTGCGCGACAGCTTTGCCGACCTGGCGAAAAGCGAACCGGAGATTGGTGAGGATCTGAAGAAGTATGTTGATTTCCAGATGGAGATGGGCGATTACCGTAACCTTAAGGAGCTTAAGAACGGCTACAGCGCCGATAATGTGATTGGCGAGTACTATTACCGCTATGTCTTCCTTAAGGGCAGTGAGGCTTTCTACATGGTGACCTTCAGCTGCTACGACGCCTCTTCAGCTGCCAAGGCGGCCATCGATGGCTACATTGAAAAGATAAAGGTATAGAAAACAATGATGCCTGCCGGATTCGGCAGGCATCATTTCATTATGGCTATTTCTGTTTATAGACCGATAAGAAGTCGGCAATTTTTTCCATGCATTCGCTCAGTATTTCGATCCGGGGCAGATAGACAATGCGGAAGTGGTCGGGATCGGGCCAGTTGAAGCCCTTGCCGTGGACGATCAGCACCTTCTTTTCCTTCAGCAGATCCAGAGCGAACTGCTCGTCATCATGTATATTGAATCGCTTGATGTCGAGTTTGGGGAAGATGTAGAAGGCGGCCTGCGGTTTGACAGCGCTTAAGCCGGGAATCCTTTCAATGGCATCGTAGATGAAGTTGCGCTGCTGGTAGAGCCGGCCGGTGGGAATAATGTAGTTATTGACACTTTGGTGGCCGCCCAGAGCGGTCTGAATGATCGACTGGCCGGGCACGTTGGAGCACAGCCGCATGTTGGAGAGCATGTTGATGCCCTGAATGTAGTCGCTGGCCAGTTTCTTATTGCCGCTTAGGATCATCCAGCCGACGCGGTAGCCGGCGATCATGTGGGACTTGGAAAGTCCGGAGAAGGTCACGCAGAACAGATCATCAGCCAGTGAGGCGATTGAGGTGTGCTGCAGGTCATCCATGACCAGCCGGTCATAGATCTCATCGGAGAAGATGATCAGCTTATGTTCTCTGGCCAGATCGACGATCTGCTGGAGGATCTCTAACGGATAGAGTACCCCGGTAGGATTATTGGGGTTGATCACGACGATGGCCTTGGTGCGGGAGTTGATCTTGGCCCGAATGTCATCGATGTCGGGATACCAGTTGTTTTCCTCGTTACAGATGTAGTGCACGGCCTTGCCGCCGGCCAGAGTGGCGCAGGCGGTCCAAAGGGGGTAATCCGGTGAAGGAATCAGAATCTCATCGCCGTTATCCAGAAGAGCGCTCATCGACAGGTTGATCAGCTCGCTGACGCCGTTACCGGTATAGATGTCCTCCATGGTCACATTAGGCAGTTTCTTGAGCTGGGCGTACTGCATGATGGCCTTACGGGCGGAGAAGAGCCCCTTGGAATCGGAATAGCCCTCGCATTCGGTCAGTTGGCTGGACATGTCGTAGATGATCTCATCGGGAGTCCGGAAGCCGAAGGGAGCGGGGTTACCGATGTTGAGTTTGAGAATGTGGGTGCCGGCCAGTTCCATCTGCCGGGCCAGTTCCACGACCGGTCCGCGGACGTCATAGAGGACATTGTCGAGCTTGCTGGACTTGCGGAAGTAGGAGGAGGGTTCCTCCGGCTTGCGGTCCTCGTCGTCGAAGTAGTCAGGACTTACTTCCAGGGCAAAGGTCAGCCAGTTAAGGACGTCCCGGCGCGGCCTGACCTTGCCGGAAAGATACTGGCTGATGTGGCTCTTGCCTAAAGGAATGCCTTCCTTTTGGGCCAGATTGACCAGGTCGATCTGCTTGTAGCCCATGTTGTTCATTGCTGTTTTTAACTTTTCCGCGAAGTTTTCCGGAGTCATCTTGAACACCTCTTTCCCTGAAACATAACTTTTCGCACCTTAAAGCGGTTAATTTGAACTTTTCAGCCTTGATTTTAACACTTTGCGGCGAGTTGTTCAACGAAAAGTTCAAAAATAATTCAAAATGAAATTGAACTAACAAAACAAAAAATTGAACTTCTGCCGGTGTGACGCCGGTTTTTCTTCCATTTGGGAAAGAATAAGGGTATTAAGAGGCTCCGGTATTATATTGGAGTGCGAAAAGAGGGGTATTTATGGAATTCAGAGAATTGGATGAAAGAGTCAGATCAGTATTTGAACTGTATAACCGGACAGCTTTCATCAGCTTTACCCTTAGGGAAAGCGATGAGAACTTCCGGTTTTATCAGTGCGTAAACTATGTGATGTCCTGCCTTTGTGAAGAGTATCAGTTCATCCTGGAAAGAGAGTATGTGGACCGGGCTCCGCATAACTGGTGGATGCTCTACTATTCCCGGACGACCTATTACCGGCTCAAGAAACGGGCCATGACGGAATTCGTCCGTCGCTTGAAATGGCAGGGTATAAATGATAAGATTAACTTAACAGATAACATATGAACACAGGAGGATAAATATGTTAAAAGGTATTGCGGCCAGCAGCGGTATTACCATTGCCAAGGCCTATAAACTCGAGACACCGGAAATCATAATTGAGAAAAAGGAAGGCTGCGATCCGGCAGCCGAATATGCCCGCTTTGAAGCTGCCCTCGAGCAGAGCAAGCAGGATATCCAGCACATCAAGGAAGCGGCCACCGGACGGCTTTCCGATGAGGAACTGGCCATCTTTGACGCCCATCTGATGGTTGCCGAAGACCCGGCCATGGCTTCTGAAGTCAAGATGATGTGTGAAAACGAAAAGGTCAACTGCGACTACGCTCTTGACAAGGTAGCCGGCAATTACATTGCCATGTTTGAGTCTCTCGATGATGAATACATGAGAGAAAGAGCCGCGGACATCCGCGATGTTACCACCCGAATCAAGTATCACATCCTCGGCGTCAAGATCGCTGACCTGTCGCTGATCGATGAGGAAAGCATCGTCGTAGCTCACGACCTGACGCCTTCCGATACCGCCCAGCTAAATAAGAAGTACACCAAGGGCTTCGCTACTGAAGTCGGCGGCCGTACCTCCCACTCCGCCATCATGGCCAGAAGCCTGGAGATCCCGGCCATCGTCGGCATCGAGCATGTCATGAGTGAAGTCAAGCACGGCGATACCCTGATCCTGGATGCCATCAAGGGTGAACTGCTGATCAATCCTGATGAGGCAACCATTGCAGAATATCAGAAGAAAGCCGAAGCCTATCGTGAAGAAGTTGAAGCGCTCAAGGTCCTCAAGGATGCCAAGAGCTGCACGACTGACGGCCATAAGGTTCTGTTAGTTGCCAATATCGGTACCCCCAATGATGTCGAAGGCGTCATCGCCAATGGCGCCGAGGGTGTCGGTCTGTACCGTACCGAATTCCTGTACATGAATGCTCAGGCTCTGCCAACCGAAGAAGAGCAGTATCAGGCCTATAAGAAGGTTCTGGAAGCCATGAATCCCAAGCCGGTTGTTGTCCGTACCCTGGACATCGGTGGCGACAAGAAGCTGCCCTATCTGCCCATCGATCCGGAAATGAACCCCTTCCTGGGCTACCGGGCTATCAGACTGTGCCTGGACCGTAAGGACATCTTCCGCACCCAGCTGAGAGCCCTGATCAGAGCCAGCGCTTACGGCAAGCTGGAGATCATGTTCCCGATGATCGCCACCTTAGGCGAATTCCGGGAAGCCAAGAAGGTCTTTGAGGAAGAAAAGGCCAAGCTGGTCGCTGAAGGCGTCAAGATCGGTGAAGACATCGAAGTCGGCATGATGGTCGAAATCCCGGCCGCGGCCGTTCTGGCTGATCAGTTTGCCAAGGAAGCTGACTTCTTCTCCATCGGCACCAATGACCTGATCCAGTACTCGATGGCGGCTGACCGTATGAGCGAAAAGGTATCCTACCTCTATCAGCCGTTCAACCCCTCCATCCTGAAGCTCATCAAGATGACCATTGACGGCGCTCATAAGGAAGGCAAGTGGTGCGGCATGTGCGGTGAAATGGCCGGCGAACCCGATGCCATCAGCGTACTGATGGGCTTAGGCCTGGATGAGTTCTCCATGAGCGCAACCAGCGTTCTGAGAGCCAGAAAGGTCGCCAACAGCGTCTGTTATGAGGAAATGAAGAAACTGGCTGACAAAGCCCTGCAGTGCTGCACGGCTGAGGAAGTCCTCGACCTCATCCACGCTACTGTTAAATAGGAAAACAGCGGATATAATGATTAATTAAGACCAAGGGTTGTTGCCTTTGGTCTTTTTTAGGGGAGTTACCTCAGGCAATTTGTCAGAGTAGTCGCGGGCAAAAAGACAGGTGAGGAGTTAGTTTAAGACCTAAATATGTTTGTTCAGACGTGTAAGGACACATTTGGAAAGTACTGTGCAACTTAGAAGAACAAATAAATCTATTTCTTCCCTTGAAAAAATACAGATTAATTGCATTTAGCCGTTTAAAAAATACAAATATGAAGAAGTAAATATTACTTCAAAATATAATGCTTTGGCTGGTTTTCAGGTCATTTGCCTTTCAACCATACACGATATACCCTGACAGCTTGTTTTATGTCTACCGACTCCTTTAAAATCTCAGGCTAGAAGCATGATGATGCCAGGACGACTTAAGTCATTATCCGAACTACTTGTAACAATTCTTTAATGTACTTAAAAACGGCCTGTCTGGACAGGCCGTTGAATATGTCATTGCTGACTAACTGCGGCAGGATACGACCTGCAACGCTATGGTTATTAATATAACTTGAAGATTTCAACCAGTAACAGCCAGGCCAGCGAGTAGTAGCTGACGACGGCGACCAGGTCGTTGATGGTGGTAATCAGCGGTCCGGAAGCAACGGCCGGGTCGACGTTGATCTTATGGAAGAACAGCGGCACGATGGTGCCGATGAAACTGCTTATCAGCATTGCCAGCACCAGAGCAGCGGCTACGCACAGGGAAATCAGAATGCTGTGGTGGAAGGGCTGGCCCTTGGCCAGCATGATGTAGCCGGTGATGAAGGTGATGACCATGGCGCCTAAGATCAGACCGTTGAACAGACCGACCCGGATCTCCTTGAAGACCAATCCCAGCTTGTCCTTGCCGGTCAGCTCCTCATCGGTAAGCACGCGGATGGTGACCGCCAGCGACTGGGTGCCGACGTTACCGGCCATGTCCAGAATCAGCGACTGGAAGCAGACCAATAGCGGGATCAGGTCAACGACATGCTCGAAAGTGCCGACTACGGAACTGACGCCTAAGCCTAATACCAGTAAGACGATCAGCCAGGGAATGCGCTTCTTGACAGAGGTCAGGGTCTTTTCATGCAGGTCTTCCTCTCCGGTAAGACCGGCGAGCTTGGCATAGTCTTCACCTAACTCTTCGTCAGTGGCTTCAATGATGTCCTGAGCGGTAATGACGCCGAGGATGTGATCGTCCTTATCGAGAACTGGGAAGGAATCTTCCGCGTAGTCCTGCAGGTCGGAGAGCAGATCGCTGATCTTCTCGTGATCGTAGACGGTCGGATAGGAATTGGTAATGATGCTTTCTAGTGGCGTATTGGCCCGGGCAATGATCAGATCCGGCAGGCTTATTGCCCCGTAGAATTTATCGTTATCATCAAGTACGTAAAGAGTAGAAATGTTGTCGTTTTCCTCAGCCTGTTCCACCAGTGAGCGCATGGCCTGCTTGACGGTCATGTTATTGTGAATGACGACATAGTTGGTCGTCATCTTTGAGCCGATCTCCTTGTCATCATAGGACTGGATCAGTTTGACGTCTTCGGAGGATTCGTCATCCATCAGGTCAACGATCTTGTCCTCAATGGTATCGTCAATTTCCTCCAGAACGTCAACCGCATCATCGGAGTCCATCCAGGAGACCACTTCCGCGGCTCTTTCGATCGGTAGTTCCTCAATGTACTGGCCAACATCTTCCAGATAGGCGAAGATCTCCGCCAGTTCCTCATCGTTGACGACACTATAGATCTTCTCGCGCTGATCGTGGGTCAGTTTTTCCAGAGCATCGGCGATGTCACAGGCATGGTAATCGGTGATGATCTTTTCCAGTTCTTCAGCGGAAATGTCCTCAGCTAATAGCTGGACCAGCTGTTCAACATATTCGGGATTGGTTGAATGTTCCTTTGGCATAATAATCCTCCCTGAATCAGCGAAAGCGGAAGGCAGCCTCCCGGATAATGCTGATGTACTTTCAAACTCTAAAATACATTTTACCCCACTTGGGAAATCTCTTTCAATCTTAAAAGCTTCCCGTCGCACAAGAAAAGCGGCCGGAGCCGCTTTTAATGATTAGTGCTGCTGCTGTTCTCTCAAACGCTTTCTGCGGTGATGGGCTGCCCGGAAGCAGGCCTTGAAGATCTCCAGTACCGGAAGAACGCTGAAGGCAAGTCCGAAGGCGATCGCAAACTCCTTGAAGGAAATGGCGGTTACACCAAAGAGGTCCTTGAGGAATGGTACATAGATGACCGTGCAGGTCAGCAGGGTGGTCAGGATGAAGGCACCCAGCAGCCACCAGTTGAAGTGCTTAAGCTTAAGGATGTTGCCTCTCTGAGTCCGCATGGATACGGCATGGAACATCTCTACGAAGTTGCAGGTGAGGAAGGCCATGGTCATACCGTCAGCTGAACCTTCAGCCATCAGCTCAGCCATATTGATGTAGCCCTTCTCCAGGTAGACACCGATGAAGAACGAAGAGACAACCAGAGCGGCCATATAGATGCCCTGCAGGATCATGTCGATGCCGGCACCGTGAGCGAAGACGCTTTCGGATGAGCTTCTCGGCTTTCTGGTCATCAGATCGCTTTCGGCCTTTTCCATGCCCAAGGCCAGACCCGGAGCGCTGTCAGTGACCATGTTGATCCATAACAGGTGAGCGGCAGAGAGAATGTTGATTCCTAACAGTGAGGAAGTGAAGATGGTAAGAACTTCAGACATGTTGGTTGACAGTTGGAACTGAATGACCTTACGGACATTGTCGTAGATCTTACGGCCTTCTTCAACGGCGTTGACGATGGTCGCGAAGTTGTCATCCGCTAGAACCATGTCGGCAACACCCTTGGTAACGTCAGTACCGGTGATGCCCATGCCAATGCCGATGTCAGCGGCCTTGATGCTGGGAGCGTCATTGACGCCGTCGCCGGTCATGGCGCAGATGTAGCCCATCGACTTGAAGGCCCGGACGATTCTGGTCTTGTGTTCCGGCTGAACACGGGCGAAGACAGAAACTCTCTTAACGGTTTCCACCAGTTCTTCATCGCTGAGTGAGTCGAGCTCGTGACCAACCATAGCCTGAGAAGAATCGGTAATGATACCCAGGTCCTTGCCGATGGCGGCGGCGGTATCGATGTGGTCGCCGGTGATCATGACCGGACGGATACCGGCCTGTTCACATTCCTTGATGGCCCCGTAGACTTCCTTACGGCAGGGGTCGATCATGCCCAGGAAGCCGACATAGATCATGTCCTTTTCCAGATCTTCAGCTTCAAAGCTGGTGGGTAGCTTATCATAGTCGCGGTAGGCCAGACCGAGCACACGCAAGGCGCGGTCGGCAAATTCCTTGGCCTTGGCGTTGACAGTCGTGCGATATTTTTCGGTCATCGGCTTGACTTCGCCGTTCTCATCAAGATAACGGGTACAGAGGTTAAGCACGATCTCATTGGCTCCCTTGGTGTACTGACGGTGGGAATCGCCGTCCTTGACGACGACGGACATCATCTTACGCAGGGAATCAAACGGTGCTTCACCCTCACGCGGATGTTCGGCATCCAGCAGGGAAGAAGGCATCTTGTATTTGTGGGCGGCATAGTTGACCAGAGCGGCTTCGGTCGGTTCGCCGACTGCCTGCGGCTCACCATCGGCGATCTTGGCATCGGAACACAGTGCCATGCCTCCGGCCAGCAGGGAATCAGCGGTACCGAAGGAATCGACGACGGTCATCCGGTTCATGGTCAGGGTGCCGGTCTTATCGGAACAGATGATCTGGGTGCAGCCCAGGGTCTCAACGGCGGTCAGTTTTCTGATCAGCGCGTTGCGCTTGCTCATGGCGGTGACGCCGATGGAAAGGATAATGGTAACTACGGCCGGTAAGCCTTCCGGAATGGCGGCAACAGCCAGCGCGACGGCAATGATGAAGGTGTCAAGAACGACGGAGAAGACGTCAGCACCGCTGTCGCCGGAGAATAACAGCTCACGGCCAACACCGAAGACGAAGACGAAGGCGCAGATGCCGATGACCAGCTTGGTAAGAACCTTGGACAGCTCCGCCATCTTTCGCTGCAGCGGGGTGGTCTCGTCTTCCGCTTCATTCAGAGCGGTAGCGATCTTGCCCATTTCGGTGTCCATGCCGATGCCGACGACGACAGCGCTGCCGCGGCCGTAGACGACGGTGGAACCGGAATAGATCATGTTGGAGCGGTCACCTAAGGGTACTTCCTTATTGTCGCTTCTCATCATCAGAGCATCGACCATCTTATTGACCGGTACGCTTTCACCGGTCAGAGCGGCTTCTTCCAGCTTCAGGGAGTGGCTTTCCAGCACCCGGCAGTCCGCCGGAACGGCATCGCCGGCTTCCAGAATGATGACATCGCCGATGGTGACATCTTCACTCTTGACGACTGTCTGCTGCCCGTCGCGCAGCACCTTGCTGGTGGCGGCGGTCATTTCCTTCAGGGCGGCAATGGCTTCCTCAGCCTTGGATTCCTGAACGACACCGAGGATGGTGTTGATGGTAACGACAGCCAGGATGATGAACAGGTCAGCGTAGGACTCGTCAGCACCCAGAGCGACATTCTGGTAAATGGTGGTAGCGGTTGAGATACCGGCAGCCACCAGCAGCATGATGATCATCGGATCAGCCAGCGAGGAGAAGAATCGCTGTAGGAGCGTCTTCTTGGGAGGCTCATCCAGCTTGTTTTTACCGTATTTGGCGACTCTTTCGGCAACCTGCTGGCTGCTGAGACCTTCCGGTGACGAGTCAACCTCCTTCAGAACTTCTTCAGTTTCCTTGTAATAGTAACTCATATTACCTCCTAGATAATAAAAAACTCAGTACTGTGCCTGAGAATTGTACTCAACACAGTAAACACTGTATTGAGTCTCACTATTTAAGATATGCCAGGATTCTCTCCGTGTTGGTGACATACCGCACTAGTGTGCCAGTTACTCCCTCAATTCGGTTGTATCTTATCATAAGGGGGCCGGTTTTACAACACAAATCGTAAAAATCAATATTAATATAGTATAATCATCTTAAGAAAATGAAGGAGAGAAGAACAATGATCATCCAATGGTTAGGACATGCCTGTTTCAAGATAACCGGCAATGATGAAGCGGTCATCATTGACCCCTATGAGGACGGTTCTGTTCCCGGCTACCGGCCGCTAAGGGAGCAGGCCAACATGGTGCTGTGCTCCCACAACCACCATGACCATAACGCCGTGGGCTGCGTCAGACTCTTGCCGCAGATCCGGGGCGAATTTGAAGTGGAAAAGCTGGAAAGCTATCACGATGACTGCCTGGGCGAAAAGCGGGGTCCCAATACCATCCACCTGCTTACTGCTGAGGGCTACCGGATCGCTCATCTGGGCGATCTGGGTTGCTCACTGACCGGGGAGCAGATTGGAATGCTTCAGGACCTCGACGTACTGATGATTCCGGTGGGTGGCCATTTCACCATTGACGCCAGGCAGGCGGCCCGGATCGTCAGCCAGCTAAGGCCCCGCATTACCATCCCGATGCACTACCGCGAGGGAGCTTTGGGTTATGAAGTGCTGAGCGAGGTGGGCGAGTTTACCCGGCAGTTTGACAAGGTTTTGTGGCTGACGACTGATACGCTGGAGCTTTCCGATGAACTGCAGGATGAGATTGTGGTGCTTGACTATCCCCAGACGCTTAACTGAAGAGTGAAGGACCGGTTTTTCACCGGTCTTTTCTGCGGCTTTCCTGCTGTTCACTTTTCGCCTTTTTGGTCTATAATGAAGGCGGTGAGAAAAATGAAGGAAGCAAGACTGATTACTGACAGCGCTGAACAGACCCGTCAGCTGGGGGAAAGGCTGGCTTCTTTTCTGTCAGCCGGCGCGTTGCTGACCCTTTCCGGTCAGCTGGGAGCCGGTAAGACGACCTTTACCCAGGGCTTGGCCAAGGGGTTAGGCGTCAGCCGAAAAGTGACCTCCCCGACCTTTACCATCCTGAAGATTTACCAGGGCCGGCTGCCGCTGTATCACATCGACGCCTACCGCCTGGAAGGTCTGGACCAGGATCTGGGCTTTGAGGAATACATCGGCGGCGATGGTGTCTGCGTCATCGAGTGGTCGAATTTCATCGCTGACATGTTGCCCCAAGAGTGCATCGACATTGAGTTTTCCATCAATGATGATGACAGCCGGACGCTGGTCATTAGGGGTAAGGGAGAAGAGAATGAAAGGATCGTGGAGCAGTTATGCACGCATTAGGAATTGATACATCTCATCTGTTTCTTTTGATCGTTTTGATGAATGATGAAGGCGTCGTGGATGCCATTCAGTTGGACTGCTTCAAGCAGCAGTCGGAATACATCATCGGTCAGATGGATGAACTGCTTAAGCGCAACGCGCTGACCATTGAAGATATTTCAGACATCGTGGTGACCCGGGGACCGGGATCCTATACCGGCGTGCGCATCGGTATGACGGTGGCCAAGGTTCTGGGTTCGATCACCGCAAAGACGGTCCATACTCTTTCCACCCTGCAGCTTTATGCCGGTCTGAAAGACTGTCTGGTACTGATGGACGCCCGGGCCAAGCGCTGTTATGTTGGCCGCTATTGCGCCGGCCAGGCGCTGCAGCCTGAGGAAATCATGACTAATGAAGAGATCGGAAAACTGCTGGAAGAGTGCCGGTGTGAACTGATCGGTGACCTCCATCTCTTTGGTCAGACCGATCATTACGAACAACTAGCCGGGAACTTCTTTGCCCTGAAGCCTTACTGGCAGAAGGAAGAAGACGTAGACCGGCTGGCTCCGGAATACTTCAAGAGCCGGAAAGAGTATCTGAAATGATCAGAAAGATGAAGGTCAGTGACCTGGACGAGGTGCTGGCCATTGAAGAAGTCTGCTTTCCGGATGGGGCCTGGAACCGCGATCAGTATCTCTATGAGCTCAATGAAAATCCCTACGCTGAACTCTGGGTTCTGGAGCTCCAGGGCAAGATCATCGGCTATTACGATCTCTGGATCATCTTTGAACGGGCGGAGATCGCAACCATCGCGGTGGCCAAAGAGCATCAGCACAGCCATCAGGGCGCCACGCTGATGCAGCATCTGGTCCAGCAGGCCAGAAATCACAATTGCGAAAACATATCGCTGGAGGTCCGTCAATCCAACCAGCCAGCGATCGGTCTATATGAACACTTTGACTTCATAGTCATCAATACCCGACCGGGCTACTACCGCAAGGGCGATGGCTATGAGGACGCTTATCTGATGATGAGGGGTATATGAAAATGGAAAAAGATGTAACACTGCTGGCAATCGAATCAAGCTGTGATGAAACAGCCTGTGCCGTTGTCCGCAATGGCAGGGAAATACTGTCCAATGTCGTGGCCAGTCAGATCGATGTCCACACCCTTTACGGCGGCGTTGTCCCCGAAGTGGCCAGCCGCATCCATGTGGAAAACATCTCGGTCGTCATCTCTGAAGCCCTGAAGCAGGCCGGCATTTCCGTCAGCGATGTTGACGGTATTGCCTTTACCCAGGGGCCGGGTCTGATCGGTTCCCTGCACGTCGGCGTGCTGGCGGCCAAGACGCTGGCTCTGGCCTATCATAAGCCCTTAATCCCGGTCCAGCATCTGACCGGACACATCTATGCCAATGCCTTTGTGGGCGAACTGAAGTTCCCTCTTCTGGCCCTGGTGGTTTCCGGCGGTCACACCGAACTGGTACTGATGAAGGAAGACTACGACTTCAACGTCATCGGTACCACTAATGACGACGCCGTTGGTGAAGCCTATGACAAGGTCGGACGGGTCCTCAACCTTCCCTATCCCGGCGGTCCCAAGATCGACAAGCTGGCTAAGGAAGGCAAACCGGTCTACCGGCTTCCCAAACCGAAGACCGAAAATGAACTGGACTTCTCCTTCAGCGGGCTTAAGAGCGCGGTCATGCAGTACATCAACCGCCTGGAAAGAAACGGCGAGCAGCTGAATGTAGCCGACATGTGTGCCTCCTTCCAGGAGACCGCCTTAGGCGCTTTATGGGAGCGGGTTGAACTGGCCCTGCAGCGATATGAGGTACGCCAGCTGGTTCTGGCCGGCGGCGTTGCCGCCAACTCCCGGTTAAGGGAGATCGTCGTGGAAAAGATGCGGAAACATCCGCAGGTAAAATACATCATTCCGCCCTTATCCTGCTGCACCGATAACGCGGCCATGATCGGGGCTTCCGGCTATGTCGCCTATAACAAGGGCATCAGAGCCGGCTATGACATCGCGGCTGACGCCTCGTTGGAGATGCCGGGAACGGAGTAAGATGAAGAAACTGTTATTTGCCGTCCTGTGCCTGCTCAGCTGCCTTCCCTGCGGCTGTCAGAAGAAGAGCGAACTGCAGGCTGACCATCGGGAAGGACGCGGTGAGCTGATGGACAGACAATACTACATTGAAGAACAGATGATGACCCTTGATCAGAAGATCGGCCAGCTGCTTTTCATCGAATATCGCCATAAGGCAATGGATGAAAAACTGGACAGCCTGTTAACGACCATTCAGCCCGGCGGCTTCATCCTTTTCGGGGAGAATTTCTCGGATTACGAGAGAACCCTTAAGCTGGTCAGAGCCATCAAGGAAAGAGTAGAAATCCCCCTTTTCATCGGCTGCGATGAGGAAGGCGGCAAGGTCCAGCGCATTCATAACCTGAAGGACAGCAAGTATCCGACCTATGAGATCCCATCAATGCTGACGGTGGGTAATAAGGGCGATGTTGAATACGCCCGCCAGATCGGCGAAAAGATCGGGGCCATGTGCCGGGTCTTTGGCATCAATATGGACTTCGCTCCGGTAGCCGACATCAACATTCGCAGCGGCAATAAGATCGTCTCCACCCGCAGTTTCGGCGCTGACGCCAAGCTGGTATCGGAAATGGCCAACGCGGTGGCGGAAGGTCTGCAGAGTCAGGGCGTCATGGCAGTCTACAAGCACTTCCCCGGCCACGGTTCTTCCGTTGAGGATTCCCATAAGGCTTTGGCCATCAACTTCCGTAAGATGGCGGAAATTGAGCAGTTTGAACTGGTCCCCTTTGCCCGGGCCATCGCCACTGGCGGCCGGGCCATCATGGTCGGCCACATTGCCCTGCACGACCTGCATCAACAGACTGATAAGCATTACCTGCTTCCGGCAACCCTGGACAAGGACGTCATCACCGGCATTCTGCGTCAGAAGATGGGCTTTGAGGGCCTGGTGATCACCGATTCTTTGCAGATGAACGGCCTTTCCAACAGCATCTATAAAACCGATGCCGACATCGCTCAGGCGGCTCTGGAAGCCGGATGCGATCTGCTGCTGTGTCCGAAGGACGCCTTGAAGCTTTTCAATGAGCTTAAGCAGCGGGTGGAAAACGGCCAGCTTGACATTGCGGTAGTTGACGCTGCGGTGACCAGAATTTTGAAATACAAGCACCTTTACATTTACGAAAACTATGACGAATACTATGACCCGGCAAATCTGGCCGGAAATTAGCGGAAGTTTGTTAAAAAGAAAAAGAATGTTCACAAGTTAAGCGGGTTATGCTAAACTTAACACGTGATGAACATGAATAAAGCGACTATTGTACCAAAAGCAACCATGCAGCGCTATCCGATCTATCTGAAGGCACTGCGCAAACTGTCCGCTCAGGGCGTCAAGAGGATCCTGTCGCCGCAGCTGAGTGAATACGTCAACATCCCCTCCACAACCATCAGGCGGGATTTCTCCCTGATCGGTCGCTTCGGCAAGCAGGGGTATGGCTATGACGTGGACAATCTTATTTCCATCTTCAACGAGGTGCTGGGAACCGGCTTTGATGAGAAGATCATCCTGATCGGTGTCGGCAACCTCGGTCAGGCCCTGCTCAACTACAACCGCTGGGATTACGTGGTTGGTGAGATAGTCATGGCCTTCGACATCGACCCCAACCTGATCGGCAAGAAGATCAAGGGCATTGATGTCTATTCCATCGATCAGCTGGAAGAGAAGATGCCGGCTGAATGCAACCTGGCCATTCTGGCCATTAACGGCGATGCCCAGCCGATCGTCGACCGCCTAAAGGAGGCCGGCATCATCGGAATTCTGGACTTCACCCACATGCATATCAGGGCCCCCAAGGGCATGATCATCAAGAGCGTTGATGTCATCGCCAACATTCAGGAACTGGTATTCGAAGCCAATACGATCAAGAAATTCAAAGACTGAGAACAGAGAATCCGAAGAAACGGGAACAACTCAGCGAGAAGCGGACGGTGTGAGCGCTTCAGTTACCCCTCTTCAGGAGAACGCTCTGCGAGTCGGACCGGAGAAAGGAAACGAGTAGACGGTCCCGAGGACGCCGCGTTAAGGCAAAGAGAACAAAGTAGGATGGTACCGCGGTAAAGAATCGCTCCTTGCACAGGGAGTGTTTTGTTTTTTAAGGAGGAAAATGTATGTTTGAATTCATGACGATCAGAGAACTGTTTGAACTGGTCAGAGCTAACAATGTGATGCAGCTTGACGGCCTGCAGTATGTTCAGCTGCAGGGCTGGGTACGCACCAACCGCAATAACGGTTCGGTCGGCTTCATTGAGCTTAATGACGGCACTTACTTCAAAAACTGCCAGCTGGTCTATACCCCGGCTTTGGAGAACTTTGAACAGCTCGGCCACTGCCTGACCGGAACGGCCCTGACGGTCGTCGGCAAGTTCAAGCTTACTCCGGAAAACAAGCAGCCCTTTGAACTGGAACTGACTGAAGTCCAGGTGGAAGGCGAATGTACCGCTGACTACCCGCTGCAGAAGAAGAGGCACTCCTTTGAGTATCTGCGTGAACTGGCGCACCTGCGCCCGCGCACCAATACCTTCTCCGCTGTCTTCAGAGTCAGAAGCACTCTGGCGATGGCCATTCACGAATTCTTCCAGGATCAGGGCTTCGTCTACGTTCATACCCCGATCATCACCGGCAACGACGCTGAAGGTGCCGGCGAGGTGTTTACGGTAACTACCCGGACGGACGACAAGTACGAAGAGGACTTCTTCGGCAAGCGCGCTTCCCTGACCGTTTCCGGCCAGTTGCACGTCGAGGCCTACGCTTTGGCCTTCCGCGATGTCTACACCTTCGGACCGACCTTCCGGGCGGAGAACTCCAACACCAAGAAGCATGCCAACGAATTCTGGATGTGCGAGCCGGAAATCGCTTTTGCCGATCTGGAAGACGACATGAACCTGATGGAAGACATGGTCAAGTACTGCATTGACTACGTCTTTGACAACTGCCCGGAAGAAATGGAATTCTTCAATAACATGATCGATAAGACCCTCAAGGAAAGGCTGAATCATGTCCTCAATACTCCCTTTGCCCGCATCAACTATGAAGATGCCCTGAAGGAACTCAAGGAAGTGGAAAGCCAGTTTGAAAACAAGGTCTTCTGGGGCATGGACATCCAGACCGAGCATGAGAAGTACCTGACCGAAAAGCATGGACCGGTCTTCGTCATGAACTATCCCAAGGAAGCCAAAGCCTTCTACATGCGGCTGAACGATGATGATAAGACGGTCGCGGCTACCGACCTGCTGATGCCGGTGGTTGGCGAACTGTGCGGCGGTTCACAGAGAGAAGAGCGCTATGATGTGCTGCTTAAGCGCATGAATGAAATGCACGTGCCGGTCAAGAGCCTGCAGTGGTATCTCGATTTGAGAAAATACGGCTGCTGCAAGCATTCCGGTTTCGGTGTCGGCTTTGAAAGATTGCTGATGTATCTCACCGGTATGGAAAACATCCGTGACGTTCTCTCCTACCCCCGTACCCCGAGGAATCTGGATTTCTAGTTTGAATGAAAATGCAAGGCCTGCCTGTTCCGGCAGGCCTGATCATTGAAAGGAGATTTTGCCCATGGAAACAAACAACGAACTAAAGTGTTTTCCTGCCTATAAACTGATAAAAAATCATGTCAGTGAGGAAAAAATGGAAAAGATCATCGACCGTTATCCGGAAGAGTTACTGGCTTAACTTGAAAGGGATAACGTGGAGAGAATAATTGCTCTTCTGCAAGGACAACAGACAGGAGGGCTTTTTGTTTGCCGAAGATCCTCATTAAAAGACGGGCATTTCTGTCCGTCCTGATTGATGTAATGAGGGGATGATTTACCAATTTATGATGACTCCGGTGTAGTTGTCCTTATCGTACATCAAGCCGCGATAGGCCTGAAGGAGTTCATCAGCATCAGGTTTGATCTGATGGCTGGTGAACAGTTCCACCGGTAAACTGCCATCATTAATGAGCCCTTCAAGGTAGCCGAGATAGCGTTTCATGCTGATACGGCTGCCCGGCTGCGGCTCAAAACTGTAGCGGCGGTTAAGAGCGCCGATGATCTTAAGCATCTTGGAATGAACGGCGTAGAAGGACGCCGAGGCATTGGTCTGATAGGGCTGCCGGGGCGAACCGAGCAGCACCACCTGTCCGTTCTTGCCGGTGATCGCAATGGCCTTTTCAATGCAGGCGGAAATGCCGGTAGCGTCAATGGCGATGTCGGCCCCATCCGTGAGGCTCAGTTCAGTCAGGCGGCTCAGCTGCTGGTCAGCCGGGCAGCAGATTACTTCCCTGACCCCGGCCTGGCGGGCCAGTCTGGCCCGGGTCTCACTTGGCTCCAGGGCGATCAGCCGGCAGCCGGCCATCTGGTAATACAGGGCGGTGATGATGCCCAGAGTGCCTAAGCCAAACAGGACCACGGTATCACCTAATTTGACCTCAGCCGGCAGGATGCCGTTGAGGGCGATCCAGCCCATGACCATGTAGGGGGCCTTTTTCATGTCTGTATTGCGGTCCAGCTTGTAGAGAATTGAACCGTCACTTTTCTGAGGGTCAAAGTTGTGCAGACTGGCATGCGGCCCGCTGAAAAGGACGTGATTACCGGCTTCAAAGCCTTCGATCCGGCTTTCCAGAACGGTTCCGGTGCTGCAATAGCCGGGATAGGCCGGATAGGATGCCCCTTCCTTCAATTTAAAGACCCGGGAAAGCTCGGTCCCGGCACTGATCAGAGAGTACGCTGTCTGGATGCGGCACTCGCCCGGCTGCAGTTGCCCTAAGGGAAATTCCTCAATGGCGACGACTTCCTTGTCCTTGATGACCACCTTTTTGCTTAACATGATGACTGACTCCTTTTATTGAATTATAGCACAACTGTCCTGCCGGAAGAGAAAGGGAAGGCCGCGGCCTTCCCTGAATCTCGTATATGAATTCTTTGATTAACTGTTGAGCAGTACGGCAATGGCGCTGCCGGCCAGATTGGCGTCATCAGCGGTGACGAACTGGTAATGACGGCCCAGTTCTTCATTGACGAACCGGCGCATCCAGTAATCAAGTCTGGCAAAATAACTGTAACCCTTCAGCAGGGTGGTGCCTTCGGCAACGATGCGCACCGGTGCCGAAGCCTTGCGGCCGCCATCCATCTTGACGATGCAGGCCGCCAGGTTGACGGTGATCAGACGGGCCGCCCGGTCCAGAGCCTGTTCGATGAACTGATACATTAATTCAACGTCTTCCTCATTGCCGCAGGCGTTAGCCAGAAGGTTATTGCCATAGGGGTTGCGCAGGAAGGCATCGACTCTGGCCATTGAGAATTCCGGCAGTTCGGCAATCTTATTATCCGGGGAGAACAGGCCTTCCTTGCTGGCCTGCAACAGGGTCTGACCGATGACATGGCCCAGATAGAGACCGGAGATGCACTTTTCCAGCGGGTGAACACCCGGGCTGGAACTGGCGGCATCCATGCGTTTTTCAAACTCACCCATTTCGAAGCGGTCAAATCCGGCTGATTCCATGTTGATGATCATTGAGCCGTCCCCTTCCAGATGAGCTTTGGTGATGTTCTGATAGCTGTCGCTGTAGGCGGTATTGGAACCGGTGCCGACGATCAGGCCGATCTGGCCGTCAACGGCCCGGATGTCGCGGATGGCCGGCCCGCCTAACAGGGTAGCTACGGTATCGTTGAGAACGGCGATGGAGATCTCCTTTTCCATGCCGTTATCCCTGAACCACTTCTTCATGTCGCTGCCCAGCATCCGGCCTTCAGCGCCGGTGATCTTGACATCCTTATTGAAGCGGATGACCTTGCCGTCCTTATCGGGCTGGATCTCACAGGGGAAGGAGAAACAGAAGCCGATCTTGTCAGCCTGCTTGAGCAGGGGCTTTACCAGAAGGCAGATGCCTTCGATGAATTCTTCCCAGCTCATCTGTCTTTCCACGCCCAGCATCGGCTGCTTGGCCAGCTGACTGACCTGCATCTTGCCGTTTTCATCGAAGCAGACCAGAGCCGTACGCAGGTTGGTGCCGCCGGCATCGATGGCGATGACCGGCTCGCCCAGCTTGGCGGCGCCGTTGGCGGACAGGTAGGTGGGAATCATCATCAGCGATGACTGCGAGCCTTCCAGGCCCTGCTTCATTTCCTGCAGCATGCCTTCCAGGCACTTGTTCAGGTCAACGTCTTCTGGCAGCTGTCTGTATCTGGCCAGAAAATCTCTTGCTTTCTGTTTTGGATCCATATTATACCTCCGGATATCTTGCAAGACCATTATAGCATGTTTCCCCGCCTTGGCTGAACTATCGCTCGCTGAGGGAATTTCTGATAAATTTTCCAATAAAAAAAGAAAAATTTACAGTGGCGTGAAAGAATAAAAAAGACTGTCATGACAATGCTTTTTGAAGTTTCAGTCAACAACGGCAACTTATCGTGTTCAGTTTTTTAACTTGTATAAAAATCAGCGGACATATATAATACCATTATGGCTCGGGAGGTGAAAACCGTGGAGTTTGAAAATAACGCCTATTTCTGGCAGAAAGTCGATACGCTGTTTCTTTCCAGCGATCTGACGATCAACAATCCCAAGGGCAGCACGCATGCTGTCTACAACAATCTCATCTACCCGGTAGACTACGGTACACTGGGGGACGACAATTCAAATGAGAGGATCAGTGTCTATGTCGGCTCGCTCAACACTTCCCGCGTTGATGCCATGGTCGTCTGCGCTGACATCCTGAAGAAGGACATCGAAGTAAAACTGTTGGCCGGATGCACGGAAGATGAGACTCTGCGCATTCTGGAATTCCTCAACCAGACGGATTTCCAGAAGTCGGTCATCCTGCGCCGGGGCAAGAGTACGCCAAGCTGGGCCGTTAAAGAGTAAAGCTGTCCTCAGCCGGACAGGTTACCGTGATCATTTCATTGACAAGAGGACTGAAGAACTCCACCTTATGGGAGTGCAGCATCAGCCTCTTGTTTTCCTTTGCCCCATACAGCACATCTCCGACGATCGGATGGCCGATGGAAGCCAGGTGAACGCGGATCTGATGGGTCCGGCCGGTGGCCAGCCGGCATTCAACCAGCGTTGAGGTCTTATCGTGCTTCAGCGGTGTCACCTCAGTGCGGGCGGCTTTTCCGGTAGCGGAAACGCGGAAGCGGTTGGAGACATGGCGGTCCCGGCCAATGGGCTTATCGATGATCCTGGACTTGCGCATGATCCCTTCAACTTTCGCCAGGTAGGTCCGCTTAATGGCCTTGGTCTCCATGGCGTGGGAAAAACAGGCGACCATAAGGCTTTCCTTGCAGTAGAGCAGACAGCCGGAAGTATCGCGGTCCAGCCGGTGAAGATTATAGACGCCGTGCTTCTGGCCGGTCTTCTTATAATACCAGGCCACGAAGTTGTTGACGTTCTGCGGGTTTTCGTTGCGGCACTGCTCGGTGCCGTCGGAGTGGATGATGTAGCCGATGGGCTTATCAACCACCAGGATCAGGTCGTCTTCATAGAGGATCTTAAGGTCAAATTCGATCGGACGGCAGTTGAGCGGCTCTTCCTTCTGATAGTAAAACAGCAGCCGGTCGCCGGGATGCAGGTCGCAGTCCTGAAGGACCGCGGTGCCGTTGAGCACCAGCCGGCCCTCCTTTTTGCAGAGGTAAAGAGTATGGCGGGAAAAAAAGAACTGCTGCCTCAGCAGTTCATCCAGCCGGCAATCCTTACTGATATCAACGGTCAGATAGCTGTTCATCGGTTCAGCTTCCGCAGGGTGACAAACAGATAAATGGTCACCGCCGTCAGGGCAATGACGATCAGCGCCAGCATGATGGTCGCAAAGCTGCGCGTCCGGCGCAGCTGGTCAGCGTCCAGCTCATCGCCTTTTCTGATCAGCCGATGGAAGACACTCATGACGATCAAAGAGAGAAGCACCAGAATGCCGCACAGGGGAACCAGAATGAGACTGAGTCTTGGTGACATGATACTACCTCCTTTTATTCTGGCTAAATTATATCACAGCGGCCAAAGGGGATGATATAATTTAGCTGGAGAGAAGGTAACCACAATGGCTAAACTGTATTTTAAGTTTGGGGCAATGGACTCATCCAAGACCGCCAATGCCCTGATGACCAGATTCAACTACATGGAAAAGGGCAAGAAGGTCTGGCTGATCAAGCCGGCGACCGATAACCGCGATGGAGCGACCATCCTGAAGTCCCGCATTGGTCTGCAGGCTGAGGCGGATGTCATCGCCTATGGCGACAGCATCCTTTCCCGCTGTCCTAAGGATATTGATGTCATCATTTGCGATGAGTGTCAGTTTCTGACCCCTGAACAGGTAGACGATCTGCGCATCATCGTTTCCGAGCATGACATTCCGGTACTGTGCTTCGGCTTGAGAGCTGACTTCCAGACCCATCTGTTCCCCGGCAGCAAGCGTCTGTTGGAACTGGCGGATTCGATCACCGAGATCAAGAGCATCTGCCGCTGCGGCGCCAAGGCCACGGTCAATGCCCGCTTTGATGAAAAGGGCTATGTGTGCGTGGATGGCGACCAGGTGGTCATCGGCGGCAACGACGTCTATGAGGGCGTCTGCTGGAGCTGCTGGCATAAGATGATCAAGTATCATAAGACCAGATACGAGAAATAAAAAAGAATGAGGCAGGACATCGCGTCCTGCCTCATCTTCTTTAAGGGGGATATAATATTCAAAAATAGAAAGGAGAATATTCTGCAAGCACTCTCTTTACTTGCACCTTTATGGTAGCAGACAATATCATACACAATTATGTAAACTATATGTGAAATAATGTGATTTTGAAAGAAATTGTGTGATATGATTACCGTATGAACGTATACGATTTTGATAAGACGATCTACCACCGCAACTCGACGGCGGATTTCTATTTTTACTGTCTGCGCCGTCATCCCGGCATTCTCAAGTGCCTTCCGGTCCAGCTGAAGGGCTTTGTACTCTATGGGCTGAAGCTCATCGACATTACCGAAATGAAGAAGCATCTTTACCGCTTTCTGCCCTGCCTGGATGATGTCGACAGGGATTTGGCGGATTTCTGGGATAATAATATAGGGAAGGTCCATGAGTGGTACCGTCAGAAACAGCGCGATGACGATCTGGTGATCTCCGGGTCGCCGTACTTTCTGGTTGAAGGTGCCTGCCAACGGCTGGGCATCAGCCATCTGATCGCTTCCGATGTCGACAAGAAGAGCGGTGAGGTGAGAATGCCCAACTGCTCCAGAGGACAGAAGGTCATCGAGCTGCGCCGGCAGGGCTATGATGAAAGCAAGATCGAGGAGTTTTATTCCGATTCCCATTCCGATGATCCACTGGCCGCTTTGGCCCGTAAGGCTTATCTGGTAAAAGGGGAAAGGCTGGAAGACTGGGGAAAATAAGATGGAACTGAGCGTTACCGCAATCAGAATCGACGGGGAAACGGTCTCACTGAAATGTGAGGACGAGGAGAGTGTGCGCACCTTTAAGATCCTGCTTGACGACTATCTCGCCCAGCCGCTTTCTCAAGGCCAGTTGCTGGATGACCGGCAGGTCATTAGGCTGGACCGCCAGCATCTTTACTGCTACGCCTACCGGCGCTGTCTGCGTTTTCTGGCCGGTGCCGATCATACCGAAAAAGAAGTAAGAAACAAACTGGACCGCATCGAGGGTCTGGCGGAAGAAGATGGTGAAAAGATCGTCAGCCAGCTGAAGCAGCTGGGTTATCTCAATGATGACAACGCCGCCGCGGCTCAGCTTTACAGCGACCAGAATAAACTGTTAGGCCGCCGGAAAACATTGTATAATTTAACCGGACGGGGAATTGAAAAGAATAAGGCTCAACAACTGTTAAGCCAGGTCAGCGACAGCCAGGAAACGGAGCGGGGAAAGCTCCGGGCGATGAAGATCTGGCAGCGCGACCGCAGCCGTCCCTACCGCCAGCGGCTGGCTCATCTGCGCCGGCAGCTGATCATCGATGGCTATGAGGATGTCGATGCCATCCTGCAGGATCTGGACCTGCCAAGCGACAGCGCGGCTGAGGAAGCGCTGCTGCGAAAGGATCTGGAAAAGGCCATCCGGAAATACGAAAGAAAAGCTCAAGGCCAGAAGCTGCGCAGTCAGGTGGTTCAGTATCTGCTGGCCAGAGGCCATGAATATGAAATGATTCAGAAATACTACCGTCAGGAAGGGGAAGAATATGAAGATCAGTGAATTTGTCAGTAAGATGCAGGTCAACGGACCGATGCTGGTGGTCGCCTGCAAGAGCGGGGTCACCAACGCCAATGCCCCCTATCTTTCCATTACCTTCCGCGATAATACCGGTACCATTGAAGGCAAGCTCTGGGATGTCCGGGACTTCCAGAATGAAATCGTCAAGCCGGGCCGGGTCATCATGGTCCGGGGTGAAGTCATCTCCTACCGCAACCAGCTGCAGCTGAAAGTCATTGAAGTGCAGGAAATGGACAATGAGAACATCGACATGAGCGAATATGTCCTGACCGGTCCCTACAGCCAGGCTCAGCTTAAGGCGATGATCGATGAGGCCATTGCTTCCCTGAACAATCAGGACATCTTCCGCATCGTCTCCGACATCTACCGCTGTTACGAAAAACAGATCTACAGTTCGGCGGCCGCCGTGCGCAACCACCATGAATACTATGGCGGTCTGGCGACCCACGTCTGCGGGATGCTGAAGCTGGCGGACATGATGATCGTCAACTACCCCTATCTCAACCGCGATTTGCTGATCGCCGGTGTGCTTCTGCACGACATCGGCAAGGTGATCGAACTTTCCGATGGCACGGTCACGGAATACACCCTGGAGGGCAAGCTGATCGGCCATATCTCGATTGCCCAGACCATCATCAAGCAGACCGCCGACAAGCTGGCCATCGATTCGGAAGCCGTATTGTTACTGCGCCACATGGTGCTGGCTCACCATGGCGCTCATGAATTCGGTTCACCGGTCCTGCCGGCGACCATTGAGGCTGAGGCGCTGCACTACATCGATGACATTGACGCCAAGATGACGATGATCGAAAAGGAATTGTCAGCTGTGGGACCGAAGGAATTCACCCAGCGGAATTTCGCGCTGGAAAACCGCAGCTTCTATAATCACAACATTAAGTAAGAAGGCAGGATGGAAACATGAAAGTTGTAAGCAGTTCACAGATGCGCTTGATTGAAAGCCGCGACATCAGCGAGGGGCGCTACTCCCCGCAGGATTATACCGTTCTGGTGGCGCAGGCTCTGCAGAACATCGTTACGGCCGATGAAGCCCGCGACATTCTGATCCTGGCTGGCGATAACGCCAACGGCAACTACGGCCTGATGCTGGCCTATCTTCTGCTGAAGAACAGCCACCTGACTCCCCGGATCATCTACCACGGCAGCCGGGAAAACACCTACTACCAACTGGTCAATCAGAACGGGCTGGAGATCATTGACAATCCCCGGCTGATGATGGCGGCCATCAATGAGAGCCGCTATGTCGTTGACTGCCTTTTCGGCAGTGAACTCGATGAGATGGTCAGCTACCCCGATAACTACATCATCAACTGGGTCAATGAGGCGGACTGCTACGTGCTCAGCTGCGATCTGCCCAGCGGTCTGGACGGCAATGACGGCACCCTTTACGGCAGCTGCATCAAGGCGGACAAGACCATGACCATTGAACTGCCCAAGCTGGGACTGTATCTGCAGCCGGGCTGCGAATATGTCGGTGAACTGGTCATTCAGCCGGTCGGTCTGAGCTATGACGCCATCGGCTCGATCACCTCTCCGGTCATGACTCTGGATGAGGCTGACCTCAGCCAGCAAATCGGCAAGATGACCAATCACTGCCGCGTGCTGCTGTTTGCCGGCGGAAATCTGCCCACTTCCGGCTACCTGCTTACCTGCAAGAGCCTTTTGGCGGCAGGCTGCGATCGGGTTACCCTGGCGGGCGAAAAGGCCAGCTTTGAAATGACCGGAAACAACCTCTTTGAAGTGGAACGAATCCTTCTGGAAGACGGCAGTCTGACCGGTGATCTGAAGAACATCGATTACGGGAGCTATGATCTGATCATCTATGCCGGCGGTTTCAGCCGCGGCCAGCTGATCGTGGAAAAACTGATGGAAAGCGGCCGCCCGCTGCTGTTTGCCCCGCAGGGCATCGACGATCTCAGCCGGCAGCGCCAGCTGCTGGAAAGAAGGGCGAGCACGGCTCTGATGCTGGACCAGCCGGCCTACGAAGAACTCTTCGGCAGCGTTTCCCCCTCCAGTTTTCTGGAAGAGGCCATCGGCAACAGCCGGCGTTACGCTGATCTGAAGATCCTCTACCGCTTTGCCAACTCACTGGCCATTGACCATAACGGCGTAGTGATCGGCCACAGCTGCGAGCAGCTCTACCACAAGGCCGGGCTGACCGACGTGCTGGTGGGAGTCATCGGCGCCTTCCTGGCTCAGGACAATGACCGTCTGGCCTTAAGCTGCGCCAATGAGCTCTGTTACCAGGCGGTGAGCGAGTATGAGCGTGAGCACTACCGCTACGGCTTAAGCGCCGATAAGCTGATCGAGCAGGTCAGCGATTTGCTGTACAGGCTGAGCAAATAGAAAAGACATTAATGTTATGGTATAATCATCATTGTCAGTAACCGCAACGAGGTGTGATGATGAAGATTGAAAGAACCAAAAAGACAATATCGGGCAGCTTCTGGGGGATGATGGAAAAGATCACCCGCCTGATCGGCCCTTACATACTCAGGATCATCGTCCTGAAGAAACTGGGAATCGACTATCTGGGATTAAGCGGCATGTTTAATTCCATTTTGCATGTTCTCTGTCTTTCGGAACTGGGCTTCGGCATCGCCGTCGTCTACTACCTCTATAAGCCGATCGCTGAGGATGACCAGGAGGCGATCTGTCAGATCGTTACCTATCTGCGCAAGATGTATCTGCTGATCGGCACCTTTGTCATGGTGGCCGGAATCATCATCATGCCCTTTCTGCCCCATCTGATCAACGGTACGGTACCGGAAGACATCAACCTCTATTTGTTATATCTGATCTATCTGGTCCATACGGCCCTGTCCTATCTGTTATTTGCCTATAAGTCATCACTGTTAAGCGCCATGCAGAGCAACGACATCGTTTCCGGTGCCGGCTTCATCTCCATGGTGATCCTTTACGGCGGCCAGATCGTCGCTTTGTATCTGACCCAGAACTTCTACATCTATGCCTTCATGCTGCCGGTGACCACTACCCTAAGGGGCATTCTGGTTTCCCTGTATGTCGATAAGCACTATCCTCATCTGATCAAACGGGCGCAGATCACCGAAGAGCGCAAGGCGGAGATCAAGAGCAAGATCATGCCGTTAATGTCCGTGAAGATCTCCAGCATGCTGATGACTTCCATCGATACCATCGTGATCACGGCGGCCATCTCCCTGGAGGTTTCAGCCATCTACAATAACTATTACTATGTCCTCAGCGGCGTGCTGGGACTGCTGACGGTCATCTATGAGTCAATGCTGGCGGGAGTCGGCAACTCGATGGTCGTGGAAAGCCGTGAGAAGGTCATGGATAACTTCCACAAGTTCAGCTACATCAACAGCTGGCTGATTACCGTCTGCTCAGCGGCGCTGTTATGCCTCTATCAGCCCTTCATCAGGCTGTCCTTCGGCAGTGAAAGCGTGCTGCCGATCGGTCTGGTCGTACTGTTTGTGCTGTATTTCTACTTTACGGTCATGGAAAAGATCGTCATGCTCTACAAGGATGCCGCCGGTTTATGGCGGGAAGACATGATCAGGCTTTACGCCGCCAATCTGGCCAATATCGTCCTTTCCATCGCCCTGGTCAAACCCTTTGGCCTCTACGGGGTCATCGGGGCTTCCGTCGTGGCTTACGCCGTCAGCGTTCCCTTCCTGGACAAGGTACTGTTCAAGCACTATTTCAACCGACCGGTAGGCAGCTACTACCTCTGGGAGATCCGGGAAGTGACCGTTTCACTGGTCGTCTGTGCCGCCTGTTATTTTGTGACCTCCTTCTTACCGGAAGGCCTGCTGGGTTTATTAGTCAGAGGCGTCTGTGTCGTAGTCATCTCCCTGGCCCTGCTGTTTGCCTTCTATTGGCATGACGCAGCTTACCGCCAGGCCATCCGCTGGTTTACCGCCAAGCTCATGGGCTTTGCCAGAGGTCTTTTCAGAAAACTGGGAATAAAACTGTAAAAGCGAAAAAAATGAACATCATTGTTTCTCTTAACGATATTGAAAACCTGGTCTCAGCTGCCCGCTTTCCCATCAGCCATCTGCTGATCGGCGACGGGCATTTTTCCAGTGATCCCTTAGCGAAAAAGCGCGATCAGATCAGCCGCTTCATCGCTGAAGCCCACAAGCTCAGCCTGAAGGTTATCATCAGAGTCGATAGGCTTTATGAAGAACATGAACTGGAAGCGCTCCGGGACTATCTGCGCTTTCTCAATGCGGAAAGAGCGGACGGCTTACTGATCAGCGATCTGGCCGTGGCAATGTTGGCGGAAGAGGAAGGATTGAACCTGGCTTGCCTGTATGCTCCGGAGACACTGCTGACTAACAGCAGCGATGTCCGTCAGCTGCTGCAGTCAGGCATGAAGGGCTGCGTCATCTCCAAGGACATTCCCCTATCAGCCATGAAACAGATTGCCCTTAATAATCCCGAAGGCTGCTGGCTGAGAGTCTACGGGCCGCAATTGATCGCCTATAGCCGGAGACGCTTTGTTGAACTGTACCTTCAGGATGGCCGTGAACATCCGAAAAACTACTTTCTGCAGGAGGAAAGCCGGCCGCAGAAACTGCCGATTATCGAAAAAAGCACCGGCAGCTGGCTTTACGGTCCCTGCCTGCAGTCACTGACAGAAATCAAGGACATCATGACCTGGCCTCTGCATGGCATCATCTTTGATGGGGCGTTCAGCGCGGACCGGGAGGTGCTGCAGGCTCTGCGGCTTCATCTGGAAGTTTTGCAAGGCCAGCTGAGCGCTGAAGAGGCGGCCGGTCAGCTGCCTGCCCAGCAGGCTGGCTATCAGGCCCTTTCGGCGATCCGCCGGACGGTCATGGACAAGGAGGATCTGGCATGAGAACCGAACTTCTGGCTCCGGCCGGTGATCTGGAGAGAGCGAAGATTGCGGTAATGTATGGGGCGGATGCCGTCTATTTCGGCGCCGCACAGTTTTCTCTGCGGGCCAAGGCGTCCAACTTCTCCCTGGACGACATTGCCCAGGCCGCGGACTTTGCCCACCGCCATGGCAGCAAGGCCTATGTAACCGTCAACATGATCCCTCATGACAGCGACTTTGAGGGACTGGAAGAATATCTGAAAAAACTGCAGCGCTTTGGCGTTGACGCCATCATCTGCGCTTCCCCGGCCATCATGGCACTTTGCCGTCAGGCGGCCCCGGGGATGGAGGTCCACATTTCCACCCAGCAGACCACCCTTAATTCCCCCGCCCTGGCCTGGTGGAAAAAGCAGGGAGCTGAGCGCATCGTATTGGGCCGGGAGGTACAGTACGATGACCTCTGTCAGATCATGAAAAAGGCGGAAGTACCCGTTGAGGTTTTCATCCACGGCGGCATGTGCGCCAACTTCTCCGGCCGCTGTACCATCTCCAATCTTCTGACCAACCGGGACGCCAACCGGGGCGGCTGCGCCCAGTCCTGCCGCTGGAATTATCATCTTTACGAAGGACAGAAATGTCTGGACAGGGAAGATTACCTGTTGTCGATGGGGTCAAGAGATCTGTGCGCGGCAGACTGGCTGGAAGCCCTGCTGAAACTCGACGTTGCTTCCCTGAAGATCGAAGGGCGGATGAAGACGGCTTATTATCTGGCAAATGTCATAAAAGCGTACCGCTTTCTGATCGATGAATATTATAATAAAGGTGAGATAAGCCAGACTGCGCTGGCGTATGGAAAGCAGCTGCTGGCCCGGGTGGCCAACCGGCCGACTTATAATGGTTTCCTTGGCGGCATAAGTGAGGAAAGCCAGATTTACAATCTGCCCTCGCAGGTTTCCCAGAACTACGTCGCTTCCGTCATTGCTTACCGTGACGGCCGCGGCCTGTTGCAGACCCGCAACAATTACCGTCAGGGTGACCGGCTGGCCTTAATGAGGCCGCAGGGTCAGGACATCAGTTTTACGGTGGATCAGATGGTCGATGAGGACGGTCAGCAGGTGCCTGTCGCCAACCGGCCGATGCAGAGATTATGGGTCCGCCTTCCCGCAAAAGCGGACCAGTACTGTTTCATAAAGATGAGTGAGGATTAGCACATGAGCATTATCGAAGGCGCGATTGCTGTCAAGGCAGCGCTGGCCAGCCGCTATCGGCGCGTCAGCAAGGTTTACATTTCCTATAACAAGAGCGGTTCAGACGTCAATTTCATCATCCGTCAGGCCCAGCTTAAGCACATTGAGGTGGAAAAGGTTTCCCCTGAGGTGGTTGACAATCTGGCCAAGGGCAAGACCCATGGCGGCATTATGGCCGAGGTCTCCGAGCGCAAGTTGCAGTCGCTGACATCACTTTTATATAAGGAGAAGCCCTTTCTGGCCCTGATCGAAGGGGTGGAGGACAGCTATAATCTGGGCTATGTGATCCGTAGCCTGTACGCTTTCGGGTGCGACGGCATCATCATGAAGGATCACATCGTTGACTTTGACGATTCGACGATTATCAAGTCCTCAGCCGGGGCTTCGGAGATGCTGCCGATCTGCCACATCGGCGATCTGCAGATGGCTTTGGATGTCCTGAAGGAAAACGGCATCCAAATCATCTCCGCCTACCGGGGCGGTGATCCCATCTGCCTTTATGACTATGACTTTACCCAGGGCGGATTTCTGGTCTGCCTGGGCGGACCGCTGCGCGGGCTTTCCAAGACGATTCTGGACAACAGCGATGACTTCATCTACATTCCCTATGCCAATGATTTCCGCAACGCCCTTAACGGCTCCAGCGCCATGGCGGTCATCGCCTCAGAGATCTTCCGGCAGAAATACATGGAGAGCAATCAATGAAGGAGGATGTCTATCTTTCAACGGATACGGTCATCGTAAATCTGTCTGCCCAGTCCTGCCGTTCAGTTGATGAGCTGGTCGGATGCCTGGGCTTCAGTACCTTTCTGCAACTTTACTTCAAGCAGCTGGCGGTCCGGGACATCCGGGTCTACCGCTGGCTGACCAACGGCAGAACCCTGGAAGAGACCATTCCCTCTCTGATCGAACTGGCCGGTCAGCTGCTGGTGTCAGGACCGCAGGTTGATCTGACTGAAGAGATGAACGAACTGGACCGCCTGAAGGCCCTTTACATCGTGGAAGATTGTTATCGATGCTGGCGCAGCAAGAAGCGCTTTACCGTCCTAAACGGTAATCGCTCCGATGCCATGGCCGGCAGTTTTGCTGAATACGACGAAAAATACAATGCCCTGGTATGGCAGTTATACCGCACCTGCCGGCAGAAACTGACCGGTCAGGATGAACTGGTCTGCCGCAAGAGTGACGCCGGTTCCAATGCCAGCTGTCTGCTGACTAAGTACCGCATCAAGCTGCCAGCGGGCTATGGTTTACTGCGCAATGTGCCGTTTATCAACCGGCTGCTTTTGCGCACGCCGATCTTAATGGACTTTGAGGCGGCATCAGAAGACAACCGGCCGCAATGGCTGGACGTTAATCCGCTGGCCAGTCTGCCTTTGGACAGCCGGGATTACCTCTGCCTGCCGCTGAAGGTGGGCGAGTTTCTTTGCCTGACCTATTTTCACCGCGATTATCTGGCTCAGGCCGTCTGCCTGGTCAATCTGTTTGAACTGGCCAGTGAGAGTGAATGTCTGAGCCGGAAGCCGGAACTGATCTGCCTGTTCGGCCTGCCCGGCGATCACGGTAGTACTGGCTATTATTGGGACAGCAATAATGATGTGCATCTGGCCGCGGTCAGCGGCAACTATAATGCCGAGCATTTCACTAACTTCCGCAATGTCATCCTGACCCTGCACAGCCTGACCCTGATGGACCGGGGGATGCTGCCGGTACGCGGGGCGATGATGGAGATATTCTTCCGTGACGACAGCCGCAAAAGGCTGCTGCTGATCGGAGAAATGGGGGCGGGAAAGAGCGAGACCATTGAGGCTCTGCGCACCCTGTCCAATGAAGTCAGGACTGACAAGAGCATCCGGCGCATTGAAATGGTCTTTGATGAAATCGGCTCGCTCAGAATCAGCGCTGATGGAGCAGTAGCCCGGGGCAGTGCCATCGGCTCCCTGGAAAGGATCAATGACCTCTGGCCGGGCATCTACCGGGACATTGAAAAGGGCATTTTCATCAATCTGCAGAAGGATGACCCCAAGGTGCTGCTTCCGATCACCGGTTATGAAATGGTCAATAGCGACCATCCGGTCGATATGGTGCTTTACGCCAACAATTACCAGGAGCGCATTGGCCTGGAGCGCTTTACTGATTACCGGGACTGCCGCCGCTGCCTTCTGGAAGGACGGCATGCCGTCAGCAGTTCGGAAGGCCAGCCGCAGCTGGTGGAGACCAGCTTCGCTAATCCATACATTCCTGAGGAAAAAAAAG
This sequence comes from Erysipelotrichaceae bacterium, assembly GCA_016280635.1. Taxonomy (GTDB): domain Bacteria; phylum Bacillota_I; class Bacilli_A; order Erysipelotrichales; family Erysipelotrichaceae; genus UBA1783. The sequence goes on from JAEEHC010000025.1 coordinate 35,863, forward strand.
AGCAGTATCTGGCAATCATGGACGAAGTCTTTGGCCGGATGTATGAAGACGGTGTGTTTGTCGGCCAGCTGTTTACCAATCTGGCTTGCGGACGGAAGGAAGATCTGGCAGAAAGCGCCCGATGCCTTTGGGATTTGTTAAGACAACTCGACAGTTAAATGATAAAATTATCTTGAGGTGAAATGACCGTGCGAAAGTTTATCCGCTCCATCTTTGTCTGCGGCCGACGCAGCGATACCATCCTTTCTCTGGCAATCTACGGATTGCTGATTTTCGGCATCGTGGTCACTTCCAGTGCTGGCATATCCACTAACTCCACGGTTAAGGGGACCGTTTTGGCCTTAGCCAAGAGCATTTTAGTTGTTGTCGGCAGCGTGGTTGTCTATCATCTGGTTTCCAACTATTTCCGGATGGAAAAGATGACCATTGGCTTAATGTATCTGCTGACCGGCATCGAGATCGCTTTGCTGATCGGCGCTTTTGTCTGGTGCCGATTCATTTACAAACCTCTTAACGGCAGCTATGCCTGGTTTCATTCCGAACATCTGCCCATGAGTTTTCAGCCCAGTGAGCTTGCCAAGATCGTGACCATTCTGATGATTGCCGTTTTCTATTGTGACAAGCGCTTCAAGGATTTCAGTCCGTTTTCCCGCATCGTCATGAGACCAATATTCATCATTCTGGTGATGGTCGGTATCGTCGCCGCCCTTCAGAAGGACATCGGTACGGCGCTAATCATCAGCATGATTGCCGTACTGGTCTTCCTGCTGCCATCCAACCGCGTTTTGATCCCCTGGCAGGTATTTGCCGTTCTGGCGATGGTGGCGGTGGTATTTGCCTATGTCTTCCTGCTGGGCGATTCCGGCCAGCAGTTTCTCAAAGACATCGGTCTGGCCCATGTTGCGGCCCGTTTCAAAGCGGTCTTCAATCCCAGCTACACTTCTGATGAGACACGGGAAATCTTCTATTCGCTTCTGGGCATCTCCAAGGGATCGATCTTCGGGGTCGGTCTGGGTGAATCCGTACAGAAATTCGGTTATCTGGTTTCGGCGGAGGCGGACTACATCTTCGCCATCATTGCCGAAGAGCTGGGATTATTGGGAATCACCATCGTCTTTACCGGCTATTTCATCATCATCTGGCGGCTTCTGCGTTTCAGCCGCAAGGTTACCACTGAGGCTGACAAGGCAATCCTGTTCGGTACGGCCTGTTATCTGTTTGTCCACTTCTTCATGAATATCGGCGGTGTCAGCGGTTTGATTCCGCTGACCGGTGTCCCGCTGTTATTGATCTCCCACGGCGGCAGTGCCATGATCTCCATTATGGCCTGTCTGGGCATGTGCCAGGGAGTCATTGATAAATATCAGAAAAGCCGCGATGACCGGCGCAAGCTCATCGCCTAGAAGGAGAATAACATGATCGCAATTTATCCCGGTTCCTTTGATCCCATTACCTATGGACATATCGACATAATTGAAAGAGCAGCTTCGCTGGTTGACAAGCTGATCATCGTCATCATGGCCAACGATGAGAAGTCCGGTACCTTTACCTTTGCGGAAAGAAAGCAGATGATTGAACATACGACTTCCCATCTTTCTAACGTTTCCGTCGTGGTTGGCGAAGGCCTGACTGCCGAGTTCGCCCAGAAGATGGGCGCCAGGGTCATGATCAGAGGCATTCGGGCTGTCTCCGATTATGAGTATGAGATGCAGCTGGCAACGGCCAACATGACCATTGCTCCGGACGTGGAGACGGTCTTTATCTTGGCCAAGCCGCAGTATTCCTTCCTGTCATCATCGACCGCCAAGACCATTGCCCGCAATAACGGCAAATTGGATAGCTTTGTCGACGACTATGTGGCGGAAAAACTGATGGAGAAATACCGGAAAGGTGTGGAAATTTATTAGTGAGTAGCACATACAGTGTCTAATTACTGGCCATGAGTTTAGAAAGACAGATATGTCTTTTCGAAAAATGACATATCTGTATGTGCATAGATGTTGTCTAGATATTGTAAACTGGTTGTGCTTCCTGAAAAAAGAACAAAGCTAGTGAACACTCTCTTAGTACCTGTTTTTTGTGAAATAGAGAGGTTATTATTATGAAAACACAAAATTGGACGGTATGGAAAAGTATAAGGTAGTAGGGGGTTATAAGTAGTGTTAAGTGGTGGTTGTGTAAAAATAGATAAATATCGAGAGTGTACATGCATTGAGTTGTATCAAAATGAAGAAGGATACAAAGATGATTTGATGTTGATTCAAATAATATATGAGTCTACAGAAGGGAAAAAACTGTTCGTTGATTTGTATGGCGATATTGATGACAAGGAAAAGAAGTACATTATTGCTCAAAAGCCACAAAAGCAGAGATTTAGAACAGATTTATGGATGAGAAGAGAATGGATTAAAGACACTGTGAGTATAGAGGAAGATGAACTCAGCCTCTTTTTCTGCGATAACGATTATGAATGGGAAAGGTACTTGTGTGATGTGTACAGATATGGCTTTTCCATATTGCGTAAAGAAACTCGGTTGTATCTTATTGCTTCATTTGGTGAGTGCACTCCACCAACAATTTATTGTAGAAACGACAATCCAATAATTGATAATATCATTAATATTTTTGGCACTAAAGGATATCGAATTGTTAGAAAGTCCCACTGGTTCTAGTGAATTTCCGTAATGAGAGCTTGTTTTATAATTGCCAGTACAAGACATCTGACAAAAACGAGGGATCTTCCATCTTGTACAAAACTACCCTTGTAAAAGGAGACATCATTGGAGATGATGCTTAAGTATTTTGTCTGTTGGATGAATGTGTTTGATGGAGATCTTTCACCATGCAAAGGAATTCAGTATGCATATGTTAAAAACAGAAGGCATTACAATATGAAGGTTTAAAGCCCCATAGATAATTCAATTCAAAGACCCTGGATATAGTATTGTTTTTTCACAAAGTTTCATAATGTTTTAACTGACAGGTGATTTGGTTTGATTTATATATTATTATCTTAATGGTATTATTCTTAAGCGAGGAAAAAGTATGTCAAATAGTAATTGGTTAGCCGATGTTAAGTGGGTCCCATATGAAAAAGGTGGACGCAAAACGATACCTGTCAGTGATAAGTATGCACCAATTATCCTGATCTCAAACGAAGAAAACACTCGAGAATACTGGAGCGCTTTTGTCACTGTTATTCAGTTTCTTGACAATTGGGAAACGGTTGCCGTAATTAGATACCTATCTGAAAACGCACCCGACAATCTCAAAGAAGGGGTTGAATTCGGGCTGTTTGAAGGGAATAAGTTAGTAGCAAAGGGAGTTATACTTAAGCAGATAGATAAATGATGATTTGAATTGGCATGGGTGAGAACACTTAAGTGTTATTTCTGGAATAATAGGATCTTCTGCTTTTGTAGTTGTTGGATATGTAATTCTTGGTGTTACAGTAACTGTTTCTATATTATACATGGGTCATAGGAGTACAAAAAATGGCTCGAAAAGAAAAACACACGATAAGCACACAAAACCACGATCTGGCCGCTTGACTGAAAAGAAAAGATTAATGCCCGGTTGGAGACAATATAGAAAGAATAAATGAGGTGAAATGTATGGAAGAAAAAGATTTGTTACTAAATCAGATATGCAGTTTGTACTTTGATAAAGAAGAAAATTCAGCACATTTAACAGGGTATATAATTGCTAAAAACAATGATGAATTAATTTGCAAGCATATTAATCAAAGGGGTGAATACGACGGCTATATTTGGTCGCGCGTTTCAGATCTTTATCGTATTAGTTATAATGGAAAATATGATAGGAAAATTGCCAAACTATATAACTACAAGAAGCAAAAACATCCAGATTATAATCCCAAGGGAAAATCATTGGCAAAAGATCTTTTAGCATATGCAAGGCAAAATGGGTATTTAGTAAGTATAGAATTAAACACGGATGGAATAACCGGATGGGTGCGTGACTTTTCAAACACCAAGGTTGTTATTGAATGTCTTGACTCATATTACGCTGATAGTGATGGTATAGAAACTGTATCTATTGACGAAGTTAACACAATATCATGTGACACTGATTTTGAGCAAGATTTATTAATCATATCAAAAATGAAAAAGTAGAAATACACAAACTCAAAATGATCTGAAACAGTTATAAAAACATGTGGAAGAAAATCGTTAAGAAAATCGGGTATTATCCAAACTGTGTGGACACAGAGTTTGGCAATGTCAAATTGTGGATCTCTTAAATTAAAGGTGGAAAAAAGGTGGAATGCACCACTAACCCACCAAAAACTGTTAAATTAAAGGTGGACACCCAAGTGAACGAAAATCACTTGGGTTTTCCATAGGTGATAATGAATAAAACACGGTTCCTGAAGCGCTTGAAACTGTGATATCCATAGGCTGATTTGATTATGGTTTTCAGCTGGTTGTTCAGTGATAAGCTTTGTAAACACTGTGGCATCGATACTAAAGAAATGATTCTTCATCTGTTATTTCATTAACATATTTAGCTGCCTCTGCTATTGCATCGTTGTATAAGTGCTTTCTAATTTTCTCTTTATTATATTGATCTCTTTCATTCCTAAATAATTGCAATTTACAAAGTGATAATTGTGCTCAGTAATTCCATGTAAAACACCCAGGTATCTGGGTGTCAACATAATATGGGGCTCTTAAATTAAACGTGGTCGAAAAAATTAAAGACCACGTTTTCCTTAAGAGATTTGACAAGGTTGGGAAATAAAAATGGACCTCGTTTATACTGGATTTGCACATAAAGTATAAGGAGGGCCAAATGAATTTTAACACAATACTGTACCGTCTGGGCATAGCTCCGGATAAT
>JAEEHC010000026.1 GCA_016280635.1 Erysipelotrichaceae bacterium
CAATGTCCAGAAGCATTCTCAGTATGTCTTTACCTTTCATCTTTCCAAACTCTCCTTTTTTCTGTAATTATATTCCTTTCAGGGAAAAACTCAAACGACTAGATGATTCCCGCCGGAATCAGCACAATCAGTAACAACGCGACCGTTGCCCACAGAATGGCCAGAACCCGCCACTTCTTTTTGTCTGGCAGCTCATTGATGTAGTTGCTGGCCAGAAAGAAGGGAATGTAAGTCGTAAAGAATACCGGTATGACGCCCCACCACTTGTAAACCCAGATGAAGGAATGATTTGAGGTAGCCGCCAGGAAGGATTCAAACAGCGCAAACAGCAAGGCCATCGAAATGGCGCCGACCAGCTTGCAGTCAAGGCCGAACCACTTTGTCTTCTTGTCTTCCGGTAACATCTTGTAACAGATCATTCCCGATAGTGAGAACATCATCGAAAGTTCCCAACAGACGCCGATCAACAAAATGAAGGTGGTGGACTGATTGCTGACGGACCACAGCGGATAGCCCCAGATGTGGGCAATGACCGCGTTGGCGATCTCGTAGAGCCAGTGAACGCCATATGTGGCCAACCCAGCCGCAATTACCTTGTAGTCCTTTTTCTGAATGTTATCCCAATAGACATAGAATACGACCGCCAGAATGAAAATGAATGTCCAGTTGAAGTTTTCGGTGCTTCTGACCCGGATCTGGTCAACCAGTTCCCTGGCGCCATCACTGCCGTCTCTCCAGAAAGTAAACATATTATTTCGTCTCCTTATTTATGTCTTAATTATACTATTACCCGGAGCAGCGGTCCAACTTGCCCATCATTGTTTTATGTTTTCAATAATTATGAAAATATTTCAGATTTTGTGTTGACATAATTTTCAGATGCGGTAGAATACAGTCAAGAGGATATTATTATGAAGACTGCACGTTATTTCGCTTACTTTTATTTCTTCTATAATTACCGGAAAAAGTAATCGTTTTGCGTTGGCGTGTAATCAGTTTAATTTATCTAAGCGGCTGCCAACTGGCAGCCTTTGATTTTGAAAGGGAGAAACAAAATGAAAAAACTAACCGCAATCCTGTTATCACTGTTAATGGTTCTGACCATGGCCGGCTGTTCCCAGCCCGCCCCTGAAGACGACAAGTTTGTCGTTGGAATCTGCCAGCTGGTACAGCATCCGGCACTGGATGCCGCGACCAACGGCTTCAAAGACGCGCTGAAGGAAGCCTTAGGCGATAAGGTAAGCTTCCTGGATGGCAATGGTGCTGGTGATCCGGCTACCTGTACCGTCATCTGTAATGGCTTTGTTACTGATGGCGTCGACCTGATCATGGCTAACGCTACCCCGGCCTTACAGGCTGCGGCCAGCGCAACCTCAACCATTCCGGTTCTGGGAACTTCCATCTCCTCTTATGGCGTGGCTTTAGACATTGAAAACTTCACTGACGTGACCGGCATCAACGTTTCCGGCACCTCTGATCTGGCCCCGCTGGACAAGCAGGCTCAGATGTTCCTTGATCTGCTGCCCCAGGCCAAGACCATTGGCTTGCTGTACTGCTCAGGTGAACCCAATTCCCTGTTCCAGGTCGGCATTGTCAAGGATTACCTGGAAGCTCATGGACTGACCGTCAAGCTGTTCTCCTTCTCATCTTCCGCCGATGTCGCTCTGGTAACCACTCAGGCCTGCGGCGAATGTGATGCTCTCTACATTCCAACCGACAATACGGCAGCCAATTGCGCTGACCTGATCGGCGGCATCATTCTCAACAATAACATCCCGGTAATCGCCGGTGAGGAAGGCATCTGCTCAGGATGCGGCATTGCCACCCTGACCATCGACTACTACCAGCTTGGTTTCCAGACCGGCAAGATGGCCGCTCAGATCCTTAAGGGTGAGGCCGTGCCCGCCAGCATGCCGGTTCAGTACTTTGATAATCCTACCTTCAAGTTCAATAAGGCCTTATGCGAAAAATTCGGCGTGACCGTTCCTGACGGTTATGTCGAACTGAACTAGGCAGGTATCATTCATGACACTGGGCAGTCTGTTAGCCCGCCTCCCCGGAGGCCTTGCCATGGGAATCCTTTACGGGATCATGGCACTGGGCATTTACATAACCTTCCGGGTGCTTAAGGTATCCGATCTGACCGTTGACGGTTCCTTCGCCACCGGCGGAGCCGTCAGCGTCATGCTGATGCTTAGCGGCGTCAGCCCCATTCTGTCGCTTCTCTGCGCTTTTGCGGTCGGTCTGCTCTGCGGAACCGTGACCGGCCTACTGCACACTAAGCTGAGCATTCCTATCATTCTTTCCTCCATTCTCGTTCAGATAGGTCTGTATTCCATTAACCTGCGCATCCTGCAGGGATCAGCCCTGAAGTCCATTAGCGTAGATAAATACCCGCTGCTGATAAACGTTCGTTTTGTCAGCCGGACCATCCTTATCGGTGCTCTGATCGCACTGGCACTGATAGCAGTTCTTTACTGGTATTTCGGTACGGAACAGGGCTGTTCGATCAGAGCTACCGGCAACAACCCGGCCATGGCCAAGAGCAATGGCATCAACACTTCCACTACTACCCTGATCGGGTTGGCCTTATGCAACGGCCTGGTCGCCTTCGCCGGCGGCCTGATGTCCCAGTATCAGGGCTTCGCTGACGTCAACCAGGGCCGCGGCGCCATCGTCACCGGCCTGGCTGCCATCATCATCGGTGAAGTACTCTGTGACATCTTCTTCAAAAAGGGCAGCAGTTTCTGGCTTAGGCTGACCTTCGTCATCATCGGCGGCATTATTTACTACCTGATCATGGTTCTGATCCTGTGGATGCGCGTTGACTCCAACGACCTCAAGCTCTTTACCGCTCTGATCGTTGCCATCTTCCTGGCCATCCCCAATTTCCGGAAAGGAGCTGCTGTATAACATGCTTAAGATTTCCAACATCTTCAAGACCTTTAACAAAGGTACGGTCAATGAAAAAGTGGCCATTTCCGGTTTGTCTCTGACTCTCAACGACGGCGACTTCGTTACCGTCATCGGTTCCAACGGAGCCGGTAAGTCAACACTGCTGAACGCCATCGCCGGCACCTGGCTGACCGACAGCGGCAAGATCGAAATCGACGACATCGACATTACCCGCCTTCCCGAGCACAAAAGAGCCAGCTATATCGGCCGGGTCTTCCAGGACCCGCTGATGGGTACGGCCTCTGACATGTGGATCGAGGAAAACCTCGCCCTGGCCAGCCGCCGGGGCCAGAAAAGGCATCTGCTTCCCGGCATTACCAAGGCTGAGAGAACTCATTATGCTGAGTTACTCAAGCCTCTCAACCTGGGCCTGGAAAACCGGCTCACCACCAAAGTCGGACTGCTATCCGGCGGTCAGCGTCAGGCATTGACCCTGTTAATGGCCACCATTAAGAAACCCCGGCTGCTGCTGCTAGATGAACACACAGCTGCTCTGGATCCGGCAACCGCTGATAAGGTCCTGAGTGTGACTGATGAACTGGTACGCCGGGACAATCTGACCACCCTGATGATCACTCATAACATGCAGGATGCCATCGATTACGGCAACCGGCTGATCATGATGAATGAAGGCCGGATCATCCTCGACATTTCCGGCCAGGAAAAAAAACAACTGACCAAGCAACAGCTGATTGATCGGTTCAATTCCCTTTCTGATCAGAAACTGGAAAGCGACAACGTTCTGCTTTCCTGATTGTATTATTTTCTCCTCTTGATAATAAGTCTCAGAAAAGAGCAGCCGATTGGCCGCTCTTTTCGCATGTGTTAATCGACCCCGAACAGCAGTTCGCGATAGGTAGGCATCGGCCAGAAGGTCCGGTTGCAGATGACTTCCAGCTCATCGGCGTCTTCTCTGATCGATGCCATTAGCGGCAGAATGTTCTCGCGAAAGCAGAACGCCCTTTCCAGGGAATCTGCCGGAAGATCGCCTAACTGTCTTTCCAGTTCGCCGACATTCTTTCTGATGCCATCCATATGCTTCAGCAATTCTTTCAGTGTGCTTTCCGAATAGCCGGATTCAAGATTCAGCCTGCGCTCATGCTCAACGGCTTCACAAAGGCGGTTTTCGTATTTCAGAACGGCCGGCAGGACATCCTTCTTCATCATGTCTGCCAGGGTACGGGCTTCGATGTTAATGGTCTTAGAGTATTTTTCCAAATAGATCTCATAACGTGAGCGGCACTCCTGCTCGCTCAAAACGCCGTTATTGACGAATACGTCAACATTTTTCTTATCCAGGTAATGGGCCAGAGCTTCCGGTGTTGAACGGTAGTTGCTGAGACCTCTGCTTTCGGCTTCACTGATCCAGCTTTCATCATAACCGTTGCCGTTGAAGATGATGCGTTTGTGGTTCCTGATGGTTTCCTTGATCAGATCCTGGATGCCGGAATTGACATCTTCACAGTTTTCCAGTCTGTCGGCAAAGTATTTCAGTTCTTCGGCAACCACCGTATTGAGAATGGTATTAGGTGTAGCTATTGAAGCACTTGAGCCAGGCATACGGAATTCAAACTTGTTGCCGGTGAAGGCGAAAGGTGAAGTTCTGTTGCGGTCAGTGTTGTCCTTAGGGAATGACGGCAGGGCATGTACGCCTAACTGGAACGGTTCTCTCTTATGACCGACAATTACGGAATCATTCTCAATGCTTTCGATGATCTCGGTGAGTTCATCGCCTAAGAATATTGATACGATTGCTGGAGGGGCTTCGGAACCGCCCAGACGGTGGTCGTTGCCGGCTGAAGCAATGCTGATCCTGATCAGGTCCTGATATTCATCAACAGCCTTGATGATGGCACATAAGAAGATAAGGAACTGAGCATTCTCGCCAGGGGTTTCGCCTGGATCCAGAAGGTTAACACCGGTATCAGTTTTTAATGACCAGTTGTTATGCTTGCCGGAACCATTGATTCTGGCAAACGGCTTCTCATGCAGTAAGCATTCTAATTGATGTTTCTTGGCCACCTTTTTCATGATCTCCATAGTCAGGTTGTTCTGGTCAACGGAAACGTTGATGGTCATGAATATGTTAGCCAGCTCATGCTGGGAAGGGGCAACTTCATTATGTTCGGTCTTGGCCTGAATGCCAAGCTTCCAGAGTTCTTCATTCAGATCATGCATGAATTCCAGTACTCTGACCTTGATCTGTCCATAGTAGTGGTCGTTCATTTCCTGTCCCTTAGGAGCAGGAGCACCGATCAGTGTACGTCCTGTTAAGATCAAATCTTCTCTTTTATCGTATAATTTCTTGTCTACCAGGAAGTACTCCTGTTCGGCACCGGCTGTGGCCTTGACATGGTCGACATCGTCATTGCCGAAGAAATGAAGGATTCTCTTGGCCTGAGTGTTCAGGGCTTCCATTGATCTAAGTAATGGTGTCTTATGGTCCAGCGCTTCACCGCTGTAGGAAATGAAGACGGTAGGAATACATAAGATGCCGTCCTTGATGAAGGCATATGATGTCGGGTCCCAGGCGGTATAGCCTCTGGCTTCAAAGGTGTCTCTCAAGCCGCCGGAAGGGAATGATGAGGCATCAGCTTCACCCTTGACCAAATTGCTTGGTGAAAACTCCAGAATGACGCTGCCGCCACCGGCAGTGGATATGAAGCTTTCATGTTTTTCAGCGGTAGCACCGCTTAATGGATGGAACCAGTGAGTAAAGTGGGTTGCACCGTTTTCCACGGCCCATTCCTTCATGGCATTGGCTACTTCTTGGGCAATCTCCGGATTAAGTTCAGTACCGTTCTTTATTGTCCGGTGAAGCTTGTTATAGGTTTCTTCTGTTAATCTTTCTCTCATTACGGCATCATTGAATACCTTGCTGCCGAATAATTCTGTAATTCTGTTTGTCATAGTCGTTCTCCTTATATTGACTTATTCCCATTCAACTGTTCCGGGAGGCTTGGAGGTAATGTCATAGACAACGCGTGATATGCCTGCTACTTCATTGATGATGCGGTTGCTGGCTTTTTCCAGCAGATCGTATGGCAGTCTGGTCCATTCTGCTGTCATGAAGTCATCCGTACTCACACATCTCAAAGCTACGGTATATCCGTATGTTCTGGCATCGCCCATTACTCCGACGGAACGCAGATCAGTTAGTACCGCAAAGTACTGACTGGTATCTTCCCTGTGATCATATACGGTGATCTCTTCTCTGAAGATGGCATCAGCCTCTCTTAAGGTATTCAGCTTTTCTTCAGTGACTTCACCGATTATTCTTATTGCCAGCCCCGGTCCCGGGAACGGCTGTCGGAATACCAGATCCTCCGGTAAACCCAGCTGTCTGCCGACTTCTCTGACCTCGTCCTTGAACAGGTCACGTAAAGGTTCAATTATTCTTTCAAATCTGATGTTATCAGGTAAGCCACCGACGTTGTGATGACTTTTTATGGTTGCGGATTCTTCCTTACCGCTTTCCACAACGTCAGGATAGATCGTACCCTGAGCCAGAATATCGATCTTGCCCAATGAATCGGCAGTTTCCTCAAATGCTCTGATGAACTCTTCACCGATTATCTTGCGTTTTCTTTCAGGTTCAGTCACGCCTGATAAATGCTCCAGGAAACGCTTCCGGGCATTGACTCTTAACATGTTGAGGTGAAACTTCGTGTTGAAGACTTCCTCAACCATGTCAGCTTCATTCTTGCGCAATAAGCCGTGATCCACAAATACGCAGGTGAGATTATCACCGATGGCTTTGTTAAGCAGTACGGCTACTACTGAGGAATCAACGCCTCCGGACAGTGCCAGCAGTACTTTCTTATCCTTAAGTTCTTCTCTGTATCTGTTAACGCTGTTTTCAATGAAGTCTTCCATTCGCCATGATTGTTCACAATGGCAGATATTAACTACGAAGTTTTCCAGTATCTTTTTACCGTATTGAGTATGAGTTACCTCAGGATGAAACTGTACGGCATAGATGCTGCGGGAAGTATCATACATGGCGGCACACGGGCATTTATCGGTGTGAGCGCTGTTTTCAAATCCTTCAGGAAGCCTGCTGATGAAATCAGTATGGCTCATCCAGCAGATACTGTCAGCAGGGATACCAGTGAAAAGGGGATTTGCTTCAATGTGAAGTTCAGTACGTCCGTATTCACTTGAATCCTCAGCGCTTCTTACTGTACCGTGACAAAGATAAGCAATAAGCTGAGCCCCGTAACAGATACCCAATACCGGAATACCGATATTGAAGATATCCGGATCGTAATGAGGGGATTTCTCGTCATAGACGCTGTTAGGACCGCCGGTCAGTATGATACCCTTATAACCAGCTTCCTTTATCTGATTTAATGCAATATTGCGGTATGCTTTGATTTCCGCATAAACATTCAGTTCTCTGACTCTTCTGGCAATCAGCTGGTTATACTGACCTCCAAAGTCAAGTACAAGAATCTTATCCATAGCATGCACCTCACAATTCAATATCTTCTTTGGAAGAATCAATGCCTTCCGTAAGTGATTCAATTTCTTTCAGGTAGGCAGTTACCTGGCTGCTACAGCGGCCGGTGTATCTTTCAGGCTGCATCAGTGATTCCATTTCTGTACTGTCAAGTGTGAATTCCGGATTCTGTGCCATTCTTTCCAGTAAGTCGCATGATCTGCCTTCTTTCATCTGTCTGACAGCCTCCATGGAGCACTGTCTGATGGCAATCCTGCACCAATAGGGCCGTACCGCGCCAGTGTATTGGAAGAAGTAGTATAGGGATAGATACCGTAATCGAGGTCTCTAAGTGTTCCTAACTGTACCTCAAAGAGAATATTCCTGTTGTTTTTCTGAGCTTTGATCAAGTAATCAGTTGTGTCAGTTATAAACGGTTTAAGAGGATCACAGTATGTTTCTATCCATTCATTTAACTATTCGACGGTGTAACCGCTGCGGTCATAGACTTTTTCCAGAGAAATGTTATTCCATTCCAGCAGTTCATCAAGATGTTCTTTTAAATGATCCGGGTAAAACAGTTCACCCGCCATGACGGTTTTCTTCCGGTATTTATCGGAATAGAAGGGGGCAATACCCTGTCTGGTAGAACCATACTTATGGGCTCCCAGACGTTCTTCTTCATAGCCATCCATATCGCGGTGCCATGGCAGCAGAAGTGAACACCTTTCAGAGATCTTCAGGTTATCAGGGGTTACCGTAACACCTTGAGCTCTGACTGATTCGATCTCTTTAAAAAGGTTTTCAGGGTCAAGTGCGACACCGTTACCTAAGATATTGGCAATATCCTTGTGAAATATGCCTGAGGGAAGCAGATGAAGCGCGAATTTACCGAACTCGTTAATGACGGTATGGCCGGCATTGCCACCGCCCTGATATCTGACTACTATGTCATAATCCTGAGCCAGCAGGTCAATCATTCGTCCTTTGCTTTCATCGCCCCAGTTAATGCCGACTATTGAAAGGGTACTCATGACTTACGGGCCTCCATGTATTCTGCAGATGCCTTGACAAGTCCGTTGAATAAAGGATGTGGCTTGTTAGGTCTGGACTTGAATTCCGGATGGAACTGCACGCCTACGAAATACGGATGATCCTTTAACTCTACAGTCTCAATGATGTATTCATTAGGTGAGGTACCGGAAAGAACCAGTCCGTTTTCGGACATTATCTCTCTGTAGTCATTATTGAATTCATAACGATGTCTGTGACGTTCATCGATATGAGATTTACCGTATAATTCTCTTATTTTTGTGTTTTCCTTTAATTCACACGGGTAACTTCCTAACCTTAGAGTTCCACCCATGTTAATGCCGCTATGCTGATCCGGCAGGAAATCTATTACTTTATCAGGTGAATTCTCATTAAATTCACGTGAATTGGCATCTTTGAGTCCGCAGACATTGCGGGCAAAATCAATTACCGCCACCTGCATGCCCAGACATATTCCCAGATAAGGAATGTTACGCTGACGGCAGTATCCTGATGTCAGGATCATGCCTTCAATGCCTCTTTCACCGAAACCGCCAGGTACGATGATGCCGTCACAGTCTGCCAGTTTTGATTCAATGTTTTCCGGAGTAAGGAATTCACTGTCGATCCACTTGATTTTTACCTTGGCACTGTTGGCAATACCGCCGTGATGCAGAGCTTCCGCTACTGAAAGATAGGCATCATGCAGCTTGATATACTTGCCGACCAGTCCGATGGTTACATTCCTGTCAAGATGCTTGCAGCGTTCTACCATGGCTTTCCAGCGTTCCAGTTTCGGAGGAGTGGCCTTGATGTTCATTTCACGGCAGACAATGTCAGCCATGTGCTGCTTCTCCAGCATCAGAGGTACTTCATATAGATTCTTTATGGTTCTGTTCTCAATGACACAGTCTCTCTTGATATTGCAAAAAAGGGCGATCTTCTCAAAGAAGTCCTTTTCCAGACGTTTGACGCAACGTAAAACGATAATATCCGGTTTGATACCGATACCCTGAAGTTCCTTGACGGAATGCTGAGTAGGTTTTGATTTGTGTTCCTTTGAACCTTCCAGATATGGAACAAGAGTTACATGGATGTAAAGGACATCTTCTTTATTGTGCTCCAATCCTATCTGTCTTATGGCTTCCAGATACGGCTGTGATTCGATGTCACCGACGGTACCGCCGATTTCGCAGATCAAAACATCAGGATTGCCTTTAGTAGATGCATTATATATGAATTCTTTTATCTCATTGGTTATGTGAGGGATTATCTGAACGGTCTTGCCCAGAAATTCGCCTTTTCTTTCTTTCTGCAGAACATTCCAGAAAACCTTACCGGTTGTAAGATTGGAAAACTTATTCAGGTTTTCGTTGATGAAACGTTCATAGTGGCCTAAGTCCAGGTCTGTTTCTGCACCGTCTTCGGTAACATATACTTCACCATGCTGATAAGGGGACATGGTGCCAGGGTCAACATTTATGTAAGGATCGAGTTTCTGTGAAGCGACTTTAAGGCCTCTGGATTTAAGCAGTCGGCCTAAGGAAGCGGCAGTGATGCCTTTGCCTAAACCAGATACAACACCGCCTGTGATGAATATGAATTTTGACATGTGTACACCTCCGAAATAATAAAAAACAACATCGTCGCTGATGTCATTCCAATGGGGTTTTAAAACCATCTCCACTTTGCTTTCTGTTTGTGGATCATCTAGATACTTCTAGCGTACGGCCGTACACAAATTTACTTTTTAATAATAACGCTGACTTTTTGCCGTTTCAAGAGGATTTTATTTGAAAGTTTCTTTCATTTTCCGGCCTTGTAAAAGGCCGGTTTCCCGGCCTTTTCCCCATCTGTTTATGTTTCGACAAAGAGTTCCTTTATGTCTAGAATTCCTTGTTCTTCATGATCTTTACACCCAGCAGATACAACACCAGATCCAGCAATACTACGATCAGCAGCATCACCGCCGCTACAACAGCCGGAGAAACGCTTTCCATCAGATCGATCAGTTTTCCCAGCAGATCGCTGCCGCCCGGAATCTTGGCAAAGGCAAGCATGATCACGGCGATAACGCCATAGATCACCACCATAGCCACCCGGCTTTTCTCCGCGCCGAACTTCAGTTCGATGACGATCATTCCGGAGATAATCAGCGTCATCACCGCCACAATGGCCAGTACGTAAGGCAGCGAACGGATGATGTCGACATTCTGGCCCTTGATCAGTGAGCAGATGATGTAGACGACAATACCGAATAACGTACCGACCGCCGCCATGATAAAACTGTAAATGAATTTCTCGGTAACATAACTCTTGCGGTCAACCGGCAGTGACATCAGAAACGGCATGCCGTTATCAAGTTCATCATAGCTGATGGTTCCCACCGCCATGATGCCAAACAGCATCGTGGCATATCCGATGATGAACTCACTTTCCATGGAGAAACCCATGATGAAGCAGATGATCAGATACATCAAGATCGTCTTGCCGGTGCGGAAATTGAGGCACATATCCTTTACAAATAAGCCTTTCACAGTCTTTCACCTCCTGCCATGATCAGAATCAGATCATCGATGCTGCCGTTTTCCACTACCAGAGATGGATAATTCTCGGCGTAATACTGTTTTTCATCGGTAAACAGGCTATAGCCGAATCGCTCCTTACGGGCAGCGATGATATGACTGCGGTCGATGGACTTAAAGGTCTCTTCGTCCACCTTCAGCACACCGTATCTGTCCAGCAGCTTGTCAGTATCTTCATGCAGAATGATCTTACCGTCGTTGATCAGGTAGATGTCATCGCACATGGTTTCCAGATCGCTGGAAATGTGGGAAGAGATGAGGATTGAGCAGTCCTCATTTTCCGCCAGATAGTTTCTCAGAACATCCAGCACTTCGTTTCTGGCCTCGATGTCCAGACCGGAAGTCGGTTCATCCATGATCAGCAGGTTGGCCTTATGGGTAATCGCCACGATGACCCTGAGCTTGGCCTTCATGCCGGTGGAGAATTCCTTGACCGGCTTGTTCAGAGGAAGGGCGAGCTTCGCACACAGTTCTCTGAAGCGGTTTTCCTCAAAGCGGCTGTACATGTTCTTAAGGATCTTAATGATGTTTTCCACGGTAAGATAACCGGAGAAGGCGGAATCGGAAAGCGCGACACCGATATCTTCCTTTTCGCGGCCGCTGAGCTTCTGAGCATCCTTACCGAACACTTCCACACTGCCTCCGTCGATTTTGATCAGGCCCAGAATGGTCTTGATGGTCGTTGTCTTGCCGGCTCCGTTGCGGCCGACCAGGCCGCTGACTCTCCCCTTGGGGAGGGTCAGCGAAATATTGAGGGTGAAGTCCTGATAGTTCTTCACCAGGTTTTCGATTTTAACCATGATTAGTCCTCCAGAATGATCTCGGTCATTTCTCTGATTTCATCCTTGGTCAGTCCGCCGGCCAGCGCCTTGTCAATGACCAGCGTCAGTTCTTCTTCAACGCTTTTTCTCCTGGCTTCCATCGCCAGCTGCCGGTCGGCAGCGTTGACAAAGCTTCCCTTGCCGTGAACGGTCGTTATAAACCCTTCTTCTTCCAGAATGTCATAGGCTTTCTTGACCGTCAGCGAACTGATCTTAAGTTCGGCCGCCATCGTCCTCACCGAAGGCAATGCCTCAGCGTCCTGAAGCTGTCCGGTAATGATGGTGTTTTTTATCTGTGATACCACCTGTTCATAGATGGGTACCATTGAGCTGTTGTTTATAATAATGCGCATATTCATCCAACCTCGTAAACAGTATATAACAGTGTATAACTGTTGTCAACTGTTATATGCTGTTTATTGCACGAAAAATGTTACAAAGGTCAGGCAAAAAGAAAAAGCGGCTTCCGCCGCTTCGGTATTGACATGCAGATTAACTCAGTACTCTTCGTGTTCCATCTGCCTGTAGATGTCAAAAAGTCTGAGGCAGGCTTGCCTGTCCAGAGGGATCAGGTAATTGCTGAAGGCCTCTCTTCCTCCAGTCATCCTGTCAAGTTCCTCATCCCGGAAGCCGATGGAGGCGTTATCCTCAATGGTACCGCCATAATAGATCGCCTCAATGTTTGCCCACTTACAGGCAAACAGACACATCGGACAGGGTTCTCCGGTAGTATAGATCTGGCAACTGGACAGGTCGTGAGTTTTCAAAGCGGCGCAGGCATTGCGGATGGCATCAACTTCGCCGTGACAAGTCGGATCATTATTTCCGATCACCCGGTTATGACCGCGGCCGATGATCTCACCATCTCTGACAATGGCCGCGCCAAAAGGCCCGCCATCTCTGGCAACGATTCCCCCGTATGCTTCTTCAATGGCTGCCTGCATGTACCGGTTTTCGGCTGCGCCGATTAGCTGCTGCGGCAGCCTGATCAGTCTCTTTCTCATTTTCTGCCTGTCTTGTCTGCTGTCATTCTACCACAAAAAGACCTGTCTTCAGGCAGGTCTTGATCATTTCTGTGAACGGTTCTTTATGGTTTCAATCAGCCACTTTCCCGCCGGAGTGAAATCCTCAAGCGTAAAGTCGCTGATCTTCAGCGAGGCTCTGTTGAGCGCCGCGCACGGTTCATGAGCCCGTGAGAAGTTCCACATCACGTAGCTGATACCCCGCTGTTCCAGGAAATCGATCCAGACATTTCCCTCTTCTTCGTCCAGCGGAAAGCCACCGGAAGCAGCAGTAATGCCGAATTCCGTCACAAACAGGGTCAGTCCCTTTTCAATTGCCCGTTGGGCTTTATCCCTTAATTCCTGCTTATGGGTTGCGGAGTAGAAATGCAGGGTGTACATGATGTTGTCAAAGTTCAGCGGATCTTCAGCCGCCACATCAACATCCTGCGACCAGTTGGGAGTACCGACGATGATCAGAGACTTGGGGTCATTGGCCCGGATGACCGGAATGATCTCTTCAGCATATTTTCTGATATCCTGCCACGAGCAGTTGTTTGGCTCATTACAGATCTCGTAGATGACATTATCATAGTTTTTGAATTTGACCGACATCTCCGCGAAGAAATCCCTGGCCTCTTCAAGATAGACATTGGGATCGCGGTCAGAGAGAACATGCCAGTCAATGATGGCGTACATGTCCTGATTACGGGCATATTCAACCCCATTGATGACATCCTGTTTCAACGATTCTTTGTCCCCGCCGGTACAATAGCCGACACTGCCCACGCCATAGGTATAAAGGGCCAGACGGATGACGTTGGCACCCATGAAGTGCGAGATGTCCTTGAAGGTGCTGTCATTGATCAGCATGTGAGAAACCGAAACGCCGTTATTGGAAATGCCTCTGAGCATTACCGGATTGCCGTTGTCATCACACAGCTTACCATCAACGACCTGAAGCCGGCCGCATGAAGATGGGCGGTTCTTGCCGTCAAAAGATTGTTTGTTTGTGTTGCTGCATCCGCTGACCATTAACAGACACAGTAATACGACCAGTAGCTTTTTCATGTTATTCTCCTTAAAATGCCCTTACGGGCATTTTTTCAGTACTCAAGATTCTTCTGGGTTTCCTTCGAGAAGACATGAGCGACATTGCCGTCAAAGCTTAGAAGAAGCTCCTTGCCGGCATAATCAGTACTCTTTCCTTCGGTGGGAACGATGGTGATGACATCCTTGCCCTTGACCGTCATGTGCAGATGGCAGGAGGAACCCATCAGTTCAGATACGTCAACCCTGCCCTTGATGCCCTTATCGGAAATAACGAGATGCTCAGGTCTGACACCCAGAATGATGTCCTGCTCCTTAACCTCATTATCCTTCAGACGCTGCTGCTTTTCCTCACCGAGTTCAATGCTCAGATCATCAATGTCGACAAAGTATCTGCCATTCTTCAGAGTCAGGCGGGCATCGAAGTAGTTCATCTGCGGAGTGCCGATGAAGCCGGAAACGAACAGATTGGCCGGATGGTCAAAGACCTGCTGCGGGGTGCCGATCTGCTGGATGTAGCCGTCCTTCATGACGACAATGCGGTCGCCCAGAGTCATGGCTTCGATCTGGTCATGGGTAACATAGATGAAAGTGGTATTGATGCGCTGTCTGAGCTTGATCAGCTCGGAACGCATCTGGTTACGCAGCTTGGCATCCAGGTTGGACAGCGGCTCATCCATTAACAGGACCTTCGGGTTTCTGACGATGGCCCGGCCGATGGCGACTCTCTGCCTCTGACCACCGGATAAGGCCTTGGGCTTGCGGTCCAGATACTGAGTGATGTCCAGAATCTCTGCCGCTTCCCTGACCTTGCGGTCGATCTCATCCTTGGGAACCTTCTTGATCTTCAGTGAATAGGCCATGTTGTCATATACGGTCATGTGCGGATAAAGCGCATAGGACTGGAAGACCATGGCAATGTCGCGGTCCTTTGGTTCAACATCGTTGACCAGCTTGCCGTCGATGTAAAGTTCACCGCTGGTGATCTCTTCCAGACCGGCAACCATTCTCAGCGTCGTGGACTTGCCGCAGCCGGAAGGTCCGACAAGAACGATGAATTCATTGTCCTTAATGTCCAGACTGAACTGCTGAACGGCAACGACACCTTCATCAGTGATCTGCAGATTGATCTTTTTTTCTTCTTCGCCGGCTTTTTTCTTGCGGAAAAGGCCTCTGCCTCTGTTCTTGCTTTCAGTATTTGAATAGATTTTCTTAATATTCTTTAATAAAACTTCTGCCATATTAATTCTCCTTTAACCCTTAACGGAACCGGATGTTACACCCTTGATGATCGACTTGGACAGGATCATGTAAATTACCATGACCGGTAAGATGGCCATGACCATCAGCATATAGACCTTGCCCATGTCAAATTTGGAATAGTCGGCGCTTCTCAGCGTGGCGATCATGACCGGAACGGTCTTCTTCTGCGCGTCATTAAGCAGAAGAGCCGGCATGAAGTAGTTGTTCCAGGAGCCGACAAATGAGAAGATCATCTGGACGGCGATTGCCGGTTTCATGATCGGCAGAACGATCTGATTGAAGATCTTGAACTCATTGGAGCCGTCGATCCGGGCTGCCTCAACCATTTCCAAAGGCAGCGTGGCTTCCAGATACTGTCTCATATAGAAGTAAACGGAAGGAGCGGCGATGGAGGGGATGATCAACATCCAGAGCTTATTGGTCAGATGGTACTTGAAGGCCAGCTGGATGAATCCGACCGCAGAGACCTGAGAAGGGATCATCATGATGGCCAGAATGAACAGGTGGATCAGCTTCTTGAAGCGGAAGTTGTAGACATAGGTGCCATAAGCCGTCAGCGCTGAGAAGTATGAGGTCAGGATGGCGGACAGACAGGCGACAATGAAACTGTTCTTCATGCCTACCGGAATGGAGATCGAACTGTCATTCCAGGCATTGATGAAGTTCTTCAGCGCGTTGCCGCCGGGAATCATGGTGAAGCCGGCCTGCAGCTGAGCGTTGGAACGCGAGGAGTTGATGAACATCAGATAGAAGAAGAACAGGCACAGGAAGGACAGGAAGATCAGGACCGTATAGACGATCAGCCGGGAAATGAGCAGCTTTAATTTCGCGATGGTATTGATATTGTTTTTCATCTCTTTTTCCTCCCTACTTCTTATTTCCGGCAATCGTCCTGAAGACGAAGGTGGAAAGTATGGCTGTGATGATAAACAGCAGCACGCTTACGGCGCCGGCCATGCCGTAGTTCTTGGAAATGCCTAAGAACTGGTTGAGATACATGATCAGCGTCATGGAAGTGTTGTCCGGCGTGCCCTTGCCATTGGTCAATACCTGCGGAACGTCAAACATCTGAATGCCGCCGATCATTGAAGTAATGAATACGTAGATGAAGATCGGCATCAGTAGCGGCATGGTGATGTGGAAGAAGACCTGCGTTGATGAGGATCCGTCCAGTCTGGCGGATTCAAACAGGCTTTCATCAATGCCCTGAATGCCGGCCATCAGCAGAATGGTCGTATTGCCGAACCACATCAGGAAGTTCATTAAGGCGATCAGGCTGCGCACCGAGATCTTGATGGCCAGGAAGTTGATGGCCTTATCGATTGCCCCGGTACTGATCAAAAGCTGGTTGATCGGCCCTACCTGTGAGAACAGGGCGAAGAACAGCATCGCAAAGGCCGAGGCCATGATCAGGTTAGGCATGTAGATGACCGTCTTGAAGAATTGCTGGCCCTTGATGTTCAGCCTGGTACTGGTGAAGAACAGCGCCAGCAGCATGGCGACAACAAACTGGGGAACAGCACCGATGATCCAGAGGATACCGGTGTTCAACGTGAACCTGATGATGGGAATGTAGCCGGCTGTATTTGGTGAGAACAGCTTGGCATAGTTTCCCAGACCGACGAAATTCGGACCGATGACATTCAGACCGTCGCGGTAGTATTCGAAGAAACTGTTATAGATGGTCAGCATCTGCGGATAAAGAGTAAAGATGACATAGACTACGAAGAAGGGAATGATGAAGATGTACCCCCACTTGGCGTAGGATATGGATTTTTTCTTTTCCGCCTTTTTTGTTTTACCCATATTTTTACCTCTTTCATTTTCTTGAATGAACACTCAACCTTCTGCTCATTCAAGGAAGAAACTGTGGCAGACGGACGCCTGCCACAGTTTCGCTATTTCAGATTACCGACTATTACTCAACGACAACGCTGGGATAAGTAGTTCTGATGAAATCCTTGAAGTTGGCGAGAGCCTGATCCTTAGTGCTCTGTCCGTTCAGGAATTCACGGAAGTAGGTCTGAATGCCTTCGTTGCACAGCTGATCGTACGGAGTGATGTGCTGGAACTTGATGTCCTTGGCCAGTTCGGCGAAGACGGCGACATCGTTCTGTCCGCCTAAGAAGGCTGAACCATAGCTGGCATCAGCAGCCAGAGCATTGTTGATCTTCTGGTTGTTGGAGAACTGAGCTTTTTCCCTGACCAGTTTTTCGCAGACTTCTTCATTGTTGATGAAGGTATTCATGATGTCAGCGACCATGGTCGGGTTGTCAGTACCGGTAGCAGCGAGCATCCAGGTGCCGCCCCAGAAGTGAGCCTGCGGGCCCTTGCAGATAGCCCAGTCGCCGGAGCAACCCTTTTCAGGATCCTGAGCATTGCCCATGCAGAAGTTGAAGTACCAGGCCGGTCCGAAGAAGCACATGGTCTTGCCATCGGCGAACATCTGATCGTTCTTTTCAGCATCCCAGATACCAAAGGCACCCGGAGCATAGCCTTCAGTCATGTACTTTTCAGCCTGAACCATCCAAGCCTGAATGTTGGCATCGATGTTCAGCTTGCCATCTTCAACCCAAGCGGAAGTAACGTTGTTGGAGAAGGTGCGGTAGGTCTCTAACGGTGTCGGAACCATGTAGTAGCCCTTGGCCTTGGCATCAGCGGCTACGGCATCGAACAGTTCCCAGGAATTTAACTTAGCCTGTACTTCGGCCGGATCATCGGTACCTAAGACAGCCTTGGCAATGGAGCGTCTGTAGATCAGAGCTGACGGGCAGCACTGGAAGGAAACGCCCTTGACAACGCCCTTGGCATCGGAAGCAGCTTCAACAGTATACTTGTAGGTGTTTTCGAAATTGGTGACGCCGATTGACTTGACATCCATGGTGGCATCAGAGTTGGTGTACTTGATGATGTAGTCTGCTTCAGCCAGGAACATGTCGACTTTTTCATCAGCGGCAGCGTTAGCCTGGTTCAGTAAGGCGGCATCGAGAGCATCCTGATAAGCGCCGTTGTCAGAAGGATAGGTTGTACGCTTGATGGTAACATCACCCTTCTTGACATTGTATTCGTCGATCTTTTCATCGGCATAATACTCAGTAAGGAAGCCCCAGAACTCATCGTTCCAAGTCCAGAGATTCAGAACTTTTCCTTCTTCCTGAGTCGGTTCAACTGGCTTGGTACAGCCGGCTAATGAAACGATCATCAGTACTGCAAGGATTGCACTTAATAACTTTTTCATATTTTCCTCCTTCGTTAATTAAGTTTACTGACATATTTATGTAAGCCGCTTAGCGGTTAACATCTTTTTAATTAAGGCGGCGGACGGTGTGTCCTTCAACGAGCTCACCGGCTACAACGGAGTGCTCAGGGCTGTCGGCGGGATTTTCAATGGCATCGACCAGCCGCTTGCAGGCCAGCCGGCCCAGTGACTGGGCGTCCTGACGGTAGGTGGTGATGCCCATGAAACGGGCCATCTTGATGCCGTCGTAGCCCATGACCGAGATCTCATCAAGCGAAGGATCATTGTCATCATGGAAGCGGGATATCGTACCGATCAGCGAATAGTCATCAGGGAAGATGATGCAGGTCGGCTTGTCCGGCCGCTGCAGCAGTTCTCTGGCCAGCCGGTAGCTGTCGTCAATGTCATGGTAGCGGCCCTGAACGACATAGCCTTCCGGAATGTCAAGTCCCAATTCCCGGCAGGTGTTGTAGAAGCCGTCCAGTCTCTTCTTGGTAACATCAGTCAGTTCACCATGGATGAAGGCGATCCGGTCATGGCCCAGATAGTGGGCATACTTGACCAGCTGCCTTAATCCCTTGGTGTTATCAGAAATGACGGAAGAACAGTTGTCATAGTTGAAATCGATGGCCACTGCCGGAATGTCGGAGTCGACCAGTTCCAGGATCTGGGGATCGGTGAAGTCAGCGGTGATGATGACGACACCATCGAAGTTACGGTACTTGCAGTGGTTGAGATAGCTGGAAGTCATGCCGTCGACGCGGTTATTGATGAAGGTAATGTCATAACCGCTCTCTTCAGCAGCCCAGCGGAAGCTTTCCAGAATTTCTGAGAAATACTCGTGAGCCAGGCCGGCGTCCATGCTGTCAACGAACAGCACGCCGATGTTGTTGGTCCGGTTGGTCTTCAGGGCCCGGGCGGAAGCGTTGAGCATGTAGCCCATCTCTTCAGCGGCCTTTCTGATCTTTTCCCGGGTAGCCGGGGAGATGTCCTTCTTATCAGACAGGGCCTTGGAAACGGTCGCAACTGATACATTACAGCGTTTGGCAATTTCCTTCATTGAGACCATGTTCTGTCCTTACCCCCCTGTCTACTTAATCGTTTTCTTGATTTCAGCATAGCACATTTTCGGAGTTTGTAAATACTTTTTTTGAAAACGCTCACAAATTTTTGTTTTTTCGGTTGTTTTTGCCAAAAAAAGGCTATATTATATAGAAAAGAGGTCGAAATCTATACTTAATCGGTTAAGTAAAAGACGAAAATAAGGAGTTTGCATATGAAATTTGGGCATTTTGACGATCAGAAAAAGGAATATGTTATTGAAAAATACGCTACCCCGCTGCCCTGGATCAACTATCTGGGATCGGACAGCTTCTTCACCCTGCTGTCAAATACGGCCGGCGGATACAGTTTCTATAAGGACGCCAGGCTGAGAAGGGTAACCAGATACCGCTACAACAACCTGCCGCTGGATCAGGACGGCTTCCATATTTATATAAAGGACGGCGAAAGCATCTGGAACCCCGGCTGGCAGCCGGTCCAGAGCGAACTGGACAGCTACCAGTGCCGCCACGGTCTCGGCTACAGCGTCATCACCGGTTCCAAGAACGGTATTGAAGCCCGTCAGGAACTGCTGGTTCCCAAGCATGACAACATTCTGTTACAGCGAGTCACCATCAGGAACAACTCAACCGCTGCCAAGGACATTGACATGTTCTCCTTCGTGGAATTCTGCCTGTGGGATGCCATGGACGATTCCACCAACTTCCAGCGCAACTACTCAACCGGAGAAGTTGAGGTTGAAGGCAATGTCATCTACCATAAGACGGAATATCGGGAAAGAAGAGACCATTACGCCATCTTCTACACTAACAAGCCCTTTGATTCCTTTGACACCTCCCGGGAAAGCTTCATGGGCCTTTATGGCTCCCCGCGTAACCCCCAGGCTGTTCTGCAGGGCCGCTGCGGCAATTCCCTGGCCCATGGCTGGCAGCCCGTCGGCGCCCATCATTTCCACCTGCATCTGGAAAGCGGCGAAAGCTTCTCCGTCATTATCGGCCTTGGCTATGTTGAAGTGCCGGTTGCCGAAAAGTTCATCGCTCCCTCCGTCATCAACAAGAAGAACGCTTATGAATTAATCAACAAGTACAGCACTGACGAGCAGTTTGATCAGGCCATGAATAACCTGAAGGACTTCTGGGACAACCTGCTGGCCGGTTTTGAGGTCCATACCGATAACGAGATCGTCAACCGCATGGTCAACATCTGGAACGCCTACCAGTGCATGGTCACCTTCAACATGTCCCGTTCCGCTTCCTATTTCGAATCCGGCATCGGCCGGGGCATGGGTTTCCGCGATTCCTGTCAGGACCTGCTGGGCTTCGTCCACATGATCCCGGAAAAGGCCCGGGAGAGGATCCTTGACATCGCTGCCACCCAGAAAGCAGACGGCGGCGCTTACCATCAGTATCAGCCTCTGACCAAGAAGGGCAACTCCGACATCGGCGGCGGCTTCAATGACGACCCGCTGTGGCTGATTGCCTGCACGGATGCCTATATTCGGGAAACCGGAGACTGGGACATCCTTAAGGAAAAGGTCGACTTCGATAATAATCCGGAACTGGCCGATACTCTTCTCGAACACCTGCGCCGCAGTTTCAATTACACTCTGAACAACCTCGGACCGCATAAGCTGCCGTTGATCGGCCGGGCCGACTGGAATGACTGTCTGAACCTGAACTGCTTCTCCGAGCATCCGGGCGAATCCTTCCAGATCACCGGACCGTCCGAAGGACCGGTCGCCGAATCTGTCTTCATCGCCGGCATGTTCGTCAAGTACGGCAGGGAATATGCCAACATCCTCAGCCATCTGGGCATAAGGGAAGAAGCCGACAAGGCTTATCGTGCCGTTGAGCAGATGAGCAAGACCATTCTGGAAAGCGGCTGGGATGGCGAATGGTTCTTACGCGCCTACGATGCCTTCGGCCAGAAGGTCGGCTCTCACGAGTGCGATGAAGGCCAGATCTTCATTGAGCCGCAGGGCATGTGCATCATGGCCGGCGTCGGTGTGGAAACCGGCCAGGCTCAGAAAGCCCTGGATTCCGTCAAGGAAAGACTGGACACCCGCTTCGGAATCGTTCTGAACAATCCCGCCTATACAACTTATCGTCTCAACCTTGGTGAGATTTCCTCTTATCCGCCCGGATATAAGGAAAACGCCGGCATCTTCTGTCACAATAACCCCTGGGTCATCTTTGCGGAGACCATCATGGGTCATGGCGACCGTGCCTTTGAGCTCTACAAGAAAACCTGTCCGGCTTTCCTGGAAGAGATATCCGAGATCCACCGCACTGAGCCTTATGTCTATTGCCAGATGGTAGCCGGCAAGGATGCCCCCACCTTTGGAGAAGGAAAGAACTCCTGGCTGACCGGTACGGCTGCCTGGACCTTCACCGTACTCACCGAAGGCATTCTGGGCATTCAGCCGGATTATGAAGGTCTGACAATCAACCCCTGCATCCCGCACACTGTCAGACAGTTCAAGGTCAACCGTCTGTTCCGCGGCACCATGTACCATATCACCATCGATAATCCCGACGGTGTGGAGAAAGGCGTCCGGGCCATCAAAGTCAACGGTGAAAGCGTCCCGGTTGGACCGCTGCCGCTGACAGCTGACAAAGAAGTAAACGTTGAAATCACCATGGGCTAGGGTTATGACCCCGCTGTCCTGAAGGAGGATCATATGATCTATAACTCCCAAACCGCCAGAAGTGAAACAAACAGAGCCTCTGAACATGCTTCAGAGGTTTTTGGCGAAAGACTGTGCGGCTATACAGATGCCCTGTGGCTGTCCGCTGACAAAAAACGCCTGTTTGCGGTTACCGGCTTGCCATTTCCGGCGCCGGTTGCCGGTAAACTGCTCAACGATCCTCTGCTGTACCGGCTGTTTGAAAACGGGAATAATCTACTGCTTTCTCTCAGTCAGGACATCAGGCTGGAAAAAGATGGCCAGCAAATCGATCTCAAATTATCGGAAAAGGAGCGGATCGGTGAGCTTCTCCAAAGCGTATTGGCCGCTGCCGGCCGGCTGAATGAACAGGGAGATCTGCGCATTTACCTGCAGTCACCGCTGATCGGCACCCATTATGCCGTCAACCTGCTGCTGGGCAACCGGGAAAACTATCCCGACCCGCTGCAAACAACTCCAAAGAGCGTCCTTGACCACTTCGGCCGCGGTTCCTTCCGTTCATCACAGGAAAAGCAGGTGCTGGCCACCCGCTACGAGCTCAATCCGGACATCAATGGGGAGACAGCCAACCGGCAGTTCTACCTGACTGAAGACGGACGGCAGATATTCTATTCTCTGGACGGCCAGCGCAATGTCAGGGAAGCCTTCTGCATCCACCACAACAACTATTCTGAAATCACCTACAGGACTAACGGTGCTCTGGAAATAAAGCGCACCATCTTCATCCTGCCCCAACAGGGCGGCATGCCCTCAGCCGTAGAAGCTCAGCGCATCGCCATTACCAATAACGGTCTGCAGCCACGCAATCTTCGAATCGTGGTCACCGGCATGTTCGGCATTACCGATCCCGGAACCCTGACCAGCGACATCATCTATGCCAATGTCGTGGTGGAAAGCGAAATATGCTCAGTTGACGGCCGTCCCGTCGCCGTCAGTGCCCATCATCAGCCCAAGCAATGCAATGGAGAAAAGCGCTTTGCGATGCTTCTGAAGGATGGGGAAGGCATGGATGAATACACCAGCGACGTCAATGGTTTTCTGGGCAGTGGCAGTTATGAGCGACCGGAGGGTCTGTTCAGGCTGTCCAACAGCCACTCACGGCGGGCCGCCAGTTTCTATGCCATGGCCAAGAGCTTTACCGTTGAGCCCGGACAGACAGTTTATCTGGACGAATTTGTCGGCATGAGCGAAGACCCCACAGATGTCCGGGAAGATTTCCGGAAGCAGCTGGTATGTCTGTATGAACGCTACCGCAATCCCGGACAACTGGAGATGACCCTGCAGAAAGTCATTAAGGACGCGGCTGATTACCGCCGCTATCTGTCAGTTCAAACCGACGATCAGGATCTTAATGCCTATCTATCTAACAACCTGCCCTTCCAGGTCTTATATCAGACTTACATATCCCGTTCCTTTGCCTGGACACAGAAATCCTACCGGGAAACCGGATTCCGGGAAATCCAGGACCTCTTTGCCTCAATGTATTATCTGCATGGTCAGGGCAAGGATGAACTGATCAGGCAGCTGTTAGCAGCCTGGATCAGAAACGTCTTTGAAATGGGCTACGCCTATCACAACTTCACCACCCGCGGCAAAGAGCCCGGCATGTGTTCTGACGACCAGCTCTGGCTGGCTCAGGCCGTTTACCGCTATGTGCGCTTAAGCGGTGATCACGATTTCCTTAACCAGACCTTTACCATGGCCTCTACTGATAGAAGCCGCCGGCTCATTGACACTCTGAAAGCCATCCTGATCTATTCAGGCAGGATCTCTGTCGGAAAGCATTCCCTGCCCCTTCTGGACCGTGCTGACTGGAATGATACCCTGAGACTGGATAAGAACGTCTATGATGGACCGGAAAAGGAAGAACTCTATTATAAGCAGCTCAGGGAAAACGATCAGACTTATGGAGTCCCGCTGGAAAGCAACCAGTCAGAAAGCGTCATGAATGCCTTCCTGCTGGTAATTGCGGCCGACAACATTGCCTATCTGGCCTCACTGGTCAACGAAAAGGAAACTGCTGAACTGGCTGAAGAGATAAGGAAGAATACCCTTGACAGCATTCAGAAAAACTGCTGGAAGGGCGACTTCTTTGCCCGCTGTCTGATCAACGATGAACGGCCCTACAAATATCTGGGCAGCCGCGGAGACAATCTGTCACTGGACGAAAACATCGACGGATCCTATTACCTCAACTCCTTCAGCTGGGCCCTGCTGGCCGATGCCGCTGATGAAAGTCAGATTGCATCCATGCTGGATGTCATTGACCGCCATCTGAAGAGCACTGCCGGATTGAAACTGTGCACCCCGGTCAATTACGACCTGCTGGGAGTCATCACCGGCACTTCCTTCTACTTCCCGGGTGACCGGGAAAACGGCGGTGTCTTCAAGCACGCAGCCATGATGGCTACCGTTGCATCACTGAAAAAGGCCAAGAGCGTCCGTGATCCGGCCTTGGCTAAACGGCTTTGTGACCTGGCCTTCTTCATGATCGATAAGACCCTTCCTTATAAGACTCTGGAAGATCCCTTTGTGCTTAAGGGCAACCCCCGTTTCTGTACCCAGTACAACAACTCTCAGACCGGTGAGAATATCGGGCCGATCCTTTCCGGAACCGCCTCCTGGCTGACGCTGGCGCTGTACGAAGTCTGCGGTATCGATCTTAACGGCGATACCATTACTTTTAACCCCATCATTAACCGTCCCCAGTTTGCCTACCAGCTGAACATCAGCGGTACGCAGCTGAATGTGAAAATTGACGGAACAGAGAATTACCGTCTTAGCAGTAAATCTCGGCTCTATCTTGACGGCAAACCGATCTCCTCCTCTCTCCAATTGCCAAAAGATAAGAGAGCCCATGAAATTAGCATAATTCTCTAAAAAAAGGAAAACAGCCAACAGGCTGTTTTCTCTTTTATAACAGTTTTACGGTCTCATCAAGCACGTCTTTCATGTGCTCATCGATGAAGCCAAAGTCCATTTCCTTGTAGCTCCAGGCAGCCCGGCCTATGCCATGCTCCTCAAATACTTCATGGATCATCCGGTACCATTGAACGGTCTGATGGGCGTCAGCCAGATTTATGACCCCATACTCGCCGCAATAAAGAGGAACATCCCTTTCTTCAGCAACGCTGATCGCTTCGGCGAATATCCGTCGGAAATAATCGGCACTTAACTTCTCTTCATCTGGATCATAGCCAACCATCGGCCGTCCGGTAACTTCCGGTGCTTCCAGTCTCATGATTGCCAGATCCTCATCAATGGAAATGCGGTAGTCATGAGGCATCGCCGGAATCCAGTAGGCTCCCTGATGGGTGAATACCAGCGGGTTGTAGCAATGGAAATTGTAGACGATGTTTTCATCATGGGGCTTCCGAAGGTCCTTAACGGCTTCGACGCTGTTGTTGTAGTACCCTCCGATCAAGATCCTGGTCTGCGGACAGATCTTTCTGATCCTCTCCACACATCTGTCAGCTATCTCATTCCAGATCTCGCAGTAGGCTTTATCAGTGACTTCATTCAGCAATTCAAAGGCTATCCTATCGCCATGTCCACCAAAGCGACGGGCAATCTCTTCCCACAGCCGGTAAAATCTCTCCTGATACTCTTCCCTTTCAAAAAAGCCTTCTTCACCTTCCTTGCGGTCAAAGCTGAACCCATAGGTCTTGTGCAGGTCAATGATGACGTTCAGGCCATAATTCATTGCCCAGTTTATGCCATCCTGAAGATGGGCAAATCCGGATTCGAGATAATTACCCTGTTCATCCTCAAACAGGTTGTAGTCAACGGGAATGCGGATATGGTCCAGCCCCCACCGGCTTATTCTTCTGATGTCTTCCTCTTTAATGAAATTGCGGAAGCGTTCTTCGCTGTAATCGCACTGCGACAGCCAGCCTCCCAGATTGATGCCCCGCTGAAATCCTTCAAACTTCTTCATGTGATTCTCCTTGCTGTCTGAGCCTGCGGCAAACCTGCCCGGCCGTTATAATTTCTGATGTAAACCCGATCATTACTGCCAGCAGTAAAAATGATCAGGAAACTTTATCTAAATTATAGGTTAAAGAAGCCCTGTGTTAAAGGGCAATCTTGAGTGCCCCTTCTCCCTGTCTTCAAATAAACGACTGTCGTTGTTCCCTTGAATCATTCGGTAATCGCATTTCTTTTCTTTCTTGCGGCCATGTTTTTTTATCGTCTCGATTGTGGAACAACTCTCAATAACTTATAATATTGTTAAATAGGGACACGATCCCAGGAGGAAAAAATGAAAAAGATTATTTGTTTGATTTTGTCCGCCTTGCTTGTCTGCAGTCTGTTTGGCTGTGGCAATAACGGTGGCGGCGGCGACGAGCCCGTTGGTGGCGGCAAGCTGGTTATCTATTCACCAAACACTGATGCACTGTGTGCAGCTGCTGAAGTGTTCGGCGATAAATACGGAATTGAAGTCCAGTTCATCAATGCCAAGACCGGCGAATGTCTGGAAAGAATCGCTGCTGAAAAGGACAACCCGCAGGGCGATATCATGTATGGTGGCATGAACTATGCAAACTCCTTCAATCCGGAATACAAGCCGCTGTTTGAAGAATACGTCGCAAAGGGAGATGACAAGCTTCCTGAAGCTTATCAGAACTTCAACGGCATTACCACTCACTACTGCCTGGATGGTTCCGCAGCTCTGCTGGTAAACGTTGAGGAATACAAGAAGCTCGGTCTGAACATCGATGAATTCGATTCTTATGAAGACCTGTTACAGCCTGAACTGTTCGGCAAGATCGCCATGGGCGACCCGGCTTCTTCATCCAGTGCCTGGGCTGAACTCACCAACATGCTTCTGGTCAAGGGCGATGAACCGTATGATGAGAAGGCTTGGGAATGGGTCAACACCTTTGCCAAGAACCTGAACGGTGTCATCATCGATGGTTCTTCCGCAATCTATAAGGGAACTTATGAAGGCGAATATGTCGTCGGTGTCTCTTATGAAGACCCCTGCGTCGGTCTGTTAGTTGACCAGGCTAAACTGGGTAAAGAGATCGTCCGTCTGGTATATCCTTCAGAAGGTGCCGTATGGCTGCCGGCTGGCGCTGCCATCATCAAGAACGCTCCGAACATGGAAAACGCCAAGTTATTCATGGACTGGCTGATTTCTGACGAAGGCCAGAGAGAGATCGCCAAGACAACCGCACGTCCGGTTAATCCGAACATTGCCAACACTTCTGAACTGATGACCCCGTTCGCACAGATCAAGGTCGTCTATGAGAACATGGAACTCTGCGGTTCCCACAAGAAGGAGTGGCAGACTCGTTGGACAGAAATGTTCAATGCTGCAAAGCAATAAAAAAGCAACAATAAAATAATTAATCAGTCTAGGTTGGAAATATGAGTGTTAACATTAAGATTCGTGATGCTGTAAAAAAATACGGCGATAATACAATAATTTCTGACTTATCACTGGACATCAAGGAGGGTGAGTTTTTTACCCTCCTTGGTCCATCTGGATGTGGTAAGACGACATTGTTGCGTATGATTGCCGGCTTCAACTCTATTGAAGGAGGAGATTTTTATTTTGGTGACACCAGAATAAACGACATGGACCCGGCAAAGCGTAATATCGGCATGGTTTTCCAGAACTATGCCATTTTCCCAAACATGACAGTTGAAAAGAACGTCGCTTTCGGTCTGAAGAACCGGAAACTGCCTAAGGAAGAGATCGCATCCAAGACGGATCAATTTCTTAAACTGATGAAGATTGATGAATATCGCGATCGTATGCCGGAAAGACTCTCCGGCGGTCAGCAGCAGCGTGTCGCCTTGGCAAGAGCCCTGGCGATCCCTCCGGATGTCCTGTTAATGGATGAACCGCTCTCCAATCTTGATGCCACGTTAAGAGTTGAAATGCGCACCGTCATCAAGCAGATCCAGAACGAAGTGGGAATCACGCCTGTCTACGTGACTCATGACCA
>JAEEHC010000027.1 GCA_016280635.1 Erysipelotrichaceae bacterium
CAGCTGATTTTCCATTCTTTCAAAATCATTATTCATGGCTGCACCTCCTAATAGTGAACGTGCTTCTTGCTTACCAGCAGGTTGATGCAGGTAATGGAAAGCACGATGGCAAACAGGATGATGGCCGCGGCTGAGGCGTAGGAAGGATAGCCGCCGCCGTTACCATACAGCATGTCATAGACATAGCCGACGATGGTATTCATGCCGGCAGCGTTCAGATCGACCCCGAAAAGGGCCACGGCATCGTTGTAAGCCTTGAAGGCACCAATGAAGCCGGTAATCACCAGGTAGAAGATCATCGGCGAGATCATCGGCAGGGTGATCTTCGTAAAGATCCGCCAGGAAGAAGTGCCGTCGACCTTGGCGGCATTGTAGTAATCCTGATTGACGCTGGCCAGAGCACTGGTCAGGATCAGTACCTTAAAGGGCAATACGATCCAGACCGTATAGATGCATAGCACCAGCATCTTGGCCCAATAGGGACCGGAGATGAAGTCAACGGAACTTAAGCCGACCGCGTTAAGCAGCAGGTTCATCAAACCTTCGGAATAGGCGGTCTTCTTGAACAGGACCATGAAGACCAGACCGACAGCCAGGGTATTGGTTACATAGGGAAGGAAATAAACGGTCTGAAACCATTCCTTCAGCCTGGTTATCGAATTAAGGCACAGGGATATCAGCAGGGCAAAGCCGGTGGACAGCGGTACGGTAATGGCTACCAGGATGAAGGTATTCCTGACCGCCTGCAGGAAATAAGGATCATGCAGAACATACAGGTAGTTGTACCATCCCACCCCGAAATAGGTCTGAGAGGCAGAATTGTAGCCCTCCTCAAAGGAATAGACAAAGACATCTATCAGCGGATAGATCAGAAATAATATGATGAATACTAACGCCGGCAGCAGATACAGCCAGCCCTTGTACTTGTTATGGGTCATAGGCTATTTCCCCGTTTCAAAGTAGATGCGCTTCTCATCATGCCAGTCAAACAGGAAGATCTTATGCGGCTTGATGGTGAAATGAACCTCTTTCTGATTAGCCGGTATCTTGATGTCAGAAGAGACAATTGATCTGATCTCTGCCCCGTCAAAAGCCGGATTGGTGGAAACGATGGAAGTATCCCGGCCCATTACCTCAACGGCAGAAAGATGGCAGGTAAGCGGACCGTTAGCTTCGGGGATGAAGCCTTCCGGACGGATGGCGACATGTACCGGCTGATCAGGCACGTTGCTGACTTTCATGACTGCCTCATCGCCGATGTAGACCTTGCCGTTTTCCACTCTTCCCTTAAAGGTATTGATCTGCGGGGTACCGAGGAACTTGGCGACAAAGAGATTTACCGGGTCATCATAGACATCCTGCGGTTTGCCAACCTGATTGATGATGCCGTCCTTCATGACGATGATCAGATCGGAGATGCTCATGGCTTCTTCCTGGTCGTGGGTAACGAAAATGGTGGTAATGGCCGTCTCCTTCTGAATCCTTCTGATTTCTTCCCGGGTCTGCAGTCTTAACCGGGCATCCAGATTGGAAAGCGGTTCATCCAATAGTAAGACCTTAGGCCGTTTGACGATGGCCCGGGCGATGGCAACGCGCTGCTGCTGGCCGCCGGACATTTCACTGGGCTTACGGTCCATCAGACCTTCAATCTGAACCAGCCGGGCGGCTTCTTCCGCCTTGGCGTTCATCTCTTCCCGGCTTAACCGGGCTTCTCCCTTGAAGTTTTCCAAAGGGAAGACAATGTTCTGACGGACGGTCAGATGGGGATAGAGGGCATAGTTCTGAAAGACCATGCCTACGCCCCGGCTTTCCGGAGACAGCTTAGTGACATCGTCATCACCAAAGAAGATCTGGCCGCTGGTCGGTTCCAGAAGACCGGAGATCAGGTTCAGAGCCGTACTCTTGCCGCAGCCCGAGGGACCTAAAAGACCAACCAGATAACCATCAGGTATTTCAATGTCAAAGTCATTGACGGCGACTACATCCGCCTTTCCCTTAGTGCGGTTGGGGAATATCTTAGTCAGATTCTTGAGTATTATTTTCATAAGCCTGTACCTCTACACAGCAATTTCTAATCTAATTATAGTTTTCTGCAGGTTGATTAACAAGAATCATGCTGAAGACGTTTTCTGCTTATGGTTTACACAGATTAAGACAACCAGCATAAGAATACGCCCGGTCTCAATGAGGCCGGGCGCTTTCAGTTAATCATTCTGCGGCCCGCGCCTTACGGGGCACAGCGGCCATAAAAGAACTGAAGCAAGTCTCTCTGAAGGCGCTTTAGCGCAGAGACAGCCATTCCATAAATGAACGGAGGGCAAGATACAATCCGGACGCAAGCACAAACAGCAACACCGCAAGCGGAATGTTCTGCAGGCCGATAACCCCTTCCGCGAAAGCGAATGCTGTCATCCCCAGTCCGAAAAGCAGCGCTTCGGGCAGTTTTTTCAGCAGTATCTCTCTGATGCTGATTCCCTGTGATGGGACTGCATCGCCGCGTTTCATGACTCCGGCAAGGGCTTCAGCGTTGGAGGAATCAGTCAGACGGTAGATACAGCCGTTTGCTGAAAAAGTCAGCAGCCCGAAGGCTCCTTTAAGAATGCCCTTGCGGTACTTTACAAGCATCACATCATTGAGATCGTATTCTGCGATGGGTTCATCCGCTATCCCCCTGAAGTTCATTGGGAAAATTCTCAGAGTATCACCACAGACCAGCAGGGCAGCCATCCCGTTGCCTTCCGGTCCATCCAGATTACCAAATGAAGCGCATTGCCTGTCATCCAGCAGCCCCTTTTCAATATATTCCTGATATGTCTTGTTAATTGCCATGGTGGTTTTCCTCCCAGTCGATTGTTTTCATGGTGTTTGTCCGTTCAGACAACCTCAATGTTTCTGATTGAAACCTCATTGCCGCTTACCAGATAGGTATTTGATCCGCCGCAGAATGGACAGGTCTTACCGTTGGTGGCCGTGTCATAGAGTTTCTGACAGTC
>JAEEHC010000028.1 GCA_016280635.1 Erysipelotrichaceae bacterium
AGCCTTCAGCACCGAACATCTGTCTGAATGCCAGACGACCGATACGTCCGAAACCGTTAATAGCAACTTTTACAACTGACATTAATTTTTCCTCCTATTTGTCATTTCTTAACGCAAGTAAATTATAGAAACAAACGCCCTCAAAGTCAATCGGACAATGAACGCCGCCTGACTCTTAATCGACCTGTTTTTTCCAGGTTTAGTAGTTTTCTTCGTTGACCTGGAAGTAGGCCTGCGGATGAGCGCATACCGGGCAGACTGCCGGAGCCTTCTTGCCGAAGTAGAGGTGTCCGCAGTTGCGGCAGATCCACATCGTGTCGGTCAGCTTTTCGAAGACTTCGTTCTTCTCAATGTTCTCAGCCAGCTTGCGGTATCTTTCCTCATGATGCTTTTCGATGGCGGCAACGCCTTCCATCTGAGCGGCGATCCTTAAGAAGCCTTCTTCTCTGGCTTCCTCAGCCATCTTCTTGTACATGTCCGTCCATTCGAAGTTCTCGCCGTCAGCGGCATCCTTCAGGTTCTGCAGCGTTGAGGGGACCTTGCCATCATGGAGAGCCTTGAACCACATCTTGGCGTGTTCCTTTTCGTTCTCAGCGGTCTCCGTGAAGATGGCCGCGATCTGCTCGTAGCCTTCCTTCTTGGCCTGGGATGCGTAGTAGGTATACTTGTTTCTGGCCTGGCTTTCGCCGGCAAAAGCAGTCAGTAAATTCTGTTCAGTCTTTGAACCCTTCAGTTCCATGAAAAAACCTCCTTATAGTTTTTCTTTTCCACTTTCATTATACACAATAAGGAGGTTATTGGGTTTAGATTTGACCGCGATTTTCAATAATATTCTTCGGAAAGAAACAGCGGCTTGCCGGCCAGCGCAAAAGCCTCACGGGTGCTCTTGACGCTGGTGGAAAACAGATGGTTGAACATCTCCAGATCGTTGATCCGGGCTACCGCCGTAGTCTCCAGGCGGTAGCGGATCTTCGGGAAGGCCTTGTTGAGGTCTTCGTTTTCCGAAGTATACAGCTTGATGCTTTTCTTCAGGCGCAGGGCGTAACAGACCAGTCTGGTCAGGGCGGTGCCGTTATTGTAGATGATCTCCACTACCGTTACCTTTCCGGACTCAATGTAGTAGACCATGTAGCCCTGCGGCTTGTTCTCCTCATCATAGTAAACAGCCAGATTGTATCTCTTAAAGCGCAGCAGATCGATCAGGTTTGACCAGTAAGCCCGGTTACGTACCAGATAGCCGTCAAAGTGGCTGACAAAGCCGTCATACAGAGCCATCAGGTCCTCAATGCGGAAGTCCTTGCTGACGCCCTTGTAGGAAGCGTTGTCCAGATGCGAGCGGCTGATCGTATAGACGCGCTTGCGGTAGATCTCCTCAAAGCCATACTTGCCATAGTCCTTGGGGCTGTCGGTGGGGATGACGGTTAAAAGGGTGCGGTACTTCTGCTGCTCGATCAGTTCGCCAACCAGGGCATTGATATCCTTCAGCCCTCTTGAATAGTCGTAAAACTGCCCCAACAGCCAGCTGGCAGCCAGTTTTCGTCCGTTGATCTGCAACGGGCAGAAGTTGACCTGCGCGGAGGCGCAGATGTGACCGTTGACCTCATTGACATAGACGTTTTCCGGCACGAACTTCCGGGCAAAGTAATCCTCCCGGTTGACGAAACTGATGCTGTTGTTGCGCCCGTACAAGTCAAAAATGGCGGTCCTGTCTTCCTTTCGGCCCCGGCGGATCATGCTTTACTCCCTTTCCTTCTGCTGAGCGGCAAAATAGGCCTCGGGATCCTTTTCGATCTCCTTCTTGACGGCCTTGCTGTCCTTGGCTACCTTCAAACCGAAGATGACGGTCAGAACCAAAAGGATCAGGGCAAACCACTTGATCAGCGGCCAGAGAAGAACGATCAGAATGATGCTTCCGATGGTCATGATGATGTCAACTGCCATGTTCTTCCTCCCTCTTGCGGTATTTTTCAACCAGCCTGTTGATGTTCTCGAAGCGGTGGCGGATGCCTGACTTGGTCAGCTCTACCCCGCTCTGTTTTTCATATATGCGGCTCAGTTCGTTAAGTGAGGCGTCGGGATTGGCCAGACGCACCATGGCGATCTGGTAATCCTTTTCGCTCAGATAACGCAGCAGCCCTCTTTCCTGCAGGTAGATGATGGCTTCGCACTGCTCATCCGCTACCTTCAGGCTCTTCTGCTCATTGGCGATCTTGACGTTGTCGAGCCGGTGGATGCTGTTGAGGAAGTCTCGCTGGATGCGTTCATCCTCAAACTCCATGACCGCCTCATTGGCGCCCAGCAGCCTGAGCATGTCGCCGATCGTCTCGGCGGATTTCATGTAAATGAGATGGTGGCCGCGCCTGGTGGTCAGCTTGGCCGTTATTCCTTCCTTCTCCAGCAATCGGATCATGAAGTTGCCCTGGCTTTCCCCATTAGCCGCGATCTCCAGATGGTAGCTGGTCGACTTGGGGGAATTGATGGAACCGCCGGCCATGAAGCAGCCGGCCAGATAAGACCGCACCATTTCCTCATGATTCAGAAAGGCCATGTGGGGGCGTTCCTGCAGACCCCTGTCAGTCCAAAGGTCCAGATCTTCCAGGATCTCCCGGACCTTTTCGCTGATGATAAGGGTATAGATGTTGCGCTTGTCCAGGTTGCGCTGCCTGGTCGCTTCAATGTCGCACCTTAAGCCGTAAAGCGCTCTGACATCCATGCCGATGCGCTTGATGACCTTGGCATTGGAACAGGTGATCTCCAGACTCAAACCCTTACTGGAAATGGACAGGCTGGCCAGCAGCTGAAACAGTGCTGAAAGCTGGGCCCGCTTGGAGGGGTCCGATAATTCAATGCCGGCTAATTCATCCTTGACTTCACTGGTAAATGACATCCTATCCCATCTTCCTCATTACTTCTTCAAAGCTTCTTCTGGTCTTGTCGGCATCATGCCTGATGATGTTATTGTGGAAATTCAAAAGGCTGTGACGGTAGATCTGGTAATCATGCTGCTGATCGCGCACCAATACCGGAGCGGCGTGCTCCTTGTCATAGGCCTGCAGGCAGGCCTGCGGGATCTCGTCATCGGCAATGACCACGGCGTCAATGACCCGTTTCTGCAGATGCCTTTCCAGCGCCTCAACATGGTCTTCCACCGCGAAGCCATCGGTTTCTCCGTGCTCGCTCATGCAGTTGCAGTAGTAGATGACCTTACCCTTACATTCGCACAGAGCCTTCTTGATGTCGGTGATGATCAGGTTGGGCAGGATCGAGGTAAACAGCGAACCGATGCCGACAATGATGTAATCAGCGTCATAGATGGCCTGAACGGCGGCCGGATAAGCCGCTACTTCCTGGTCGTAAAAGACGTCATTGATGATGTTGTCGCATTCCCGCAGTTCGCTCTCGCCGGTGACGATGCTGCCGTCCTTCATGTGGCCCTTCAGGCTGACATATTCGGTGGTACTGGGATAGATCTTCCCCCTGACCTTCAGCGATGAAGACAGGTCAGTGATGGCCTGCTGAAAGTCACCGCTGCCCTTAGCCAGGGCGGAGATGATGATGTTACCGAGATTGTGACCCGACAGTTCGCCGGAGTTTTTGTCAAAGCGGTAGTTCATGATCGAAGTCATCAGATCTTCTCTTTCGGCCAGCGCTACCATGACTGAGCGGATGTCGCCCATGGCCGGTAAGTGCAGCTGGTCGCGCAGCCGGCCGGTCGACCCGCCGTCATCCGCAACCGCCACAATGGCTGACAGTTCAATGCCGTCAATCTGTTTCAGTCCTCTTAACAGCGCAGACTGCCCGGTTCCGCCGCCGATGCATACGACTTTCTTCATTAAATCACTCCTCGTTTTTCATTGTAGCACACATCTCCCCGTGTGCCAAACTGACTGCTTTCCCAGCAAAAAAGGGGCCGAGCCCCTTGAGGTTTTCTTTATCCGACCGTATCCATCGTGTACTTCAGATCGCTGCCGAACTGGTAGACCATTTTGGCATACATTGAATGCTCGAAGAACTGAACCTTGGTGTCGTACCAGTCCGGATGCTCAATGATGCGGTTTGCGGTATCGATGATGTACTGCAGGGTCACCGGATGCAGGTCAATGGCGCCATGACCCGGGAAGATTCCGGTCATCTGCTCGCCATACTTATCCAGCGCGGCCTGCATGTGATCGCGCAGCGAACGGATCGTGCACAGTTCCGGGTGTTTTTCTTCCGGACCCTTCAGGGCGCTGGTGGTATCGCCGATGAAGAAGCAGCCGGTCTGCTTGTCAAAGAAGCCGGACTGCCCGGCCGTATGGCCGCTCAGCAGCATCAGTTCCACTTCATAGCCCTGACCCAGATCAAATGTGTAGCCGTCAGGAACACCGATGATCTCGTATTCCTTAAAGGGAGCCAGATAAGCCGGGTCAAAGTCAGCTACCTTTCCCTTGCCGTTTTCATCAAGCAGCTGAGAAGGGAAATAGTCCGGTGTCATTTGGCGCTTCAGACCATCAACATCGTATTCGTTGATGTAAACCTTGTCGAAGTAGTAGTTGCCGCCGATGTGATCAACGTGATTATGAGTATTGGCGCAGATGACCTCCTTGCCCCCAGCCAGCTTTTCGGCCAGAGCCCGGATGTTGCCCAGGCCCAGAGCGGTGTCAATCAAAAGAGCCTTCTCCGGTCCGATGATCAGGTAATTCCACATGTCACCCAGAGAAGCCATGGCGCTGGGAACGAAGATGCAGTAGGTGTTGTCTCTGAACTTGTAACATTCAGCATAGGGATTTACTTCCGGGTAGAATTCCAAAAGATCGCTGTGCTCTCTTAAGACCTTAAGGAAGCTCCATCTCGATACTTTTTCCTTTTCCGGTTTGCGGTTGTGGAGGTCTACAGCCCCCTTGATTTCTCTGGGATTAAGATTCATGTTTCTTCTCCTTTTTTGTTTTCATTATAACTTAATGGTCTCATTTCTTTCAATGCAAATGTTCCCGGCGAATTCGTGTGTTGCCTGTCAGAAAAAATTGTCATTAGTATCTGTCAAGAAATTCTCTTGGGGTGACAGCTATTGGCTTTTTAAGATCCACAGCCGCAAAATCCTTGTCTCCAGTCAAAATCATATCGGCATCATAAAGAATGGCTGATGCCAGAATCGGTTCATCATAAGGATCCCTGATATTATATCTGCCAGCCCCTTTAGCAGTGGGAACGATGCTTATCGTTTTGCGTAAACTTTTAACAAAATCTTCAGCAGCCGCTATCTTGGCAGGAAACTTCTTTTTGAACACTGTAATCATTTCACTCAGCTCATACTCACATATTATGATCTGATCAGGACGCCTTACTGCCGCATAAAATGCCTTAGCCGCAAATGACTCAGGGAAAACTGCTGTTGACACCAAAATGTTTGTATCAATCAGAATCTTCATGCCGTTTTTATCTTCCGGCTCGCATATTCCTTATAAAGGACACAATGTCGTCTTCCGATTCCAGACCGGCTTTTCTGGCTTCATCAATCATTTCCGTCTGCAGCACTTTCATCGCATATTCTGCCGCATTAACGACTTTAACCTCATCATTAATGACCACGAATGTCACTTCCTCTCCGTTATTAACCCCCAGAACCTTTCGAATTTTCTTGGGAACCGTTATCTGGCCCTTGCTGGAAATAAGGGCATTTTCCGTAAATACTCTTTCCGTCATGTATTATCTCCTATAATTGTAAGTGTTTCTTTACTTTCTTTACTAATTATAGTGCATGTGTCGTTTCCCGGCAAGGCCAATCAAATATATGCTTTCCCGGTTCTTTAATCCTTGATTCAGTTCTCTTTTCTCTGTACAGAACTGTTTCTGCTACAATGAAATCAGAAAACAAAGGAGAAAGACAATGACTAAACTGCGCGTTTATACCGCCTGTAGTGCCAACCCGGCTGACTATCAGGAAGCTAAGGCACTGGGCGCCATTGGCATACTGACCAATTCCAATCTTGTACTGGAGATCTTCGGTTCGCAGATGACCCTTAAGCAGTCTGCTCAAAAAATGCTGGAAGACAGCGGGGACATGCTGGTATTCCAGTCGATCCAGGGGGAAAAGGCTGAAGACATTGTCAATAAGGCATTGGACATTTATGAACTCGACCCGCAGAGGTTGGGCTTTAAGATCGTCAGCAATCCCGAGGGCTTCAAGGCCATGAGAGAACTATCCCGCCGGGGCATCAGGACCATCGCTACCGGCATGTTCACTTACCAGCAGGCCTACATGGCCGCCGTTGCCGGCTGCTACGCCATTTCGCCTTTCCTGGGCCGGGGCAGGAAGGCCGGCTATGACATGAGTAAGACCATCAGGGACATCCGGGCTCTTTATGACCGCATTGAAGGTCCGCTGCCGGAACTGCTGGCGGCCTCGATCCACAACAAGGAAGAAGCCATGGAGGCTTTCCTGGCCGGGGCTGACTCCGTGGCCATTACCCTGGCGATCCTTAAGGACATGTGCTGTGATCCCTTCAGCCAGGAGACCGAAGAGGCCTTCGGCGCCGCCTTTGCTCGGATAAAAGGCGAAGACGTTTCCTATCTGAACCTGAAGAAAACGGCTGCCGATTATCAGGAGTGATCATCAGACACCCGTTGCTGTTGCATTTATCTCAGCGTCGCCGCACTTCTGCGGCGGCGTTTTTTACCATTGCCGCCATTGATAGCCGGCTGGCAGTTCAACTTGCCGCTGCGTAACTTCTTTTCTTTCCGTTATTACCACCCGGGGCACATCTGCCGTCCGCCTTTTTCGTACTTCTCCCAACAGTATCTCCGTAAGAAGGATCCTTCTTCTGATCCGCAGCTGACGTCTCAGTTCCCTTGTTCTTGCTCTTTCCAGGCTCCTGAGCCAGTGGCGGTACTCTGCTCTGATGAACACGGCAACAATAATGATGAACCAAATCAGGCCCAACATCATCACCTCCTTACAGTTTCATCTTACCGTCTTGCCGACGGAAAGGAAGCGAGCGGATATTGAAAGATGGAAAACCGTTTCAAGTCCAGATTGAAAAGCGGAGGACTAAGCCTCCGCATCTTTATCGTTGTTCAATTACTATTTGTTGCGCAGATACTTGACCACGCTGTTAGCCGCGATGGCACCGTCATTGGTGGCGGTAACGACCTGTCTGAGGTCCTTCTGGCAGACGTCGCCGGCGCCATAGATGCCAGGCTGAGAAGTGGACATATCAGCCTTTACCAGCAGGTAGCCTCTTTCATCCAGCAGGCTCTTATCGAGGAAGGCTGTTGAGGGATCGGCACCGATGTAGGGGAAGATGCCCGTGCAGGCTACTTTCTTCAGACTGCCATCCTCAACACTCTTGAGCATGATGCCGGTGATCTTGTCATCTTCAATGACCAGGCTTTCCGGCAGATGCTTGTAGATGACCTCGATCTTGTCATTGGCCAGAACCTTATCGACGACACCGGCCTCAGCCCGGAACTGGTCGCGTCTGATGACGATGTAGACCTTGTTGACCAGGCTGGTCAGATACAGCGATTCTTCCAAAGCGCTGTTGCCCCCGCCGATCACCACGACATCCTGGTTGCGGTAGAAGGC
Organism: Erysipelotrichaceae bacterium; assembly: GCA_016280635.1. Taxonomy (GTDB): domain Bacteria; phylum Bacillota_I; class Bacilli_A; order Erysipelotrichales; family Erysipelotrichaceae; genus UBA1783. Next base: position 7,565 of record JAEEHC010000028.1, read on the forward strand.
GCCGTCGCAGACCGCGCAATAGGAAATCCCCCGGCCGGTAAACCTTTTGGCTTCCGGCAGATCAAGTTCCTTCTCCTTGGTTCCGGTAGCGACGATGACGGCTCTGCCTTTGAGCTTACGGCCTCCGGTCAGGGTGACGACGAAGTCTTCGCCGTCCTTTTCCAGACTTTCCAGACTGCCGCTTTCCAGCTGAGCGCCGAAACTGAGACCGTGCTCCATTAATTCAATGGCCAGATCGACACCGGCGATCTTCTTGATGCCGGGGTAGTTTTCGATTTCATAGGTCTTGACCAGCTTGCCTCCGGGAGCGCCTTCCTCAACGACGGCGGTGCTGAGATTGGCACGGGAAGCGTAAATTGCTGCCGTCAGGCCGGCCGGTCCGGCTCCGATAATGATTACATCAAATTGCTTGTCCATCGGTGGTCCTCCTGTAGTATGTCAGTGATCTCCTTAAGATCATGGATGAGCTTGTTGGGTTTGGCATCAATGAGCTGCTGCTCCCTGATGGGGTTGGATGAGAAGGCGATGCTGTAGACACCGGCATTGCGGGCCGCCTCAACGTCGCTGACGACATCGCCAACGTAAATGGCGTTGTCCAGCCGTCCGCCTAAGCGCTGATAACCCTTGACGATGACTTCCTTGTCGGGTTTGGGTTTACTGATTTCCTCAACGCCGACGATCACATCAAAGTAGTCCTGCAATCCGGCTGCTTCCAGACCGAGTTTGATGATCTCGGTGGTCTTGGAAGAGGCGATGCCATAGCGGTAGCCGTTAGCCTTCAGGTAATCCAGCATTTCCTTAGCATGCGGGAAGGCCTTGACCAGTTCCTTCTGCATTTTGCGGTTATGGACACGGTACTCTTCAACCAGCTTTTCGGTATCTTCATCAGGCAGGTACTGCTGGAAAGTCTGCTGGAGGGTCGGGCCCATGAAGCCGGCCTTTTCCTCATCGCTGAACTGCCTGCCGGGCAGATACTGTTCAAAGACGTGCAGGAAAGAAGCCTCAATGGCCGGCCGGGTATCCAGCAGGGTGCCGTCCAGATCAAAGATCACTACCGGTTTGTCGCGGTCGATCAGCTTTTCAAACAGGCCAAGCAGACCGGCAATGCCAATTGCCATGAAGACCAGGGAGATGATCTGGGCAATGCGGAAGGGACCGATCATCAGGGAATCGGTACGCTGGCCTTCGATCCAGAAGCGGATGGCTCCGTACCAGGCCAGATAGGCAAACATGCCGCAACCTCTGACCTTCTTGCCGGTACGGCGATAGAGCTGGATCAGGATGAAGCCCAATAAGCACAGGGTGCTCTCATAGAAGAACATCGGCTGGCGGTAATTGCCGCCGATGTACATGCCCTTCTTCAGAAAGGACAGGATGCCGTCATAGTAGCTTTCATCAACGATGTTGCCGTAGCACTCCTGGTTGGCAAAGTTGCCCCAGCGGCCCAGACACTGCCCGATCAGTACCCAGGGCAGTACGATCTCCGCCAGATGCCAGAAGGAATAATTCTTCTTACGGCAGTAGATCAGAATGAACAGGGCTCCGGCAAAGACGCCACCGTGAATGGCCAGACCGCCGTCCCAGATCTGAATGATGCTGATCGGGTTGGACAGGTAGCCCTTGAAGTCATAGAACAGACAGTACCATAACCGGGCACCGACAATGCCGCAGGCCAGGGCACCGATGAAGATGTCGTCAAAGATCTCGCCGTCGTAGCCAGCCTTCCTGCCCTGTCTCTGGGCACCCAGATAGGCCAGCACGGCGCCGGTCAATATGCATACCGCATACCAGCGAATGGTGATGTTATCGCCGATCTGCAGGAATATCTCTCTGCTGGGAAAAAACTGCATTTAAATTACTCCTTTCTGGCTGTCGATCAGCCTTAAGACCCGCTCTTCCAGCTCGCTGGAGGGGTCAATGCCCTTGCTGCGCAGGATCTGGCTGGTAACCGCCGCTTCAATGATGATGGCTATTGAACGGCCTTCAGAGACCGGGATGGTCATCTTGGGAACATCAACGCCGAAGAAGGTCTCCACCTGCTGGGTGTGGTCGAGATTCAGCCGGTCGTATTCATCCTCACTCGACCATTTCCGCAGGTCGATGACATAGTCGATGTCGCTCTTTTCCGTGGTTGAAGCGATGCCGAACATGCTGGTGACGTTGATGATGCCAACGCCACGGATCTCCAGCAGGTTGCGCAGGATCTCCGGCGCCTCACCAACGATGGAGTTGTGAATGCGGTAGATGTCTACCCGGTCGTCGGCGACCAGAATGTGGCCGCGCTTGATCAGTTCCAGAGCGATCTCGCTTTTGCCCATGCCGCTTTCACCCCTGATCAGCACGCCGCGGCCGAATACCTGTAAAAGGACGCCGTGGACGCTTTCGATGGGGGCGAAGAATTCCTCCAGGAAGGAAACGATCTCAACGATCAGGGAATTGGTCGGGGCATAGGAGGTAAAGACCGGGAAATTCTTCTGATAGGCGATCTCGCCGAGGATCGGCGGACAGGCCATGTCTCGGGAGATCAGGATCATCGGGATCTGATCATTGGTCAGATAGTCGAATACCTTACGCTGAGCTTCCTCGCTCATGGTGCCGATGTAGTTCATTTCCTTTTCGCCGATGACCACGATACGCTTGTTGACATGCTCATCCAGATAACCGGAAAGTTCCAGACCTGGACGGTTGGTATTGGCATCCTTGATCTCGCGGTTGAGTGACTCATCGTTGCCGTATATCTGGCGGTAGCCGAAGTACTCCCAGATGTCGCGGACGGTTACGGTCTTATGCATCTCTTTCTCCTTCCCTGGCAAATACTCTCTTCAGGTATTGCCCAGTATAGCTTTCTTCAACTTCACTGACCTCTCTGGGCGTACCGCAGGCAACCAGCGTGCCGCCGCCTTCGCCGCCGTCCGGTCCCAGGTCGATGATGTAGTCAGCGTTCTTGATGACGTCGAGATTGTGCTCGATGACCAGCACGGTATCGCCATGGTCCACCAGACGGTGCAGGACGTTGAGCAGCTTGCGGACATCGTGCATGTGCAGGCCGGTAGTCGGTTCATCGAGGATGAACATCGTCTTGCCGGTCGCCTTGCGCTGCAGTTCGCTGGCCAGTTTGACCCTCTGGGCCTCACCGCCGGAAATGGTCACAGCCGACTGGCCGACCTTCATGTAGCCTAAGCCGACATCCAGCAGGGTCTGCAGCTTGGTCTTGATCTTGGGAATGTTGACAAACAGGTCATAGGCTTCCTCAATGGTCATCTCCAGAACGTCGGAGATGTTCTTGCCCTTGAAGGTGACCTGCAGGGTCTCTTCATTGTAGCGCTTGCCCTTGCAGACATCGCACGGTACGTAGACGTCGGGCAGGAAGTTCATGGAGATCCGCTTGACACCGTCTCCCCAGCAGGCCTCACAGCGGCCCCCGGGCACATTGAAGGAGAAGCGGGACTTGGAATAGCCGCGTAGCTTGGCTTCCGGGCTTTGGGCAAACAGATCGCGGATGTCATCAAAGACTCCGGTATAGGTGGCCGGGTTGGAGCGGGGGGTACGGCCGATGGGGTTCTGATCGATGACGATGACTTTGTCGATGTTTTCCATGCCGGTGATCTTTTCGACCTTGCCGGGATGGATGCGCACCCGGCCCAGATTCTTCATCAGCGACTTGCCGATGACTTCGTTGACCAGAGTGCTCTTGCCGGAACCGGAAACACCGGTGACCAGCGTCAGGGTTCCCAGCGGAATGGTGACATTAAGATTCTTCAGATTGTTTTCCGCCGCCTTGCGGATGACCAGTTTCTTGCCGTTGCCCTTGCGGTAGCTGGCGGGCGTATCAATGCGCAGTTGGCCGGAGAGGTACTTCCCGGTAATGCTCTTGGGGCAGTTGACGATGTCAGCCGCCGGGCCGTTATAGACGATCTGGCCGCCGTGAATGCCGGCTTCCGGTCCGCAGTCGCAGATCCAGTCGCACTGTCTCATGGTATCCTCATCATGCTCAACGACGATCAGGGTGTTGCCCAGATCGCGCATGCTCTTGAGCGTCTGTAACAATTTATCGTTATCCTTCTGATGCAGACCGATGCTGGGTTCGTCGAGGACATATAATACCCCGGTCAGCTTGGAGCCGATCTGGGTAGCCAGCCGGATGCGCTGGGCCTCCCCGCCGGAAAGCGTGCCGGCCATGCGGTCCAGGGTCAGATATTCCAGACCGACATCCTTCAAAAAGGTCAGCCGGGAAACGATCTCCTTAATGGCCAGAGAGCCAATGGCCTTCTGGGAATCGGTCAGTTCAAGTGAATTGATGAACTCAATGGCCTGCTTGATGCTCATCTGGGTCCACTGGATGATGTTCCTGCCGCCGATGCGCACGCTTAAGGCCATCTCATTGAGGCGGTTACCGTGGCAGGCAGGGCAGGGCAGATCCATCATGTAGGAGCCGTACCATTCCCGGCTCATGGCGCTGCTGGTTTCCACATAACGCCTTTCGATCAAGGAAACGACGCCTTCAACAAAGCCGGTGGTCTTCTTGGTCATGCCGCCCCGGGAGGTAATGGAGTAGCTGATCGGCTCATCGGAACCGTAGAGGATGATGTCCATTTCCTTTTTGGTGAAATCCTTCAGCGGCTTGTCCTGATCGATATGATAATGGTCAAGCAGCACCTTGAAGTTCTGCCATTCCAGATTGTCGGAGTTGACGATGTTCTTATAGTACTTGATGCCGCCCTCATTGATGGACAGGGAATCATCGGGAATCAGGATGTCGATGTCGACCTTCTGCTTGAAGCCCAGGCCGTTGCAGTCGGGGCAGGCACCTAAGGGCGAGTTAAAGGAGAACAACCGCGGTTCCAGCTTGGGCACGGAAAAGCCGCAGTACTTGCAGGCAAAGTGGGAACTGAACAGCAGTTCCTGTTCACCGGTGCGTACCACTACCAGGCCGTCCGCCAGATTCAGCGCTGTCTCCAGGGAATCGTGAATACGGCTGCGGTTTTCGTCCTTGCGGACCATGCGGTCGATCACGACATTGATGTCGTGCTTGGTATTCTTATCCAGTTTTATTTCATCTTCCAGCATCATCATCTGGCCATCGACTTCCACCCGGATGTAGCCGTCCCTGAACAACTTGGCCAGAAGGTCCTTGTGGCTGCCTTTCTTCTGATGGACGACCGGGGCCATGATGACGATCCGGCTGCCCTCCTCAATGGCCATGACGCTCTCCAGCATTTCGGTGATGGTCTGGGAGGTAATGGGAATGTCGTGGTTGGGACAGTAGGGCACGCCGATCCTGGCAAACAGCAGTCTCAGGTAGTCATATATTTCCGTAATGGTACCCACGGTGGAACGGGGGTTGTTATTGGTGGATTTCTGGTCGATGGCGATGGCTGGGGAAAGGCCCTCAATGGAATCGACATCGGGCTTGCTGACGCCGCCTAAAAACTGCCGGGCATAGGTAGAGAGCGATTCCACATATCGTCTCTGCCCCTCGGCATAGATGGTGTCAAAGGCCAGCGACGTCTTGCCGGAGCCGCTTAAGCCGGTCATGACGATGAACTTGTTGCGCGGCAGCTCGAGGGAAACGTTCTGAAGGTTGTTTTCCCGGGCTCCCCTGATGACGATCTCATCTTTCATTAAGCAATCACCCAATTCATTTTAGCACAATTACCTGACGATTTTTCGCCGAAGTGCCCGCCTAAAAGTCATCGGTTTTTATCGGTACGATATAGAACACGGAATAATAATTGGTATATAATATATCAGAAAGGAATAAGGTTATGGCACGTTACAGTTATAACAGAAGATATCGCAAGTCCAGTTTCCCCTGGGGTCTGATATTTTTCTTCCTGATGACCTCAGGCTTTCTGGAAGTCGCATTTGACTTTGCCGGAGACCTTTTCGATCTGATTATGATTGCAGGAGTTCTTTTAATTGGGTTTGGTATCCCGATTCTCATGTTCGTGGGCATTATCTCTCTGATCGGCAAAATGATCGGCTCGATCGGAAAGAAGAAAGTGTCCCGCTCAGCTACCAGCGTCTCCACCAAGGAACTGCTGAGCATTTTCCAGTCCTACTTTGAATACAACGATAAACTTTACATCGATAACGATACCTATGTAGTCAAGACCAGCAGCGCCGGGGCGTCGCTTGAGGAATACGATCTGTTCATGAACGATGAATACGTATCCGATCTCAAACTGTTCGCCAACAGCTTCCCCAGCGGCTTCAACAGCTTCGCCAATGTCGTCAAGGACATGACTTCCAGCAAGAAGAAAAAGAAGAAACAGTAGGAAGTCGAAGAACCCGTCAAGAAGGAAGAAAAGAAGGAATAACCGCAGGTCACTACCGACTGCGCCTTCTACATCAGCCGTCTTACTTCCCTTTCCGGCAGTATCACCAACCAGCAGATCCGTGAAGGTCTGGCGGAAAGCATTAAGTACCTGAATCAGATCAAGAAGATCGAAGATGAATTCAGCGAATGCAAGAACAAGACCACCAAGCTGTATCAGTACTATCTGCCGATGCTGACTGACATTCTGCAGAACTATGTCAGATTAAGTTCCAATACCTTCGAAAGCGA
>JAEEHC010000029.1 GCA_016280635.1 Erysipelotrichaceae bacterium
AACCGAATCCTTAGCCACCAAACGCAGGACATGTATCTGATGCAGGAAGCCCTGCATGAAAAGAAGATCTCCGACATCGCTGATGACATTGGCCGCAGCAAGAAGCGCATCGTGCTGATCTGCGGACCGTCTTCTTCAGGCAAGACGACCTTTGCCAAGCGGCTGTGCATTCAGCTTAATGTATTAGGCATCAAGACTCTGTACATGGGCACTGATGACTACTTCGTGGAAAGAGATGAATCGCCGATTGGCCCGGATGGCGAGAAGGACTTTGAAAGCATCAAGGCCGTGGACACCAAGCTGTTTGTCAGCCAGATGAAGGATCTTTTGGCCGGTAAGAAAGTCGACCTGCCGGTCTTTGACTTCATCAGCGGCACCAAGGTATATGGACAGCGCGTTACCTCCATCAGCAAGGACCAGGTCATCGTCATTGAAGGCATCCACGCTCTTAACCGCACGCTGACGGAAGGTATTGATGAAGAAGAGAAGTTCAAGATCTACATTTCTCCCTTTACCCCAATCAGCGTTGACCGCAATAACCGCATCCCGACGACTGACTGTCGCTTGTTAAGACGACTGGTAAGAGACTATCAGTTCCGCGGCTGGCCGGTCACCAGAACTCTGGCCAGCTGGCCGAAAGTTCGAAGCGGTGAAGACCAGAACATCTTCCCCTACAGCGGGGAAGCCACGGTGTTCTTCAATTCCAACTGCATCTATGAGCTGGCGGTATTGAAGAAATATGCCGAGCCGTTATTAAAGGAAGTCCCGCGAAGCGAGCCGGAATATGCGGAAGCTCAGCGGTTATTGGAATTTCTGCGCTACATTGAGTCAGCGGAAGATGACGAGACAATCGCCAACAACTCCATCATTCGGGAATTCATCGGCGGCTCGGTAATCGTTCATTAGAAGAGGAGCCATCATGAGCGACTTAAAGAACACCAGTAAATTCATCAGCCTGATCCTCAGGCATAAGCCGGAGGTCATTGGCATCACCCTTGATGAACATGGCTGGGCAGATGTACAGCAGCTTATCAAAGGGGTCAGCCGGAATTATCAGCTGACGGAAGAACTTCTGGAGCAGATCGTCGCTGAGGATGAGAAACAGCGCTACAGTTTTAATGAGGACCACACTCTGATCCGGGCCAATCAGGGGCATTCGATACCGGTCGATGTTGAGCTTGAGCAGGTAATTCCCCCTCAGTATCTCTATCACGGTACCGGCGAGAAGTTCCGGGAGTCGATCGACCGGATCGGCCTGATACCAAAGTCCCGCCTGTATGTGCACCTGTCCGCCGATCTGCCGACGGCCCTGAAGGTGGGCAGCCGTCATGGAAAACCCTTTGTCTATCGGATCAGAGCCCGGGAAATGAGTGAGAAGGGCTATCCGTTCTTCCTTTCCGCAAACGGAGTCTGGCTGACTAAGCAGGTACCGGTCGCCTTTCTTGAAAGCGACTGGGACCGTAAATCTGATTAAATGTCATTCAGGGAGACCGTCAGGGTCTCCCCGATGTTTATCTCCACCAATAGGCGAGTTCGCTGTAAAAACAGGTTATGGAAGCCGACAGGTACCGTTTTCTATAATGGGCTTGTAAAGAGGAGAACTCATTCAGGAGGTTAGGTTATGGAATTAGGAAAGAAAATCAGACAGCTGCGCTTCAAGGCTCAGCTTACTCAGGAACAGTTGGCAGAAAGATTGGGCATCGGACCGCAGTCGGTTTCCAAGTGGGAGACCGGCGTGGCAATGCCGGACATTACTACCCTACCCTTACTGGCGGAGATCTTCGGCGTCAGCATTGACGACCTGTTTGATCTGACTGCCGAGCAGCGGCTCAACCGCATTGAAAACCGCATGGATGTCGAGGAAGAACTGCCTTCGGACATCTTCCGGGAATACGAGGAATTTCTGAAGAGTCAGCTGACGGATGAACAGAACAAAGATAGAGCCGTTGATCTGCTGGCCTATCTGTACTGGCACCGGATGAACAGCTATGGCAAAAAGGCCGCGCAGTATGCCAGCCAGTCGGTCCGCAATCATCCGGACGTCAAGAACAATCAGTGGGTGCTTTCGAAAGCCGCCGGCCACGCCATCTGGGACTGGAACCTGGCCAATCATCACCAAGCCATCGACTTCTACCGCCAGCTGGTCAGCGAGAATCCGCAGTCAGTGTTGTCATATGAATACCTGCTTGATAATCTGCTGGCTGACCGCCGGGCTGACGAAGCCGAAGCATGCCTGAGGCAGCTGGAAAGCCTCCCCGGTAGTAATCCGTATCTCAATGAAGCCTATCGGGCGCACATTGCCCTGGCCCGCTTTGATGAAAAGACGGCCGATGAGATCATGGAGAACATGGTAAGGGAGCATCCGCAGGACGAGGCCGCCCTGTTTGAGACCGCCCAATACTATGCCGGCAAGAGTGATTATCAGAAAGCCATCGGCTACTATGAACGTTCATTTGCCTGCTCAAAGCGTCAGCCGCGCTTCCAGGATGAGCTGATGGCCATCGCCGAGATCTACGAGATTACCGGAGATTTCCGCAAGGCTGCGGAGACCTATGACCGGATCATTGAGCTGCTTGAAAAGGAATGGGGAATGAGCGAGGATGTTGAACTGAAGACCGCGCAGAAAGAAAAGGCCAGATTGCTGGCCAAGGCATAAAAGATAATCCGCTGGAGAAAAGAAAGGGTGAAGTTCACACATAACTTCACCTTTTTGCTTATTTCTGGGAATGCGGGTTATCAATGGTAATGGTGGGGAAGGGGAAGCCGATGCCCTCAGCGTCAAAGCGCTTTTTGATCTGATAGCGGATCTCGCAGCAGGTCATGTAACTTTGCGCTACGCTTTTGGTGATCACCGGAATGCGCAGGTCGATGGAACTGTCAGCAAAGTTGTAGAGTACCGCTTCAGCTTTCTTGACGCCATCCTTCTTCTGCTTCTCAGTGCGCTTATCGACGGTATTGGGATGGGCGGCAACGATCTCTTCCAGGATCTTCATCGCCTTGTCAATGTCGCTGGAGTAGGTGATTGAAACCGTGATCGGGCTGCTGAAGGAGTCGTTGTCTGAGGAGTTTTCGATGATGGTGTTGCTGATGGCGCTGTTGGAGATGATGTAGCGGGTATTGTTGAAGGTGGTGATGATGGTATGACGCAGGTTCATCTCGCTGACAATGCCGGTCAGGTTGTTCTTTTCCGGTAAAGTGATCCGGTCACCGATGTCAAAGGGCTTGTAGGAGGAGATGAAGATGCCGTCGATCAGGTTGGAAAGCGACTCCTGAGCCGCCATGGAGACGCCCAGAGCCAGGATGCCGCTGGAGGTGACGATGGTGTTCAGGGTGTTGGAAAAGCTGGCAAACTGGGAACCGATCAGCAGTATGGCCACCACCCAGATGACAACTCTGAGGATGTTGCTGATGAGCTTGCCCTGCAGGTTGGCGCCCTTGCGGTCTTCAAACCTGGCCGCGCTTTTCTTTACCAGCCTGGTAAGGATGACGGTAACGATGATGACGGCCAGCGAGAAGATGATCCTGATGCCGTAATTTTTCATGAATTCATTCCAGTCCATTGGTGCCTCCTATTCCTTTATCTCAATGCGGCCTTCCACATGGGAATCAATGTGCTGACGGGACGAAAGCAGTTCCTCAAAGATGGCAAACTGGGAGGTGATGACTTTGCGCGGCTTGGCGTTGGCCAGCACTTCCTCAATCGGCACATCAAAGAATTCCGTGAAACTGTTATAGTGGAAACCGTCCTGAACGGCGATGCGGATCATCCGCTCATCAGTAATGTCTTCGCCGTTGAGCTTGAATTCCTCAATCTGCCTGGTGGTCTTGTTATAGAGGATGCGCATGCCTTTGGATAACTGATAGAACTCGGTGTGGGCGTCAGGTGCCAGAGCCTCATCCCGCAGCATGAACTGCATCATGTGGCGGAATTGCTTGCCGGTGACCGACAGCATGATCACCGCTTCGTCATAGGGCACCACTTCCTTGAGATCCTGATAGGTCAGAATCGGACCCAGAGTTTCCTTGCGAATGGAGCCGGAGGCCATCAGCATGACTTCATAGGAGGAGTCTTCCTGCAGCAGATCGGCAAACAGGTTGCCCAGTTCGGTTTCCTGATAGCGGCTGGGATGGGTCAGCGGCCGCTTGAAGGTGGTGATGATGCGGGAGTATTTTTCGTCGGTGCGGTCCTTGTAGGAGTGCAGCAGCTGCTCCATGATCGGATCGGGCTCACAGGTGTCGGAAGTAATGGGCACCAGGGTCCAGGACAGTTCGGCAATCTTTTCCTTATCGGTATCGATCTCGATGTCCCAGCGGCCCATGTAACTGCTGCCGTGGCCGACCTGAACGATGGGAATGCCGTTGATGAAGATCGGAGATTCCAGCAGGGTGTGGGAATGGGCGCCGATGATCATGTCGACCCCCCATTCGGGGTTGAGCATGGCGGCCAGCTGCTTATCAGCCTCTAAACCGATGTGGGTGACCAGAACGGTCAGATCGACCTTGGTGGTCTTGTAGTTGTCGATGATGACACCGACTTCCTCAGCCGCCTCCCAGAGGTCGATGAAGGAGCCGATGATCTCCTCGTTTTTGGTCGTGGAGAGTACTTCCTCGGTGATTACGCCGATGAACATGATGTTCAGCCCGTTGATCTCAATGATCTGGTAGGGCTTGAACAGACGGGAACGGTTGGTCTTAATGTAGAGGTTGGCGTTGATGATCGGGAAGCGGGCGCATTTCTCCAGAAACAGCAGGTGGGCGACACCATAGTCGACTTCGTGGTTGCCGACCGCAAAGACGTCGGGAGCCAGATAGTTCATCAGTTCAATGGTTGAAATGCCCCGGAATTCCGAGTCGATGATCGAGCCGCGGAACATGTCGCCGGCATTGACATAAAGGACGCTTTCTTCCTTATGGCGGACCCGCTGGATGTAGTTGGCCAGATAGCTGATGCCCCCTTCCAGATGCCCGTCGGCCTGATGGGGCAGAAAGTCGCCGTGCATGTCATTGTTATGCAGAATGGTCAGTTTGCGGATGCTCATGATGCCACCTCCGTTATTAAGAGAATTATAACAGATAAGCCGGCTTCCTTCACCCTGTAATGACGGCCGGACAGCAGGCGGCTTTATTGATATTAGCCCTTGCTTTCTTTATAATTAATAGGCCAGCCGGTTTTCAGAAAAAAGCTGGCGAGACGGAGCTGATTAGATTGATCGAATTAAGAAATCTGAAAAAGGACTATGTCATGGAATCCAGTACCGTGCACGCCTTAAAGGGTGTCAGTATTGCCTTCCGGCAGAATGAATTCGTCGCGGTTCTCGGTCCTTCCGGCGGCGGTAAGACCACGCTGCTGAACATCATCGGCGGTCTGGACAAGTATACCGAAGGCGACCTGCTGATTAACGGCAAGACCACCGCCAACTATACCGACAGGCAATGGGATAACTACCGGAATCATTCGGTAGGTTTTGTCTTCCAGTCCTATAACCTCATTCCTCATCAGACCGTCCTTTCCAATGTCGAACTGGCCCTGACCATCTCCGGCATTTCCCCGGCCGAAAGGCGCAAGAGGGCTGCTGAAGCCCTGGCCAGTGTCGGCCTGGCTGATCAGATCGATAAGAAGCCCAATCAGCTTTCCGGCGGCCAGATGCAGAGAGTGGCGATCGCCCGGGCTGTCGTCAATAATCCGGACATTCTTTTAGCTGATGAGCCGACCGGTGCGCTGGATACCCAGAGTTCCCTGCAGGTCATGGAGATCCTGAAGAAAGTGGCGGAGGACCGCCTGGTCGTCATGGTCACTCATAACCCGGAGCTGGCTGAGCAGTACGCAACCAGGATCATCCGGATCCGGGATGGCGAGATCACCTCGGACTCTAATCCCTTCCGCAATAATGAAAACGATGAAGGCATGAAGATCGGCAAGGCCAAAATGGGCTTATTGACGGCTTTCAAGCTTTCCCTTAATAACCTCTTAAGCAAGAAGGGAAGGACGATACTTACCGCCTTTGCCGGTTCAATAGGCATTATCGGCATCGCCCTGATCCTTTCCCTTTCCACCGGCGTCAATAACTACATTGACGATGTGCAGACCAATTCGCTGTCTTCCTACCCGCTCAGGATCGAGAAGAACAGCGCCGACTATACTTCTCTGGCGGCCAACATGATGGGCACCGCTACCTCGGCCGTCCGTGAAGACGGCCAGATCAGCGAAGTGCCGCTGGTCAGTGAGCTGCTTACCCAGCTGGGGGTCAACAACCTGACGGCTTTCCGCCGCCATCTGCTGAACAACATGGCCGCGATCGAGCCGCTGCTGGTAGATCTGCAGTATGATTACGGCATTACTCCGCAGATCTACAAGGACACTGGCGACAAGGTGATCAGGCTGAATCCTTCCAACATGCTGATGAGTTCATCCTCAAGATCATCCTTCGGCATGCAGACCTTCCAGAAGATGATCGGCAATCAGGAACTGCTGGAAAGCCAGTATGATGTCATTGCCGGCCACTGGCCTCAGAAATACGATGAATGCCTGCTGGTGCTCAATGACCGTTATACCATTTCCGACTATCAGCTCTATACCCTGGGCATCCGCGATCCCGAAGAACTCTCCAAGCTGGCCCGGGAAGCCTTTAATGGCGAAGCCGTCAGCATCGATCATGAAAGCATGATCTTTGACTATGACTACTTCCTGAACCTCACCTACCGGCTGGTCGTTTCCGCTGATTACTACCGCTACAATAAGGAATTTGATGTCTGGGAAGACATGCGCGATGATGACAGCTACATGCAGCAGCTGGTAAGCAACGGCCTGCAGCTTAAGATCGTGGGCATCATTACCGAAAAATCCGGGATCAGCGCTTCTTCGCTGCAGCCGGGTGTTGCCTACCGGCCGGAATTGATCGACTGGCTCATTTCCCAGTCCGGTGGCCGGGAGATCCTCTCCCAGCAAGTGGCCGATGATCAGACAGATGTCTTCAGCCGGCTCAGCTTTGATGAGCTGAATGAGAAGGAAAGAAAATCCAACATCAACTTTTCCGACATGATCAAGGTCGACAAGGACGCCATAAGAGAGGCGTTCAATACCGACATTGATGAAAACAAGATCAAGGAAACGATATCAGGCTCGATTAACGAAGCCCTGACCGCCATTTCCATTGACACATCCCAGACCAACAGTGAAGTTGCCGGTGCCTTTACCGTCCTGCTGGAGCGCACGCTGCAGCTTTACATCGATGATCACGGCCTGGAAGGAGTTGCCAGTTACGGCAGCGAAGACATCCCGGCGATGATCGAAGCCGGCCTTGCCGATGAGCAGAGCACAGCCGTTTTGAACGCTCTGGCGGAAAAGTACGGGATGAGCGGTGAAATGCTGAAGATGATGATGAGTCCGCTGTTGGAAAGGATCCTGCAGGGCTATCTGGACATCAGCGTTCAGGCCGGCGGTGACCGGGCATATCTGAACGGGGAAAATCTGGATGAAATAATCAATTTCCTGAGCAACAGTTTCATCATGGAGACCGTTGTCAGTCCTTTCAGTCAGGCCCTTATCGAGACGCGGCTGCGCATCACCGTCAGCCAGGCCATGGTCAGAATGTCAGCCCAGCTGATCGGCCAGATGGCCTCCGGCTTCAGCGTAGACGCAGACAAGCTGGCCGGTGCCTTCCAGTTCGACATGGATGAGGAAGAACTGAACCGGCTGATGAACGCCTACATGAATAACAGTTCCACGGAAGCCAGCTACAGCCGCAACCTCAGACTGCTGGGTTACAGCCGTACTGATGACCCGGAAGCCATCAGCTTCTATTTCCGCGATTTCGCCGCCAAGGACGCCTTCAAGCAAATGATCGCTGACTATAACGACGACATGCGGGCTCAGGGTAAGGATGAAAGTGTCATCATCTATACCGACATAACCGGCATCCTGATGAACTCCATCACTACGATCATCAACGCCATCAGCTATGTTCTGATCGCCTTCGTGTCCATTTCCCTGGTCGTCTCCTCAATCATGATCGGCATCATCACCTATATCTCCGTTCTGGAAAGGACCAAGGAGATTGGTATCCTGCGCTCGCTGGGCGCTTCCAAGGGTGATGTCCGTCATGTCTTCTCTGCCGAGACCTTCATCATCGGCCTGATCTCCGGATTGCTTGGTGTCGGGGTCACCGTCTTACTGTGCATACCCATCAGTCTGATCGTCCGCAAGGTTACCGGCATTGCCTCCATCACGGCTTCCCTGCCCTATAAGGGCGCCATCGTTCTGACCATTATTTCCGTCATTCTGACCCTGATCGCCGGTCTGATTCCTTCCCGGATGGCCAGCAAGTGCGACCCGGTCGTTGCCCTGCGCAGCGAATAGCCAACTTTAACTTTGCCGGTCAATGTGATACTATTAACTTGTTATGAAAAAGCATGTCTATGAAAAGCCCCAAAAGGACTTTCTGTTAATCTCCATACTTGCCCTTCTGGTCGTTGCCTTTTTCGTTCTGGGAACGGTTCTTTCTCATGGCGTCAGGGAAAACAGGTCTGCTGACCTGCCGGACAGCTATGATAATCTGATCGGCAAGCTGGTCATCAATGAGATCATGACCAATAACGACGGCAGCTATGCCAATGAAAAGGGTGCTGCCTGCGATTTTCTGGAGATCTATAACGGCACCGCCAAGACGGTCAACCTGGACGGTTACGGTCTTTCCGACCGCAAGGACCGCATTAAGTGGGCCTTCAGCAATACCGTGCTGGGACCCGGTGAATACATCGTCGTCGCTCTGACCGGCAAGCTGGAAGACGGCTTCAATGCCGATTTCAAGCTTTCCTCCAAGGGCGGGGAAAATGTCATTCTGACAAATCCCAGAGGCAAGGTTATCGATGCAGTCGAGACCGTTGCCCTGAGCAAGGGTCAGGTCATGGCCAGAGACGGCAGCGGTCAGTGGGTTATCTACGGCTACGCTACCCCGGGTCAGGATAACAGCCGGGAGGGACTGGAAAAGTACATCGCCTCTCTGCAGGCTGAGGGAGAGCCGGAAGTGGTCATCAATGAACTGCTGCCCCGCAATAACGGCAACTTCGTCAATGAAGACGGCCGGCGGGAAGGCTACATTGAACTGATCAATGTTTCCAACCGAACCGTCGATCTGTCTCAGTATAATCTTTCCAATAATCCTGCCGCTCCTTTCAAGCATCAGCTTGAACAGGTTAATCTGGCTCCGTCAGCGACCTATCTGATCTATTGCGGTAACGGAAGTGCTGATGCCTGCAACGCCTATGCCGGCTTCTCCCTGAACGGTAAGAACGGCCAGGCCGTCCTGTCCAAGGGCGGCAAGATCGTCCAGACCCTTGCCTACAGTCAGCTGGAAAACGGCACAGCCTATCTGCGTCAGGAAAACGGCAGTTATGCCGCTCTGCCGACCATTTCTCCGGGCTACCCCAATACGCCCAAAGGCGTAGAGCAGTTCCAGAGCCGCTATCTGGTCAATCCCAAGGGTTTGATCATCAATGAACTGATGACCAGAAACTATACTCAGCTGCCACAGAACGGCGGCCAGTACTATGACTGGGTAGAACTGTTTAATAATTCTGACCAGCCCATCCGGCTGGCGGAGTTCTGCCTGAGCAATGATCGTGACTACCTGAATCTCTATCGGCTTCCCGACGTTCAGCTGGGAGCCGGGGAATACTATGTCATCATGTGTTCCGGCAACAGCGAACTTTCCAACCAGAGTTATCAGCACGCTTCCTTCAAACTTTCTGACAGTGAATCGCTCTACCTTTCCCGTAATGGCGAGATCGTCGACAGCGTTTACGCTGCCAACATTCCGAAAAACTACAGCTATGGCCGCGGCAGCAGCGACGGTTTCTATTACATGGATAAGCCCACCCCAGCCAAGGCCAATGAAGCGGGTACCCGGACCATCACCGCAACCCCGGTGATCAAGACACTGGCCGGCGTCTATCAGGGTGTTGAGCAGGTGCTGGTAAGCGTTGAGGGTGAAGGAACGATCTACTATACCACCGACGGCTCCAGACCGACGGCCTCATCAAAGGTCTACAGCGAGCCGCTGGTACTCAGTTCCACTACCGTACTTAAGGTTGCTGGCAGGCAGGACGATGCTCTGATGAGCAGCGTGGCTACTTCCAGCTTTATTATTAATGAAAACAATCAGCTGCCGGTCGTTTCCGTTTCTCTGGAGCCAAACAGCTTCCGGGCCTTACAGACCTATACTTACGCTACCACTGAGTATCAGTGCAACGTGGAATTCTATGAGGATAAGGGAAGTTTCAATTCTCCCTGCTCGATCTCCCTGTTTGGCGGCAATACCCGTCAGCATGAAAAGAAGAGCTTTGCCCTGCGCTTTGACGGCGACTGGGGCGCCAGCGATCTGGTCTATCCGGTCTTTGAAAACCGCGACAACGCTGACTATGACGCCCTGGTCTTAAGGACCGGTTCCAACGACTGGGAAAAGGGCATCATCCGCGATGAACTGTGCACCTCTCTGGTCGATGAATACACTGACCTGACCGTGCTCGGCTACAAGCAGTGCATCGTCTACATCAACGGCCGTTACTGGGGCATCTACAGCATCCGCGAAAAGTGCAACGCCAGCTTCATCACTGACCGCTACAACGTTCCCAAGAGCGAGACCAGCATCGTCCGCATTGACGGTGAGATAAAGTGCGGTTCCGCCAGCGACTGGAAGCAGACCGTCGCCTATGCCAAAAGCCATGATATGGCAATAAAGGAAAACTACGATTACATCTGTTCGAAGATTGACATTCAGAATCTGGCCGACTACTGGATCTGTGAGATGATCGTTGCCAACCCCGATGTCTTCAATGTCCGTTACTTCTGCAACACTCAGCTGGACGGCGGCAAGTGGAAGTACATCTACTACGATCTGGACTGCGGCTTCCGTAACTATGACACCAACTATTACACCAAATATCTGGCCAACCCCAACGGCATGACCGGATTCATCAACAACACCTATGACAATACCATTCCCCGTAAGCTGTTTGCCAACGAGGAGTTCAGGAAGTTGTGGCTGGAAAGGCTGAATTACCACCTGACCAACACCTTTTCGAAACAGAACATGCAGAACCGCTTTGATGAGCTGACCGGAGCCATCGAGAGCGAAGTCGAGCGCGACCGCAACCGCTGGCCGGCAGCCACGATGAAGAATTACCGGGCTCATCTGGAAAAGATCCAGAAGTTCATCGATAACCGTCATTCCTATGTCCTCAGACAGACCAAAGACTTCTTCAAGCTGAGCGACGCCCAAATGAAGGAGATATTCCCTGACTTATGGTAGAATATCGTTATGAGCTGAAGTTCCTGATCAATTCACTGACCGCTGAGACATTGAAGAAGCAGCTCAGCCAGGTCATGAGTCTGGACAAGCATTCCGTCAGCAGCGAGTATTCCTACGATATCCGGTCTGTATACTTTGATGACCCTTATTCCAGTGCTCTGGATGAAAAGCGGGAAGGCAATGAATACCGTAGCAAGTACCGCATGCGCATCTACAACTATTCCGATAAGGTGATCAAGATGGAATGCAAGCACAAGGATGGCAACATGACCTTCAAGGAGGACTGTTCGATCAACCGGCAGATAGCCGATGTCATCCTGGCTAAACGCTACATGGCCATCCGGAGCAAGCGGGAATTCCTCAACAAGTTTCTGGTCAACGCCAACATCCGCCGTCTGGCCCCATCGGTAGTCGTCGATTACCGGCGCACCGCCTTCACCTACCCGGTAAGCAATGTCCGCATCACCTTTGATGAGAACATCCGCTCGGGAAGATACAATCTGAACATCTTTGACCCCAACATCAACACTCTGCCGGTGGTAAATGACGTGGTCATGGAAGTCAAGTGTGACGAGTTCATTCCTGCTCACATCCTGGCGATACTGAGCAGTTATCCCAAGCTGCGGCTGGCTGTTTCCAAGTTTGCCGTCTGCAGCAGCGTTAAGTAAAGAGAGGTAGAGATCCATGAATATTATTGAAACGATTTGGAACGCCATCGTAGAACAGTTTACCGGTCCGGTAAGCGTGGAAATGATCGTCATTTCCCTGCTGGTTGCCTTTGCCGGTTCCCTGTTCATCGTTCTGATATACAAGAAGACTTTCACGGGCATTGTCTATAACCGCACGACTGCCCTTACCCTGGTCTTATTGGCCATGGTAACCGCCATGATCATCAGAACCATCAACTCCAACCTCTCCCTTTCTCTGGGTATGGTCGGCGCTCTTTCCATCGTCCGTTTCCGTACCGCCATCAAGGAACCGGTTGACACCGCCTTCATGTTCTGGGCCATTACCGTCGGCATCATGTCCGGTGCCGGACTGTACTTCATCGCCCTGATCGGCTGTCTGTTATTGGGTCTGTTCTACTACCTGACCTATCTGTCCGCTTCCAAGGCGGCCACCAAGTATCTGATGGTGGTCATCTATCACCAGAACGCGGAGGAAAATGTCAGAGCCGTGCTGGAGGGATTCAAGAAGAAGAAACTCAAGAGCAAGTCCACCAATGCCAACGATACCTGTGAACTGACCTATGAGGTTGTCTATGACAAGACCACCGAAGCTCTGATGAAACAGGTTCAGGGAATCAGTGGCGTCCACAGCGTCAATCTGGTGACCTACACCAACGAGTTTGGCCTGTAATAACTGACAAACGAAAACAAAGAAGTCCCCAACACCGGGGACTTTTTTTGCGGGCAAATGCCAGTAGATTGTCGGAAGGCAGGATGATGGTATAATGAACAAAAAGAGGAAGATAACATGAAAAGATTTGAAGGATTTCAGCACGGCATCAATCTGGGCGGCTGGCTGTCCCAGTGCGACTACAGCGAAGAGCGTTTCTGCGATTTCATCAAGGAGGAAGACATTAAGCGAATCAGTCAGTGGGGACTGGACCACATCCGCATTCCCGTTGACTATAACCTGTTTGAGGATGAGCAGGGGAATTATCTTGAATCCGGTTTTGCCCATCTGCAGGACGGCATCGACTGGGCGTTCAAATACGGTCTGAATGTCATCATCGACCTGCACAAGACCTACGGTTTCAGCTTTGACCGTAAGGAAGGGGAAGAAGGTTTCTTCGAAAAGGAAGAATATCAGGAAAGATTCTATCGGTTATGGGAAGAGATTGCCCGGCGCTTTGGCGGCCGTGGCGACAAGATAGCCTTTGAACTGCTGAATGAGGTTACGGATAAGGCCTATTGCGAGATCTGGAATGAGATCGCTGACCGGTGCGTGGAAAGGATCAGAAAGATCTGCCCGCAGATAAAGATTCTGATCGGCGGCTATTACAACAACAGCGTGGAGGCCGTCAAGGATCTCCGAAAGCCGCATGATGAAAACATCGTCTACAACTTCCACTGTTACAATCCGCTGGTCTTTACCCATCAGGGAGCTTACTGGATTCCGTCGATGCCTCATGATTACCGTATTGCCATCGATGAGGACATGGCGATCATGAGACTGGAAGCTCCGGAAGTTACCGGCAGGCCGTTAGTCGGTTATGATCCAAGTGAAGAGAAGTTAAGCGCCGATTATTTCCGGCGGATCTTCGCTGAAGCGATCAACGTTGCTGAGGAAAGGGGGGTTCCTCTTTATTGCGGTGAGTACGGGGTCATCAACTTGGCTGATGCCCGGCAGACGGTTGAATGGTATCGGATGATCAGTGAGGTCTTTGAGGAGCACGGCATTGGCCGGGCTGCCTGGAGCTATAAGGAAATGGATTTCGGCTTCATCGATGAACACATGAAAGACGTGCTTGAGGAGATCGTCAAACTGTTATGAATGAGAAAACAGCCCGCGGGCTGTTTTCCTTTTAGAGAATTATGCTAATTTCATGGACTCCTTTATCTTTCGGCACCTGGAGAGAGGAGGAGATGGGGTTGCCGTCAAGATAGAGCCGGGATTTACTGTTAAGACGGTAATTCTCTGTGCCGTCAATTATGACATTCAGCTGCGTACCGCAGATGTTCAGGCGGTAGGCAAACTGAGGACGGTTAATGATGGGGCTAAAGGTGATGGTGTCACCGTTAAGGTCGATTCCACAGATTTCATATAAGGCAAGAGTAAGCCATGATGCCGTTCCGGAAAGGATCGGACCGATGTTCTCGCCGGTCTGGGAGTTGTTGTACTGGGTACAGAAACGGGGGTTGCCCTTAAGCACGAAGGGGTTTTCCAGTGTCTTATAGGGCAGGGTTCTGTCGATCATGAAGAAGGCGAGGTCGCGGAGCCGTCCGGCTAAGTTCGGATCGCTGACGCTCTTGGCCTTTTTCAGTGAAGCGACGGTAGCCATCATGGCCGCGTGCTTGAAGACACCGCCGTTTTCCCGGTCTCCCGGGAAATAGAATGACGTTCCGGTAATTACATCCAGCAGGTCGTAGTTGACCGGGGTGACCAGCTTCAAGCCGGCATCGCATCTCAGATAACGGTCAACGATGTCCAGCATTGATCTGATCTGCTGTTCATCAGCCGCATCTGCCAGCAAGGCCCAGCTGAAACAGTTGAGGTAATAGGAACCGTCAATGCGGTCATCCAGCGACAGGCCGTCACCGCTTGCCCCCAGATAACAGAAACGGCGTCCGTCGTTGATCAGACAGCGGGCGAAGTAATCGCTTTTCCAGCAGTTAGCCTGAACGGAGGATAGGGTGCTGCTTCGGATTTCCCGCGCCAGGCGGGAGGTTTCTTCTTCGTTTATGAGATCAGCCAGGTATTCTGTGTTATCGGCTGCGATCATCAGCAGGAAGGCATTCATGACACTTTCGGACTGGGTGTTTTCCAACGGCGCGCCGAAGGGCTGCCCGGATTCTTCTAACTGCCGGCGGTAAGCTTCTTCCTTCTGCGGTCCGCTGTAAACGTGCTTATCCAGCCTTAAGGTGTCATTCCAGTCAGCGGTGTCCAGTAAGGGCAGGCCATGCTTGCCGACCGAGATCTTTCCTGAATAGATCAGAATGGCTTTCAGGGTATCGATCAGCCGGCGGCCGGCCGAGCTGCCGGCCATCGGGAAGGACAGCTTCAGGAAGTCCGCATCACCGCTTAAGCGGACATAGCGGTAAACGGCCTGAACCAGCCAAAGCTGGTCATCTGAGCACATGCCCGGTTCCTTGCCTCTGGTGGTGAAGTTGTGGTAGGCATAACCGAACTCAAAGACATTTACGATCCAGGAGGAGAGCAGTTTTCTTATCAGTTCATCCTTGCCCTGACCATGCAGGTAATACATCGAGGCAAACAGGTCCTGGATCTCCCTGAAGCCGGTCTCGCGGTAGGATTTCTGGGTCCAGGCAAAGGAGCGGGATATGTAGGTCTGATAGAGAACCTGGAAGGGCAGGTTGTTGGATAAATAGGCATTGAGGTCTTCATCATCAGTCTGAACGGACAGATAGCGGCGGTAGTCTGCCGCGTCATTGATGACTTTCTTGAGGGCCAGCTCCAGCTCTTTGGGATCGCGGTAGCGTTCATAAAGGCAGGCCAGCTGCTTCTTGAAGTCTTCGCGGACATCCTGCGGGTCTTCGCACATGCCGACGAATTCATCCAGACAGACGGTCTGCCCGGGTTCAACGGTAAAGCTTTTGGCCATGGCATAGAAGCTGGCGGCCCGGCGGCTGTGGCTGTTGGACAGCCTGAACAGGCCTTCCGGCCGTTCATAACTGCCGCTGCCCAGGAAACCGTTGACATCACTGGTATATTCATCCATGCCTTCCCCGTCCTGCAAAAGCATCGCAAAGCGCTTTTCGCCGTTGCATTGCTTGGGCTGGTGATGAGCGCTCAGTGCGATGGGACGGCCGTCAAGAGAGCAGACCTCGCTTTCCACGACGACATTGGCGTAGATGATGTCGCTGGTCAGGGTGCCGGGATCGGTAATGCCGAACATGCCGGTAACCACAATCCTTAAGTCGCGTCTGCTTTCCCCGTTATTGGTAATGGCGATGCGCTGAGCCTCTACAGCTGAGGGCATGCCGTCCTGCTGGGGAAGGATGAAGATGGTACGCTTTATTTCCAGAGCTCCGTTAGTCCTGTAGGTGATCTCGGAATAGTTGTTGTGGTGGACGCAGTAAGCTTCCCTGACGTTGTGCTGGCTGTCCAGAGAATAGAATATCTGCCGGCCGTCTTCGGTCAGGTAGAACTGCCGGTTGGCGGTTTCCCCATTGATGTCGGGATTAAGCTCATAGCGGGTGGCCAGCACCTGTTTTTCCTGTGATGAACGGAAGGAACCGCGGCCGAAATGGTCCAGGACACTCTTGGGAGTCGTTTGCAGCGGGTCAGAATAGTTTTCCCGGTCACCCAGCAGAAGATTGACCGCGTAATGAGTGCCGATCAGCGGTGCCTTAAGATCAACGCGCAGTTCTCCCTGTTCGTTCAGCTTGCCCGGAGCGGCCAGCACGCTTTGAAGCAGTTCGCCGATGCGCTGTTTTTCCGGAAGCTTTAGTTCAACGCTCTGACCGTCTTTTTCCAGGCTGATGTCCTGGCTGAGCGAAAGCAGAAGATCGTTTCCGCTTTCAAAGAGCCGGTACAGCAAAGGGTCGTTGAGCAGTTTTCCGGTCACCGGTGCCGCAAAGGGCAGGCCGGTAACCGCAAACAGGCGGTCTTTGGCAGCGGACAGCCAAAGGGCGTCCGTGCAGCCGCAAAGCTTTTTGCCAAAAACCTCTGAAGCATGTTCAGAGGCTCTGTTTGATTCACTTCTGGCGGTTTGGGAGTTATAGATCATGCGATTCTCCTTCAAACAATGGGGTGGAATCCTTAACCCATGGTGATTTCAATTTTTACTTCTTTATCATCAGTCAGCGGCAGCGGCCCGACCGGAACGCTTTCGCCGTTGACCTTGATGGCCTTGACGCCCTTTTCCACACCGTCGGGATTAAGAACGCTGATGTGGTACATGGTGCCGCGGAACAGCCGGTTGACATTGAACTGTCTGACGGTGTGCGGGATGCAGGGATCGATGGTCAGACCGTCATAATCCGGCTGAATGCCCAGGATGCCCTGAGTAAGGACCGTAAAGGTCCAGGCAGCGGTGCCGGTCAGCCAGGAGTTCTTACCTTCGCCAAAGGTGGGGGCGTCCTTGCCGGCTACCATCTGACAATAGACATAAGGCTCGGTGCGGTGGATCTCAGAGATCTCTTCCAGGAAAGCCGGGCAGGTTTTCTTGTAGAGCTCAAAGGCGCGGTCACCATGACCCATGATGGTCTCAGCGAAGATGACCCAGGGATTATTGTGGCAGAAGATGCCGGCGTTTTCCTTGTATCCGGGCGGATAAGAGGAAATCTCACCGAGGTTGAGCCGGTAGGTCGTATAGGCGGGATTGTTCAGGACGATGCCAAAACGGGTGTCCAGTCTTTCCTTGACGGAATCCAGAGCTTTCTGAGCTTCACCGGTCTCTACACCGACGCCGGCCATGATGCACATGCCCTGCGGCTCGATGAAGATCTGGCCTTCGTCGCACTGGTGAGAGCCGATCTTCTGGCCGAAGGCATCATAGGCGCGCAAGAACCATTCGCCGTCCCAGCCGCTTTCCAGAATGGTCCTGCTCATCTGCTCAACGGCACGGTAAGCCTTGTCGGCTTCTTCGCTGATGCCCAGATGGCTGAGCAGGTTGGCGTACTGCCGGCCGTACTTGACGAACATGCCGGCAATGAAGACGGACTCGGCGACCGGTCCTTCGGACGGTCCGGTGATCTGGAAGGATTCACCCGGATGCTCGGAGAAGCAGTTCAGGTTCAGGCAGTCATTCCAGTCGGCCCGGCCGATCAGGGGCAGCTTATGCGGGCCGAGGTTGTTCAGGGTATAGTTGAAACTGCGGCGCAGGTGCTCGAGAAGCGTGTCAGCAAGCTGAGGATCATTGTCGAAATCAACCTTTTCCTTAAGAATGTCCCAGTCACCGGTCTCCCGGATGTAGGCATCCGTGCAGGCGATCAGCCACAGCGGGTCGTCGTTGAAGCCGCCGCCGATGTCGGGGTTGCCCTTCTTGGTAAGGGGCGGATACTGATGGTAGGCACCGCCGTCGGCTTTCTGGGTGGCAGCGATGTCCAGGATCCGCTCCCGGGCCTTTTCCGGGATCATGTGGACGAAGCCCAGCAGG
>JAEEHC010000030.1 GCA_016280635.1 Erysipelotrichaceae bacterium
CTGATTCTCCCGGGTGTTGTTCCGCACTTCTTCTGCGGTGCTTCCGCCGGTGTCTTCGGCAATGCTGAAGGCGGTCTGAAGGGCTGCGTACTTGGCTCATTCGTGCATGGTCTGATCATTACCTTCTTACCTGCTCTGTGCATGCCGGTATTCGATGCCTTAGACAAGGGTTCAACCTTCTCCGATGCTGACTTCTCATGGATGGCTCTGGTATTTGGTAACATCGCCAAGGCAGTTCACGGCATTCCGCTGCTGGTAATCTGCGTTGTCGTCTACGTCTTACCGATGGTTCTGAGCAAGTTCAGCAATGGCCAGGAAGGCAAATAGTATTTAAAATTTTCAACGGAAAATTTTACAGAAGGAGGGCATATATTTAATGGCAAAAATTAACAAGATTATGTGCTGCTGCGGTTCCGGACTAGGTAGCTCACTGATGGTTCAGATGAACATTGAAAAAGCTCTGAAGAATCTGGGTATCTCCGGAGTCGAGGCTGATCATACATCTCTTTCCGAGATCACTGTGAAAAGCGCAGACCTGTTCGTCGTCGGTAGGGATATCGCCCCTCAGTTAAAGGATTATCCGCGTGTAGTTGTCCTGAACAAGATCATGTCCATGGCCGAACTCACGGAAAAACTTGAACAGGCATTTGCCACCGAAGGCGACGAAATCCATATCGGTCAGTAGTCAGTAATCTATGCCTAAGGGGTCTGATCCAATGGGTCAGGCCCTTTTTCTTTGTTCTTATTCGCCAGTGAAACAGTACCCGGTCAGAACCATCAGGAAAAAAGCCGTGAAGGAGAGCGGATGTTGATATATAATTTATTCAAAGGGAGCCAGATTATGCGCCATGACATCAGTTTCAGCCATCAGCTGATTCTTCAGCAAGCGGAAAAGCGGCTGAGGATAACCGTTGATAATGAAGTTGCCGCAAAGCTGAGCGTGAATGATCAGCTCTTTCTCCATGATCAACAGGATGAATACCGCGTCATCAAGGCTACGGTATCAGCCATTAACATCCTGCCTGAGGGCAGTGAAATAGTTCTGAGCAATCCTGATGACAATTACTATGTTGACGGACATATGCATCTGGAATACGGCGATCTCAGCGTTGAATATGCTTTGAAATTCATTGAGGAGGGCATCAGAAAGGGACTGGATGAAGTCGACATTCTGGATCATACCCACCGTTTCCAGGAGTTCAGGGATTGTTATGAGCATCTGCGCGTCTTTCCTCAGCAGGATCAGTGGCTGAATGGACCGGGGAAGTTCCGCAGCAGCCTTGCGGAATATGACCGGCTGATCGAAGAAATCAGAAAGATGCGGCTGCCCATCAGGGTCCGCTTCGGTCTGGAGGTCTGTTACAGCGAAGATACGGAAGAGATGCTGCGCGGCATTCTGGCGGAAAAACACTACGATTTCCTTACCGGTGCCGTCCATTCCATCGATCACCGACTTTATGACATGTCCTTTTCCGATGAACTGTTATGGAGTCAGTTTGACGGCAATGACATTTACTGCAGCTATTACCATAGCGTCATGGCCTGCGTCAAAAGCGGACTGTTTGACCGCCTTGCTCACCCGGACACCATCAAGGTTGCCAACATCTATCCGTCCTATGATCTCAGTGATACCTATCAAAAACTCTGTCAGGCATTGAAGGATAATAATGTCATGGCGGAAAACAACACCGGCTGCCATTACCGCTATGGCCATCCCGATATCGGGCTGAGCGATCAGCTGCTCGCAGCCTTCAGGCAGAATAACGTCAGGATCATTACTGCCAGCGATGCCCACAGACCTGAGCATGTCGGCAGCTACATAAAGGAAGCTACAGAAAGGGGTAAATTATGAACGACAGAGTCTACAATTTCTCAGCCGGTCCGTCAATGCTGGCGGATGAAGTGCTTAAGAAGATCGCTGAGGAACTTACGAATTACCGTTCTACCGGCATGTCCGTCATGGAGATGTCCCACCGCGGTAAGGAGTATCTCGCCATTTTTAATGAGTGTAAGGAACGCTTAAGAAGAGTAATGGCAATCCCGGATGATTATGAGATCCTGTTTCTGCACGGCGGTGCCACGGCCCAGTTCAGTGCGGTACCGCTTAATCTGATGAAGAACGGCAAGGCGGATTACATCATTACCGGAAATTTCGCCAAGAAAGCGGCTCAGGAAGCGGCCAAGTTCGGTCAGGTTAATGTCGTCTTTGATACTTCTGAAGAAAATCACCGCCGCATACCTGACCTTTCCGAACTGCGTTTTTCCGCTGACGCCGATTATGTGCATCTGTGTTCCAATAACACCATCTTCGGAACTGAATGGCAGACCTTCCCGGATACCGGTAAGGTACCTTTGGTTGCGGACATGAGCAGCGACATCCTCTCACGGAGGATCAATGTTGCTGATTTCGGGCTGATCTATGCCGGCGCTCAGAAGAACATGGGCATCGCCGGAATGGCTGTCGTCATCATCCGCAAGGACTTGATCAGTGCCGATGATGCGCGGATGCCGGTACTTTACAATTACGGCCTGCAGGCCAAGAATGATTCGATGTATAATACCCCGCCTACCTACACCATTTATGTGCTGGATAAGGTTCTGGAGTGGATCGAAGAGTTGGGCGGTCTTGAGGAGATGGAAAAGCGCAACCGCCTGAAGGCCGGTTTGCTCTACGATTATCTGGACAGTCAGTCCTATTATCTGCCTCACAGCGAAAAGAGCAGCCGTTCAATGATGAATGTCACCTTTACCACTCCCGATAAGGAAACCGATGCCCTGTTTGCGGCCAAGGCGGCTGAAAGAGGACTTCTCAGTCTGAAGGGTCACCGGCTGGTGGGCGGTATCAGGGCTTCAATTTACAACGCCATGCCATTGCAAGGGGTCAGAGAACTGATCGCATTCATGGATGAATTTGCCAAAGGGAGGTAACGAAATGAAGAAGATAAGACTGGCTAACCGCATTGACGAAAACGGTCTGAAGCAGTTTTCTGCTGATTACGTCTATGGCGAGGATATCAACAATGAGGATGGTCTGCTGGTAAGAAGCGCATCTCTGCATGATGTTGAGTTCCCGGACAGCCTGTTGGCCATTTCCCGAGCTGGGGCGGGGGTTAATAACATCCCCCTTGATAAGTGTTCGGAGAAGGGTATTGTCGTCTTCAACACCCCGGGAGCCAATGCCAATGCCGTCAAGGAACTGGTCATCTGCGCCCTTTTTATGGCCAGCCGCGATGTTGCCGGCGGTCTGCAGTGGGAAAAGCAGCTTCCCGACACTTCCGATTTTGCCAAGGCGGTGGAAAAGGGCAAGATCGCTTTCATCGGTCCGGAGATCAACGGCAAGAAACTGGGCGTGATTGGCCTTGGCGCCATCGGCGTTCTGGTTGCCAACGCGGCCGTCAAACTGGGCATGGAAGTATATGGCTACGACCCGTTCATTTCCGTCAATAATGCCTGGTCCTTAAGCAAGTGGGTCAGACACGTCACTAACATAAATGAACTTTATGGTGAATGCGACTACATCACCATTCACATTCCCTTTAGTGAAGAAACCAGAAACACCATTAATGCCGAAGCCTTAAGCCAGATGAAGGACGGTGTGCGGATCCTTAACTTCGCCAGAGGAGAACTGATCAATGAGAAGGCCATGATCGAATCGCTTAACAGCGGTAAAGTGGCCCGCTACATCACCGACTTTGGCTCCTATCAGCTGGCGCATTGCGACAGAGCCGTCTGCCTGCCCCATCTGGGAGCCTCGACTCCGGAGTCGGAAGAAAACTGCGCCCGGATGGCTGTCAGGGAACTGCAGGATTATCTGGATAACGGAAACATCACCAATTCGGTGAATTTTCCCGCCATTTCCGAACCGAGAACTACCAGCCATCGCATCTGCATCATTCACCGCAATGTTCCCAACATGCTGGCCCAGCTGACCACGGTTCTGGGGACCAATAAGATCAATATCGAGCACATGGCCAACAAGGCCAGAGGCGAAATCGCCTATACGATAATCGATACCGAGAGCGCGGTTGAGAAAGAACCATTCAGTCTGATCGACAATGTCATCCGCGTTCGGATCATCAGCTAGGCATCAAAAATCATCGGAGGAATCAGCATGAGTTTTAACCCCAGTCTGGACATCACCCCTTTATCCGATCCCCTGGATTTCCGCTATGGACCGGGGGTCTTCGGTCCGCAGGTTGAGCGGCGCAGGCTTGACAGCATCCGTCCCTCGCTGATGGACCCGGACTGTCAGGGCCCTGAAGATGTCTATGCGATCGCCATGGATGTCGGCAAAAAAGCCGATAAGCCGGCAATGCTGGAAAGAAACCTGCTTTTCGGTGTCGTCACCTATGCCAAAGGCTTACTTGGCAGGGAACCGGTGCGCTCGCAGGGCCACATTCACGCCATCAGCGCTTCCTGCGGCAGTTCGACCTGCGAGGTCTATGAGATCTGGAACGGTACTGCCATCATCTACATGCAGCAATTCGCTGAGGATGATCCGGGACGCTGTTACGCCATCATTGCCCATGAAGGCGATGTAGTGATCGTACCGCCCTGGTGGGCGCATGCCACCATCGTCGGCGATGTCAGCAAGAACATGACCTTCGGTGCCTGGTGCGTGCGCGACTATGGCTTTGATTACCGGGGTGTCAGGGCTCATAAGGGGGTCGCCTTCTTCCCGGTAGCTGATCAGCAGGGTAGGATTGATTTCATCAGAAATGAGAATTATCAGGATTGCCGGCTGGTCATCAGAAATGCCCGTGATTATGCGGATTTCGGACTTGAGAAAGGCGTTCCGGTCTACAGGCAGTTTCAGAAAGACCCGGACCGTTTCCTGTTTGTATCCAGACCGCAGCTGGCTCAGGAACTATGGGATAATTATGAACCGTAGAAAGAGGTAGAAAATGAAAATCAGCAAACCAATGGCTCAGATGAATAACCTTGAGGGACTTCTGGAAGGCGAAGGAATCAGCCATGCCGCCAAACTTCTGAAGGACATATCCTTCATTTATGAAAACGCTGAAGGGTGCGATCCGGAAACCGTCATGTACGAAGTCTGTACCTGTGAACGGGCCCAGAAGGGTAAAAAAGGTGATCTGTTATGGGGATTAAGCATCCTGCATCCGGTGCGGATCAATGGGGAATGCTGCATGACCAGGGGACACTGGCATGTGGACAGAGACTGTGCTGAATTCTATTACGGCATTAAGGGCCGGGGACTACTATTGATGATGGACGAGAAGGGTGAATGCTTTGGCGAAGAGGTCTTCCCCGGTTCCCTGCATTACATTGACGGCCGTTATGCCCACCGGCTCATCAACACTTCAGCTGATGAGGACCTAAAGGTTGGAGCCTGCTGGCCGGTAACCGCCGGTCATGACTACGCTGCCACCGAAAAGCAGCCCTTTACCGTGCGCGTTTTCCTGGAAAACGGCGAAGTGGTATGCCGATAGGCAGTATGATTATTGATGATGAGGCAGCGGTTCAATCCGCTGCTTTTTCTGTACGCTGCGGCAGAGCGGCATTGGGTGTGATGGGTATTTACCGTTTAAGGCTGTTAGAGTAAAAAAATCATAAAAAGAACAATACAATGGGCAGAAAAAGTGAGGTGGTGCTTTCATGAGCGATGACGAGCGCGTTCGATGTTTTTTTGATTTTTCATTTCGCAGCAGGCACCTTCTCACCGGGGAAGCGACCTGGCTGCGTCAGCAAGATTGACAACTGATTGGATAAACAAGGAGGAATTTTATGATCAGAACAAGCGCAGTTGAATTGACCGTCATTGAAGCCCTGGCCTACCGGCAGAAACTCAAGGCCGGCGATAACGCCATTGTCATCCTGAAACCGGAGGTAAAACAGCCGGGCATGGCCACCATCAGCAAGTCCACCGGTGAACCGGTACTGGCTGCCAATACCAATGCCAAAGAATATCCGGTAGAAGCTTTCAGGGAAGCCATTGCCCTGACCAACGGAATGCCGTTCAGAAAGCAGGGCAGCATTAAAGTCACCGCACAGACCTTCGCGGTCAATGAGGAAGTGGAGCCGGTGGAAGAATTCGTCGAGATCAATACCGATGCTCTGGATAAGATTACGGCTCACTTTACCGACAAGAACGGCCGGATGTCCTATGATCTGGTCAACAGGGAACTCATCCGCTTTGCCAAGAGCAGCAGCATCGTCAGAAACATGGTCGCTGAGGGCAAGTCAGCCAGTGAGATCCGCGATTACATCATTCTCAATAAATTCCGCAACATTGCCCAAAATGACAGCCTGAACGACCAGGAGGTCTTCAAACTGGCTGATGTCATCGACGGCATCGACAGTCAGGGTATGTTCAAACAACTCAACAGCGAACTGAGAAGAATGCTGACGAAGAATAAGAAGAACTGACCGGCACAAACCGAATTAACGGCAAAACAGCTTCCGGGATTCCGAAAGCTGTTTTCTTTGCATGGATTGATGATGTGTCAGTCATGGGAAATCATCAAATCGATTTCCTTTTTTAGTTCGCTGACGATGTCTTCCTGGCGGATCTTGCGGATGATCTCGCCCTTCTTGAACAGCAGCGCCTCATTATGGCCGCCGGCAACGCCGATGTCAGCTTCCCTGGCTTCTCCCGGTCCATTGACCACGCAGCCCATGACGGCTACCCTGATGTCAGCCCGGACGGTCTCCAGATATTCTTCGATCTGCCGGATGATCGGCAGCATGTCATAATCGGTCCTTCCGCAGGTTGGACAGCCTACCAGATCAGGAACCCTGTCAACCAGGCCGTAGCATTTCAATAGTTTCTTGACCGCCTTGATCTCTTCTACCGGATCATCGCTGATGGAAATGCGGATGGTATTGCCTATTCCCAGATTCAGCAGTTCACCCAGTGCGGCAGATGACTTGATCAGGGAATAGTCCTTGGTGCCGGCTTCGGTAAGACCGAGATGGAGCGGATAGCGCCATTCTTCAGCGGCCAGCTTGTAGGCATTGACCGTCAGCCGGACATCGGAGGCCTTGAAGGAGAGTACGATGTCGTGATAGTCAAGTTCTTCCAGAATCTCGACGTGCCTGCGGGCACTTTCGATCATGGCCTGAGCACTGACTCCGTATTTTTCCAGCAGGGGCTTTTCAATCGAACCGGAGTTGATGCCGATGCGCAGGGGAATGTGGCGCTTCCGGGCGGCTTCGACGACCTTTACGACGTTCTCACGGCTGCCGATGTTGCCGGGGTTGATGCGCACCTTGTCGACTCCGCTTTCAATGGCGGTAAGCGCCAGCCGGTAGTCAAAGTGAATGTCGGCCACCAGGGGAATATTGATGTTTTCTCTGATGGTCTTTAAGGCCAGGGCATCCTGCTGGTCGAGTACTGAGCAGCGGGTGATCTGGCAGCCCACCTTTTCCAGGGCTCTGATCTGCTCAATGACCTGATCGGTCTTCTTGGTTTCAATGTTGCACATTGACTGCATGTATACTTCATTGTTACCGCCCAGGGTCAGATTGCCGACCTGAACGGGGATTGTCTCTGTTCTTCTGTACATTGGTTTCACCTCGGATTCATTATACACTGTAAAAACGGCAGAATTGTGAGCCGCTTGAAAAAAGTACGGCATTTAAGCATAATGATAAAGGAAGTGATCATTATGTATTGTACCCATTGCGGTGAGAAACTGGAAGAGAGAGCGGATATCTGCTTTAACTGCGGCAATGATCCCAAAAGCGGCAGCCGCTGCTGCCCTGACTGCGGGGCGCAGACGACGGCGGAAATGCAGCAGTGCATGAACTGCGGCCGCCGTCTGAAGAAGATGCAGCAGCCCAATCAACCGCTGGAAAGCGATAAGAGCAAGGCTGCAGCCGGCGTGCTGGCGGTTACTCTGGGAGCCTTTGGTGTCCACGATTTCTATCTCGGCGACAAGAGCAGAGGCTGGACCAAGCTGATTGCCACGGTGGCCAGCGGCGGCATTGCCGCCCCGTTCATGGAGATCTGGTCGGTCATAGATGCGATAAAGATCTTTGCCGGCCGGCGGGATGATGCTGACGGTCTGCCGTTGCGCTGAAAAATGCGGGAAATGAACAAAAAATATTGTCTTTTGTAAAAGAGATGTGTTATGATAATTCAGCAAGTTATTGGAGGGATTAATCGTGAGAGAGAATTTGATATTCAAATGCACTGAATGCGGTGAAGAAAACTACTTAGGTTCACGTAACAAGAGAAAACATCCGGAAAAGATGGAAATCAAGAAGTATTGTCCACGCTGCAATAAAATGACTACTCATAAGGAGAAAAAGTAAAAACCTTCACAAAAGGTTTTTTTCTTAATCGAAGCATATGGAAGTAGAAAAAATCGTGGTTGGGGCGGTTGAAACCAACTGTTACCTGCTTCATGACAAGGGCTGCATCATTCTCATTGACCCCGGTGATTCGCCCCGCCGGATCATCCGGCAGATGGAAAGCCATGGGGACTTCAGACTGCTGGCGATCCTATTGACCCACGGCCACTTTGACCACATTGGCGCGGTGGACGCGCTGGTGGAAAAGTATCACTGCCCGGTCTATGGCTGTCAGGATGATGAAAAGATGCTGCGAAACCGGCGCTTTAACTCCATGGGCCCGCTGGGCTGTCAGCTGGAATGCCCGATCAGCTGGCTTTCGTCTGACCGGCTGGATATCGGTGATTTTCACTTCAGAGTCCTCTATACGCCCGGCCATACCAACGGTTCCGTAATGTATCTGATCGACGGCATGCTGTTTTCCGGTGACACGCTTTTCAGGGGCTCAGTTGGCCGCACTGACCTGTATGGCGGCTCTTACGGAATGCTGATGCACTCGCTTCAGCAGATCAGGCAGCTGGACGAAAAAACCATCGTCTACCCCGGACATGAGGATCAGACGACGGTTGAAGAAGAGCTTAGATATAATCCTTTCCTGCAGCAGGGCTGACCTGCTGCTTTTTCATTATTTCCGACAGCATTTTGATTCTGGTGCAGTTGTCGGGAAGGCTGCCGGTGAAGCGGCGGGATTGCGGAGAACTGATGTAAAAGCTGTCCAGGCCATAACGGTGGGCGGGCAGAATGTCATCATAATAATCATTTCCGATCATGACGCTTTCCTCTTTCAGCAGTTTTTCGCCGGTAAACAGGCAGTCGAAGAAGCGGTGATCGGGTTTCTTGCAGCCATGGGAAGAAGAGTAGAAAATGGCATCAAAATATGAGCGTAATCCCAGTTCGTCGATTTCCCGGTCAGTAAACAGCTGCTGGGCATTGGAGAGAAGATAGATCTTCTTTCCCTGCTCCTTAAGCCTCTGCAATACCGCGGTGGCTTGGGGGAATAACTGAATCCTGACAGTTGAAAGCAACCGGAATTCTACCGCAATATCAGCGATGTCAGACTGACTGAGCCGGCTGCCCTTGGCTTGGGCTAACGCGGCAAAGACATTGCCGATATCGATCTCAACCGGCTTGAAGCCCTTTTCTTCCTCCAGTCGCCGGGTTTCCTGAGAGCACAGATGAAGATAGGTTTTCTGAAGCTTTCCGGAAGGGTAATTGATGCCATAGTATCTCTTTAGCAGCATACTGAAGTTGTCCCATAGAAAACGATAATTCTCATTGGTGTGAATATCAATCAAGGTTCCGTAAAGGTCGAAGATGTAATTGCGGTAGCTTTTCATGTTAAAATTATAACAGAAATAGCAGGCGGTAACCGAGGTGAAAGAGATGTATCAAAACGATTTGGCAACGGTCAGAAAGGCCGTGGAGGAGATCCAGGGAGGCGACAGGTCGGGACACGGCTGCGACCATGTCCGGCGGGTCTGTCTTCTGGCGGAGCGGTTCGCGGTTGAGAAAAAAGACGCCGATCCCGACATCGTCAGGATGATCGCCTGGCTGCACGATGTCGATGACTATAAGCTGACCGGACGCAATGACGGGCTACTGGAAAACGCTGCCAGGATCCTTGAGTCAACCGGATTATCCGTTCGGAAAAAACAGCTTATCCTGCAGGGTATCTCCACCATCGGCTACAGCAAGCGCCTTGCCGGCATCGTGCCGGATAGCCCGGAAGCAGCCATAGTATCTGACGCCGACATGTGCGATGCCTCAGGCATGACCGGAATCCTGCGGGCCTATCGCTACAGCGTCAGGTTTGACCGCCCCTTCTTTGACCCGGATGTCTGGCCGATGGAAGAGATTGATCTGAACTTCTACAAGACCGACCAGACCACGACGGTCAATCATCTCTTTGAAAAGATCCTGCGGCTCAGAGACATGATGCTTACCGAGCCGGGCCGTCAGGAAGCCTTACGGCGCCATCAGGACGTCTTCCGTTTTCTGGAAGCTTATTTCCGGGAAAACGGCGCTGATCAGTGGCTCAGCTATCTGCAGCGTTACCGCTGAAACCGTCATTCAATATAATTGCCTTACCGGGGAGAAGTTTTAGGACTTCTCCTTTCTTGCGGTAAATATTAGCGGTATGGAAAAGAGATTTGAGGAGATCCTGTCCCGGGCACTGCGCAACCGGGTCAGCGACATTCACTTTCAGTTGATCGACGGCAGGCTGACCATTGACATGCGCACCATCAGCGGCATCCAGCGTCTGAAGGAAGCGGACGATGACATCAGGCTTTTCAACTATCTTCAGTATCTGGCCCGGCTGGACATTTCCTCGCGTACACCGCAGACCGGCGGTTTCAGCTATTTCTTCCGCGGCCATTACTATGACTTCCGCCTGGCAGTGATAACCACTCTGAAGAGCCGGGACGGGGTGCTAAGGATCCTCAACTGCCATGACGGTCTGAAACTTGAGCAGCTCACCGAAGATGTAAAGATCCATGAACTATTCACTTCCCTGCTATCACTGCGTAGCGGTCTGGTCATCTTTTCCGGACTTACCGGTTCAGGAAAGACGACGACCATGTATTCGCTTTTGAACATGATGAGAGGCCGGAGCATCTATTCCCTGGAAGACCCCATTGAGGTCGTTCAGTCGGGCATCGTTCAGCTGCAGATCAATGAAAAGACCGGCCTGGATTATGACAGTGCCATCCGTCAGATCCTGCGCCATAATCCCGATGTTCTGATGATCGGTGAGGTTCGGGATGAAAAGACAGCCGTGATGGCCGTAAGAGCGGCTCTGACCGGAGTGCTGGTCTTCACTTCCCTGCATGCCAGTTCAGTCACCGGAGCCATCCGGCGAATGCTGGATCTGGGGGTCAGTGGCAATGATCTGGCGGAAGTAAGCGAGATGATCTTCAGCCAGCAGCTTCACCGCCGGGCTGACCAACGGCAGTATACCGGCGTCTATGATTATCTGACCGGCCATCAGGTCAGGGATTATCTGGCCGGAAAGCCAGTCCGGGGACACATGGAAGAAAGGCTGGCCAGGGCCC
This sequence comes from Erysipelotrichaceae bacterium, assembly GCA_016280635.1. GTDB lineage: Bacteria > Bacillota_I > Bacilli_A > Erysipelotrichales > Erysipelotrichaceae > UBA1783. Next base: position 11,373 of record JAEEHC010000030.1, read on the forward strand.
GGAAGGCCGGTGTCATTGCCTCAAACGCCCATGGATGAGTATCAGTGGCTTCTGCTTGGGCAGCTGTTAAAGCGCTATGATTCCCTGCTGACTGCCCTGGATCTTCTGGAGGGCATGTATCCGGACAACCGGCGGATCATCACCCTTCAGCAGCAGCTCAGAAACGGCCGTCAGCTGAAGGAAATCCTGAAGGCTGACCGCTTTGAAAGGGCATTGCGTTTTTACGTTGACTATCTGGATCTGGCCAGTGCCATTGAGATCGTTCACCGCCGCAACGCTCAGATCAATGAACTGCGTAAGCAGACTGTATCCCGCGTCAGCTATCAGCTGTTGCTGTTTGGCTGCGCAATGGTCATCTTAAGCGTCTTTTCCGATTACGTGCTGCCCAACATGACTTTTGTATTGCAGCTGGGCGGTCCGCGGCTGGAAGACATAACGATGCTTTTCCGGGTCATTGTGATCCTGCGGAACATATTAGCGGTCGGCGTAGTCCTTCTGGTGGGGTGTTTCTGGTACATATTGAAGCGCCACCGGCAGAATTATCTGTGGATGACGCTGCACCGGCTGGGTCATGACAAGTTCATCAGAGCGCTGGCCAGCTATCAGTTTGCCGGTGAGCTGCATCTGCTGATGGCGGCATCAATTCCCCTGCCGGATGCTCTGGAGATATTGCGCTTTCAGCGCTCTGACAGTTTTACCTCACTTCTGGCCTATCACTTTAATGACAGCCTGACCAATGGTCAGCCGCTTAGCGAGAGTCTGAAGAGCGAATACTTTGACGAGCAGTTTACCGCCATAGCCCTCTATGGGCTGCAGGAAGACGATTTTCTGAAATCACTGGCTGATTACCGGAGCGTAATGGAACGGCGGCTGGAAAGACTTCTGAAGAAGCTCACGGCCATCCTTTCCGTACTCTGCTACGGTTTTGTGCTGGTGATCATCATACTGGCTTACCAGGTGCTGCTGTTGCCCCTGGAATTACTGGAGGATTTATGAAAAAAGGCTTTACGATTCTGGAAATGATCCTGGTTCTGATGATCGTTACGGTCATGATCCTGATCACCATCCCTAACATCAGCCGCAAGCGGCAGATCATCAATGATGTCGGCTGCCGGGCGCTGGTTGAGGTCGTCAACGGCCAGATCCTGGTCTATGAACTGAACAACGGCGATGTCAGTTCCGTTCAGCAGCTGATCGATGAGGGCCTTCTGACCCCGCAGCAGGCTACCTGTCCGAACGGGCAGAAGATCGTAATCGAACATGGACAGGCCGTGGCGCGCTGAGGGCTATACCCTGATCGAAACGCTGCTGGTACTGATGGTGATGGCGGTACTGCTTCTGGTGTCGGTGCGCACGCTGAAGCGGGATGTCCACAAGCCCGTCAGCTTCGTGGTCGATGAGATCGTCATCAAGCAGTATGAGGCGATCATTGAGTGTGAGCATACGTATTATGAGGAGTATGACTGCGAGATTCGCTTCAACCGCCGGGGAAACATCAATCAGGCCAATACCTACCACGTCTATGACCGCAAGATCATCGTCACGCTGGGCACCGGGAGGGTCTATGTCAAGCAGTAGGCGGGGGAATGTGCTGATTGAATGTCTGATTGCCCTGTTATGTCTAATGGCCATGAGCGGATGCGTGGCGGTGCTGTGCCGGCTGCAGGCTGCCGGATACGGCCTGAGCGAGCAGGAAGACACCTTCATGCTGAAGCAGCAGTGGGAAAGGAAGGCAAGATGCCGGATATACTGTCCGAAAGACGATCCAGCAGTGGATATAACCTACTAGAGATGCTGGTTAGCCTGCTTTTGGTGGGCTTTCTGGCCTCACTGACCTTTCCGCTTTTCAAGACCCTTCAGCAGATGATCAGCCTGCAGAAATACCGTTATCAGGATGAGATCGGTGTCTACCAGCTGCAGATCACCCTGGCCTGCAATAACATCCTGAAGGTCGAGACAGACGAGATACTCTATGAGAGTTATGAGCACGATGACTGCCGGATCTCCGTGGTCAACGACAACCTGATCAGCCAGCCGGGCTGGAACTGCTTTCTGCACGATGTTGATGATGTCAGTTTCCGCCTCCATGATGAGATCATTTACCTTGAATATCTGAGAGAAGGGGAGTACCGTGAATATCCGCTTGCCTATTACCGCCCGGAGGAATGAGGGCTTCATTTCCGTCTATTTCATCTTCATGCTGCTGGTATTGACCTGCATGGTGGGATATCTGACCGAAAGCATCAGCCGCTATCTGTACTTCCTGGACAATCTGGAAACCTTCAGGACGATGAATAATCTGGAGGTGCTTCTGATCGGCCGGGTGCGCAGCGCTTACCGCAATTACCGGGAAAAGGATGAACTGCTTTACTATGACGGCTGTGCCGTGACCATTACCATAGACGGCGACGAGGCGGAGATTCTGATCATTTCCCACGGTACCTTCAGAGAGCGGAAACTGAAGTACGACAGCGAGAAGGATCTGGTCGAATCGTACCATTAGGTACTACCCAAACGACAGGGCATATAGTATAATAAAAGTGTCAAAATTATATGCTTTTCCGACACGTAAGATAAGGGAATTCGGACGTTATCCGGAGGTGTTGAAGACCTCAGCATTTCTGAGGGATCCTTAATCCGGATACAGAATACCCACCTGGTTATGCAGGGAATTGTCTTAAATTTTGATAGGAGTCCTTCGGGACTCTTTTTAATGGAGTTCGTGATGAACGAGTATATGAATAACTTATTCAGAATCTACCGAAAGCGTTATGGAGGACTCAGGGAACTGATAAAGGCGGATGAAGAGCATCACTTCTGGGCGGTGATTGACGGCCAGCCGGTATGCAACCGCAAGACGGTCAACAATCTGGAAAGCGGGCGTCATGAGACAGATGAGGACACCGTGGCATTTCTGATCGGCAAGCTGGGCTACCGCTACATCTCCAGCTCTCAGCCAGCTGATGAACTGTCCGCCTTAGCCTGTGGGGTAAGGATGGCTCTTTTGGCAGGAGACAGTCAGGAAATGGAAAGACTGGGAAGGATCGCGGATGCGCTTGATTACAGGGGCATCTTTTTATTTGACCTCTGGTCCGCACTGATCAGGTGCGCCTGCCGCTTCTATCTGGAAAACAGCCTCAGTGAGTTTGCCGTATTGCGGTCAATGCCGGCGGAGACGGGAATCTATACCCCGGAAATGGCCTGGCTGTACCGCTATCTGCGAGCCTTCTGGGAGGTCTTCAGGGAAGGCGACTTCAACAGCGGCAACATTGCCCTGCGTAAGCTGGAAATGATCAATGAGTTTGACCTGGCTGTCCTTGTGATCGCCCAATGCGGCAGCGAAAGTCTCTTCTTGCTGATGCGTCGTCAGTTTACCCAGCGGTTAGCCGGACTTGATGAAAGGCAGAAACGCCACCTTCACTTCTGGCTCACAGCGGCGACGGAAACCTGCCAGGTGTGCCATCAGAAGGAACTCAGCGGTTTTGACGAACAGCTTCTTAACGATCGCATCAGAAAAATCAAAACCGCCGCCAACTACGCCAGCAAGCGGCTGCTGCGGGAGATCAGGGACTGCCAGAATCCCCAGATCAGTGCGCTTTACCGCCGCAAGGTACTGGAACACGTCCGCCATAATCACCGGTACAAGATTCTGTATGATGTTATTGAACAGTTAGAACTCTGATTGCTGCATAACCAGGAAATCTTACTATTGAAATGGCAGAGGGTTTATACTAGAATAAATTCATAGGCAGGTGAAAACATGCAGGAATTTTGGAAATCATTACTGACATTCATACTCGGTGGAGTAGTAGGCGCTGTTTTGGGTTGGTATTTTACCAGAAGAGCAATCGAAAAGCAGCTCAAGGAGAATCCTCCGGTCAATGAGAAGATGATCAGGGCGATGTTCATGCAGATGGGAAGAAAACCTTCTGAAGCTCAGATCAAGTCAGTCATGAAAAACATGAATCAATATAAGTAACACAGTAAACACTGTGTTTTTTCTTATTAAGCCAAGAAAGGAAAGAGAAAGATGATACCTGAGCAGCTGGCGGCGATATTCTACACGCTTACGGCCCTTATCGCCATGGTAGGGCGCTTCTTTACCTATGAGAAGATGGGGATCGAAGGCTACAAGAGCTTTGTTCCCCTGTATTGCGATTATGTCATCTTCAACCGCTGCGGTCAGCGCCGCCGTTTCTGGCTGTTCGGTTTCTTTGCCGTCCTGGCGGTAACGGCCTTTGTGATGGGCATGATGATGGGCTTTGCGGCCGTATCGGTCAGTGACACCACGGCAGCTAACGGCATGCTGGCTGCCTCATTGCTGTTTGTGGGCTTCAGTCTGGTCATGGCAATCGTGGTGATCGTCATCCAGATCCCGGTATATATAACTCTTGCCGATCAGTTTGGCAGGGAAGCGATCTTCGGCATCGGCTTTGTCCTGGCTCCGCCGGTACTCTGGCCAATGGCCGCCTGGAGCAGCCACTTCCAGTATGATGTCGAGCTGCTGGAAAAAGAGTAGAAGACCAGCTGAAGATATGATTTGCGAGCCGCTTTCAGCGGTCTTTTTTTTTCAGGGCGATCTTGAAAAAGAAGGCGAAAGTTAAGAGTGCGCTTGCTGGTGAATGAGTTAGGAAAAAGCCATACTGAAAATGTCTGAAGGAGGGACAGAGATGGTAAAACCAAAGCTTTTAGAGGAAATCCGTTCAGCTAATCCCGGAGTGAGTGCTGATCTGCAAAGAGAAAGGATTACTGATGATGTCGGCGAATTTCTGATGGAGAGGCTGCGCTATCCGGAACAGATTGTTAAAGCGGCCGGAAAGCTCAGTGGCTATTTGGGTCAGAAACTCTATGAAAAGGGCATTGAAAAGCTGGGCATGAGGCAATGTTATTACTATCTGGGGGAAATCTATCTCAAAGGGACTAATGGCATATATGATTTTGAAAAGGCCTTCCGCTGTTTCATGATGGCGGCGGAAGCTGAGGAAGGTGGGGATGGTCTGTATCTGCCTTCTTTGGCCAAGACAGCGGTGCTGGCCAGGCTGAAGATCGCCGGGATGTACCGGGATGGGCTGTTTGTTGAAAGAAACGAGAAAAGGCATGACGAGCTCATTAGAAAGATCTATGAGGAAGTGCGGACGAAGGACTACAGCAGCGGCCGGCCGGAAGCGGCTTTGGAAATGATTGAACTCAACATTGACAATGAATGTGACGACGTTATTCTTGAACTTTTTACCACGCTGCTCGATGATTCGCTGGAAGGCATGGAGCGCAAGGCCGGCAGGGAATATGCGGAAATGTTTGTGAGAGCCGGAATGCTTCTGAGTCATTTTGAAAGCGAAGAATCAGAGCAGCTGGCTGTATTTGATCTGTACCGCTGTCTTGAAGATGAACAGAAGATCACCTTCACTTATAACGGCCAGTGCCACTGCCTGCAGTTGATCAGGCATCCCAGTCTTACGTATTACTGCCTGGATGAGCAGAAGTTCGCCAGTCTGACGGATCTGCTGATCAGTGGGGTGATCAGCGGTGAAACAATCGGATCTTTGCTTAACCGGATCTCTGACTGGAGACTGGTAAAAGAGCAGGAGTGTGACGCTGATGAAGATGAAGTCTGCTCAGCGCAGTGGCCGGACTACTGGCTGAGCGAGAAGGAAAAGAATATCAATAAAGGATTAATCAATTGAATTATGGTCTGATAAACGCTACAATTCTTCTCAGGGGGTTTGATCAATGAAGAAGATATGGTCGCATCAAGAAGAAAACCGGAGAGTCAGGATCGTTGAAACAGTGATTCTGGTCCTTCTGGTCATTGGAACCCTGATCAGCCTGTTCAGCGGCCTTTCTGCCGTCAACCGGCAGGTCAGCGAAGCCGATTATGTCGGCACTCTGGTCATGAAAAGAGACCGTGAGGCGGAAGACTACGATGAGGACAGTTCCGTTTGCGATGTTACCTATGTCTGCGGTGAGCAGAAGATGGTCATCACCTATACTTATGAGCAATATGAACAGCTGGAAGCTGATGAGATAACCGCTTACGAATTCCGCTGTGCTGACGGGTCAAGCCTGTTCTTTGATCATTTGCAGCCCGGCAGTGAAGAGATACGCAACGCCTACCGGCAGCTGATGGCCAATGAAACGATGCCGGTATTCAATCTGGCTTCTTCACTGGCGATCCTGTTTGTCTCGCTGGCCATCATGCTTTTGTTCGGGGCATTCTTTTCAACCTATGAGAAGATCTGGTTCATGTCCATCATGGTGCTGGCGACCATCTTTGCCGTCATCTTCCCGGAAGAGACCGTCAACGGTGTCAACGGCATCATCATCATGTTCCTCTATCTGCTGGATACCTTCCTGAACATCCTGTGCGAACTGCTGATCAGCAAGCAGTCGCGCTACAACTTCCTGGTATCCGTTGCCGTCGAGATCACCGAGATAGCCATCTGCATCGTGCTTATGTACCGCTTTGCGACCATGGCTACCACGCTGTTCTTCTGGCTGCCCATTGACATCCTTAGCTTCATCAACTGGACCCGCCATAAGGATGAAGTCGAAGATGAACTGACCATGGTCAGAAGGCTTAAGGGCTGGCAGGAGATCCTTATCATCCTGGCAATCATTGCCTGGACACTCATCGTCGGCTACCTGCTCAGCGGTCTGGATATTTCTACCGATTTCTATGAAAGCGAACGTCTGGAGACGATCGTTACCTACATTGATGCCTGCGCTTCCGCGGTTGGCGTTGCCAACGGTCTGTTCATTTTCTTCCGCTTACGGGAGCAGTGGATCGCCTGGTACATCTGCGCCGGGCTGGAGGCCGCCATCAACATCATCACCGGGCAGTATGTGCTTCTGGTACTGAAACTGGGCTATTTCACCAACACTACCTACGGCTACATCAAGTGGAGCCGTTACATCAAATCACATCGGGAAGAAGCAGCCTCGCTGTTCTAAAGGCTGAGTAGCGAAATTGTTTGTGCAATGCAGGTAAAACTGATACAATACATTAGTAAAAACAAAGATTAATAGGAGTTGATATTTATGACAATCAGAGCAGGAGATTTTAGAACTGGATTAACACTGATCAGCGATGGTGATCCCTGGGTAGTCATTGACTTCCAGCATGTCAAGCCCGGCAAAGGCGCGGCCATCCTGAAGACCAAGATGAAGAACCTGAAGACCGGTTCCACGCAGGAAAGAAACTTCAACGCCAACGTTGAATTCGAAGCTGCCAACATCGAAAGAAAGAAAGCCCAGTATTCCTATGTATCAGGTGATACCTATTACTTCATGGACCTGGACACCTATGAAACCTACGAACTGAATGAAGAGCACATCGGTGACAACAAGTACTACCTGATCGAAGGCATGGATGTTTCCCTGATGTTCTTTGAGGGTGCCGTGCTGGACATCTCCGTACCCGATAAGGTCGAACTGGAGATCACGGAAACCAGCCCGGCCATCAAGGGCGCTCCGTCAACCCAGACCAAGGATGCCGTGACCGAGACCGGTCTGAATCTGCGCATCCCGCAGTTCATTGAACAGGGCGAAAAGGTTCTGGTTTCCACCGTTGACGGCAAGTACGCGGGAAGAGCATAATAACATCCCATACGATGAATAAGGTCGTTGTGATAACCGGCGCTGCCAGAGGCATCGGCCGGGCGATCGCGCTTGATCTGGCCAGTCATGGCTATGACATCGTGATCAATTATCTGACTTCCGAAACCGAAGCCCTCACCCTGCAGCAGCAGATCAGCGAAGAGCATGGGGCAAGATGTCTGGCCATTAGGGCTGACGTATCAAAGCAGGATGAAGTGACCGCCATGTTTTCCCGGATCAGAGAACAGTTAGGTGGTGTTGACATTCTGATAAATAATGCGGCCGTCGATCTTCCCAATCTGTTTTATCTGAAGACTGCCGAAGAATTTCGCCGGGTGCTGGACGTCAATGTCGTTGGCGCTTACAACTGCGCCGTTGCAGCCCATGAGAGCATGAAGGAAAAAGGCTGGGGTCGGATCGTCAACATCGCCTCGACCAACGGCATCAATACCTACTATCCAATGTGCTTTGACTATGACGCTTCCAAGGCGGCTCTGATCAGCCTGACCCATGATCTGGCTTATCAGTATGCCCCACTGGTTAATGTAAATGCCATCGCTCCGGGCTTCATCGGTACGGAAAGCGAACTGGAAGGCTATGATGAGCAGTTCCTCCGGCAGGAACAGGAAAAGATCATGGTTGGACGCTATGGCAGACCGGAAGAAGTGGCCTATCTGGTCAGATTCCTGATCAGTGATGAGGCTGACTACATCAATAACACCGTCATCAGGGTTGATGGCGGACAGTATGGAAGCTGCTGAGCAGCAGACCAAACAGTAACAGACTCCCTTTACGATAGAACGCAAAGGGAGTTTTTACTTGTGAATTATCCTTTCAGTGAAAGGCAATGTCTGAAAAGATTTCCAATTTGTGAAAAATATAACTAATATATTGTAAGCAGGCAGGCAGAAGTTTAGAATTAGACCATGAAAGAATGCTAATGCGTTCGGGAGGTACGTATGACATCAGAAAAAGAAGTTATCCTTTCCGTTGAAGAAGAAATCAATGGACTGGTTGAAAGAGCCCAGAAAGCCCTGTCAGCCTTTTCCGCTTATACTCAGGAACAGATCGACTACATCGTCGCCAAGTGTTCCGTAGCCGGTCTGGATCATCATGGTGATCTGGCCAGGGCTGCCGTGGACGAAACCGGACGCGGGGTCTTTGAGGACAAGGCGACCAAGAACCTGTTTGCCTGTGAGTACGTGGTCAATAACATGCGCCATCTGAAGACTGTAGGCGTCATTTCCGAAGACCCGGTCACCGGCATTACCGAGATTGCCGAACCCGTCGGCGTCATCTGCGGCATTACACCGGTCACCAATCCGACCTCAACGGTCATCTTCAAGTCGCTGATCTGTCTGAAGACCAGAAATCCGATCATCTTCGCGTTTCATCCCAATGCCCAGCAGTCTTCCAAGAAGGCGGCGATCATCATGAAGGAAGCGGCGGAAGCGGCTGGGGCACCCAAGGACTGCATCCAGTGGATCGAACATCCGTCAATGGACGCTACCACTGCTTTGATGCATCATCCCGGCGTAGCTACCATTCTGGCAACCGGGGGCAACGCCATGGTTACGGCTGCCTACAGCTGCGGCAAGCCGGCCATGGGTGTCGGAGCCGGCAATGTTCCCGCCTACATGCATTCCTCTTGTGATGTTGAACAGGCGGTCAATGACATCGTCATTTCCAAGTCATTTGACAACGGCATGATCTGTGCCTCCGAGCAGGCTGTCATAATCGATGAGGCCATATACGATCAGGCAGGTGAGATGTTCAAACGCTTCAAGGTCTACTTTGCCTCCAAAGAGGAGAAAAAGAAACTGTCCAAATACATGTTCGGCTATGCTGAAAACGAGAAGGGCTGCGAACAGGGCCGTCTTAATGGCGCTGTAGCCGGCAAGTCGCCGGTATGGCTGGCCAAACAGGCCGGATTTGAAGTGCCGGAAGATACCAGCATCATCGCCGTAGAGTGCAAGACCGTCGGAGAAAAGGAACCGATGAGCCGGGAAAAGCTCTCACCGGTACTGGCCGTCTTCAAGGTCAAGGATGAAAAGGAAGGCTTTGAAAAGGCTGAGGCAATGGTTAAGTTCAATGGCCTGGGCCACAGTGCCGTTATCCACTGCAAGCAGCAGTCGCTGGCTGATGCCTATGGCGACAAGGTTCTGGCCATGAGAATCATCTGGAATTCTCCGGCAACCTTCGGGGGCATCGGCAATGTCTACAATTCCTTCCTGCCCTCACTGACGCTGGGCTGCGGTACCTATGGCCGCAACTCCATCGGCGGAAATGTTTCCGCAGTTAACCTTTTGAACATTAAGAAAGTAGGAAAGAGGAGAAATACCGTGCAGTGGTTCAAGGTCCCCCAGAAAATATATTTTGAAAGAAATTCGATCCAATATCTGATCAACTGCCGTGATGTCAACCGCGTCTTCATCGTCACCGATACCTCGATGGTTGAATTCGGTTTCCTTTCCAAGATCACCGAGCAGCTCTATGCCAGACGCAATGAAGTCGTCATCCAGCTGTTCTGCGACGTTGAGCCGGATCCGGACATCACCACGGTCAAGAAGGGTGCCGGCATGATGGAAATCTTCAAGCCTGATACCATCATCGCTTTGGGCGGCGGCAGCGTCATGGACGCCGCCAAGGGCATGTGGCTGTTCTATGAGAATCCGGAGGTCAACTTCGATGATCTCAAGCAGAAGTTCATGGACATCCGCAAGCGCGCCTTCAAGTATCCTGAACTGGGCCGCAAGACCAAGCTCATCTGCATTCCGACTACTTCCGGAACCGGTTCCGAGGTCACCCCGTTTGCGGTCATCTCCGATAAGGCAAATAATAAGAAATATCCGCTGACCGACTACTCCCTGACCCCGACGGTGGCCATCGTTGACCCTGAGTTCACGACCAATCTGCCGCCCAGGGCAACCGCGATGACCGGTCTGGATGTTCTGACCCATGCCATTGAGGCTTATGTCTCGGTCATGGCCAATGACTTTACCGACGGTCTGTGCCTTAAGGCCATTCAGCTGGTCTTCAAGTATCTTCCCAGAGCGGTCAAGGACGGCCGTAATGACCTGGAAGCCCGGGAAAAGATGCATAACGCTGCCACCATCGCCGGCATGGCCTTTGCCAACGCCTTCCTGGGCATGACCCACTCACTGGCTCATAAGGTCGGCGCCGCCTTCCATACCGTTCACGGTTATACCTGCGCGGTATTCCTGCCCCATGTCATCCGCTACAATGGATCAGTTCCCACCAAACTGTCCGTCTGGCCGAAGTACAACCATTACTGTGCCGATGTCCGCTACCAGGAGATCGCCCAGTTACTGGGCTTAAAGGCTGATACGCCTCAGCAGGGTGTTGAATCACTGGCCCAGGCCGTATTGGATCTGACCAGAGAATGCGGTCTGGATCCCAACCTGGAAGCCATGGGCATCAGCGAGCAGCAGCTGGAAGAGCAGATCGATTCCATCGCCGTTCAGGCTTACGAGGATCAGTGCTCGCCAGCCAACCCCAGAGTGCCGATGGTCGAGGACATGAAGGCCATGATCCGCAAGGCCTACCGGGGCAACTAGGCATCCGTCATTCATAATCAAAGGTCTGTCGTACGGCAGGCCTTTTTGTCGGGAAAATAGAAAGAGTTTTCACCGCTTTCCTGTTGCAAGGGAACGGTTTTTTTACTATTGTAAGGATAGATAGAATCGAGGTAATAATATGGGATACGATAAGAGTTATGCCAAGTATGTTGATCACACTGTTTTGAAAATGCCGACCACTCTGGCGACCGTCAAGCGCTTCTGCGATGAGGCGAAGGAATACGATTTTGCCAGCGTATGCGTCAACCCGTGCAATATCGCCTATGTTGCCGAGCAGCTGAAGGGCACTAATGTCAAGACCTGTGCCGTCATCGGCTTCCCGCTGGGCGCCAATACTACTGCCGTCAAGGCCTTCGAGACCAGGGATGCCATTGCCAACGGTGCTCAGGAAGTAGACATGGTCATCAATGTCGGCCGTCTGAAAGACAAAGACTATGACTATGTGCTTAACGACATCAAGGCCGTCGTTGATGCCGCTCATCCACAAGGAGTGCTGGTCAAGGTCATCATTGAGACCTGCGAGCTGACCGACGAGGAAAAGATCAAGGTCTGCCAGCTGGCTACTGAGGCCGGTGCTGATTTCGTCAAGACCTCTACGGGTTTCGGTAAGGGAGGAGCTACCGCCCATGATGTTGCCCTGATGAAGGCCAACATTGCCCCCAACATGCAGGTCAAGGCCTCTACCGGCATTAACAGCCGGGCTACCTGTGATGAGATGATCGCCGCCGGTGCCACCCGCATGGGCACTTCCAAGGGAATCTTCATCGTCAAGGACGAATTACCGGTCCTGTAAGGTCAATATGACTACCAAGACATTTTATTGCCCGACGGAAATCATTGACGGTCCGGGCGTACTGAATACCCTGCCGCAGATAGCGGCTGAATATGGCACTAAGGCCATGATCGTTGTCGACCCCTTCTTTCTGAACAGTCCTCTGCTGGAAAGGATCAGACAGCTGCTCTGTGATTATGAAATCTGCGTTTTCGGAAAGGTAACACCCAACCCGCGGGATAATGACATCAATGAAGGTGCCGCCATCTGCCGTCAGTTCGGCGCTGATTTCATCGTCGCCATCGGCGGCGGTTCGGCCCTGGACAGTGCCAAGGCCATCAACATTGTCTCCACTAATGGCGGAGAGTGCTGGGATTATGTCCGGGTCGCCGGCAAGGAGATCCGGCCAATCACCGAAAAACTGCTGCCGCTGATCGCCATTCCGACTACCAGCGGTACCGGCAGTGAATGTACCCGTTATTCCGTGGTTACCAACAGCGTTACCCATGCCAAGAGCACCATCAAGACCGATCTGAACTTCCCCAAGAAAGCTCTGGTCGATCCGGAACTGACCGTTTCCGTTCCCCGCAAGACCACGGCGCTGACCGCCATTGACGCCTTTGCCCACTGCTTTGAATCCTACATCGGTCCCAAGGCCAATGAATTTTCGGAAATGTTCTCCCTGAAGGGCATGGAACTGTTCATCAGAAGCGTCCGCAGGGTCTGTCAGGACGGCAGCGACACCGAAGCCAGAAACGATCTTAGCATGTGTTCAACCTTAGGCGGCCTGGCCATTACCCATTCGGCTACGACCCTGCCTCATGGTATCGGACAGGCCTTAAGCGGGGTTACCGATGCTCCCCATGGCGGCTCGATTGCTGTCTGCATGCCTCAGGTCATCGAGTGGACCCTTCCCTATGGCCAGCCGCGATTTGCCAGGGTTGCCTGCATGTTTGACGAAAGCCTGAAGGCGTTGCCGGAAGCAGAGCAGGCGGCTGCCCTGCCCAAGATCCTGAAGGAACTTTTCAGTGAGATCATCGGTGAGAAGCTGACCATGGCTTCCTATGGCTTAACGGAAGATAAGATTGAAGCGGTCGCTGACATGGCTTTGTCGAGTTACAGCGGTGACGTTTCCCGCCATCCGAGGGTTGCCAGCCGGGATGATCTCATCGAGATAATCCGGCGCTGCCTCTAGAAATCAGCCATTCAAAAAACACATTGGAGCGTTCCAATGTGTTTTCTTTATGATCAGGTTGATCCTATCTGTCCAGTTCCGGCTTGACCAGGATCTTATAGAAGAATTCCTTTTTGTCAGCCATGATCCGGACGCCGTCGTAGGTCTTTGATAAGGGCAGGCGGTGGGATACGATCGGCTTGTACTGGATCTGTCCTTTCTTCAGGGCATCCAGGGCGATGTCCCAGGCGTTATGCGGGAAGGACTTGAACTCAAAGCTCCAGGTCCCCTTGATGCAGATCTGCTTGCGCAGCAGCTGCTCGTAGGCCTTGTTGGTGACTTCCAGGTTACCGACCGGACGGCCAACCAGCCCCAGCTTACCCTTGCGCTTGAGAATGTCGAAGGCCTGATTGAAGACGAAGCCGGAACCGGCGGCTTCAAAGACGGCATCAACACCCTGGCCATTGGTCTTGGCCATGATGATCTCGACCGCATTCTCTTCAGCGGAGCAGATGGCATCGGTCAGTCCCATTTCTTTGGCTACGGCGACCTTCTTGGGATCCAGGTCAATCGCAAAGACATGTCCGGCACCGAAGGCCTTGGCCCACTGAGCAACGAAGATGCCGATGGCACCCAGGCCGTAGACAGCAACATCATCGCCGAACTGGACTTCATTATTCATGACGACATGCAGGGCAACGCTGATGGGCTCCAGGAAAGCTGATGCTTCCGGATCCAGTCCATCGGGAACCAGAACCAGGTTGGTATCGGGGACCTTTACGTATTCGGCAAAGCCGCCGTCAGATCGGGAACCCAGGAAGTCATAGTGTTCGCACTGGGCATAGTCGCCGATTTCGCAGGGCTTGCAGTGGTGGCAGGGAATCAGCGGGATGACCGCGACGTTTTTGTGCAGTAAGGCCGGATCGGCGGCACTTCCCAGTTTTACGACTTCGCCGCCGAACTCATGTCCGGGGATGGTGGGGAAGTGATAGGTTCCGGTAGTCAGAACCCGGGGAATGTCGCTGCCGCAGATGCCGCAGGCACAGATCTTTACCAATACGTCGTGCTCACCCAACTGTGGGATGTCGACGTCTTCATAACGGAGGTCATCTACGCCATGAAGTACTGCTGCTTTCATTTTTTCGCTCATTTGGTTTTCCTCTTTCTTTCTTTCTTTCTATTCAATGTTGGCGTGCTTGCGCCATAAACTGTGTAAGTCGGTGATGTTCTTGCGGTCAGCGATCAGCATGGCTGTCATGTCGGCCAGAAGCAGGACACTCTGTTCAAACAGGCTGCTCATGATCTGCCGGCTCTTGATCTCATCGTCCAGATTCAGCTTGGTAGAGCAGGGAATGCGGACGAACAGATCTTCATAAGGGGTCATCGATGACTGCGGGTTGGAACCGATGTGGATGATCTTGGGTTTGAACTTGCTGGCGACCTTTACCATGGCAACCGGAACGATGCTTTCACCCGATCCCGATCCGACGATCAGCAGGTCCTTGTCGGTAATGGCCGGTTCGTTGATCTCGCCAACATAGTAGCTGTCAATGCCGAGATGATTGAGGCGCTTTTCAAAGGCCTGCATCATTAACAGCACCCTTCCGACACCGACCACGAAGACCTTTTCGCTTGCGCAGATCATGTCCGCCATTTTTTCTACCTGGTCGGGATCGATGCTGGCAAAAACGGTCTGCAGTTCGGACAGGACGGTTTCTCTGGTTTCTTCGAATTTCATGATTTGATTCTCCTTATCTTATCCTGGCAATGACCTTGCCCTTGCGGGACAGGTTTGGATTACGGATCTCTTCGGCCATCTCTTCCAGGGAGATGACTCCCGCCAGGAAGTCATCCACCTTTACCACTCCATAATTAAGCATGTCGATGGCCATCTGCGAGGTGTGGGGATTAACGAAGGAATTCTTGATGGTAAGTTCCTTCTGGAAGGCCTCATAACTGTAATACAGCGGCGGGTTGGCATCATCGCCGACGCCGAACATCACGATGGTGGCGCACTTGCCGGCGTAATGGATGATGTTTTCCATGGTTACCTTGGCACCGACGCATTCGATCAGGCGATCGACGTTTTTAATTCCCGCCTTGCGGATCGTTTCATTGACGTCTTCGTTAAGCGGATTGACGAACAGATCGGCACCCAGCTTCAGAGCCGTTTCTCGCTTGGCTTCCTGGGTTTCCACAACGATGATCGGGCCGCTCTTGGTTTTAGCCAGCACTTCCAGCATCATCGTGCCGATGGCACCCAGACCCAGGATCAATACGCTGTCGCCCAGTTTGACATCCAACTGCTTCAGCCCATGCAGTACGCAGGAGAGCGGTTCGACCATTGAAGCATCACGCAGGGAGAGTTCATCAGGCAGATGGTATACATTTTCCTGAGGCGGACAGACGTATTCGGCCATGCCCTTGACGACACCGCGGCCGTTTTCACACATGTTGATCATGCCCTTGCGGCAGTAGAAGCACTTTCCGCAGCTCCAGTTGGGATCGGCGGTGACCCTGTCACCGACCTTGAAGTCAGTGACGTTCTTGCCGACCGCCTCCACGATGCCGGAGATCTCATGACCCAGCGGCACCGGATAGATGACCTTGCGGGAGCCGGCGCGGCCGTTATACTTGTGCATGTCGGTTCCGCACAGGCCGCAGTAGTGCACGGCAATCTTTACGCCGTCATCGGCTAAGGCCGGCTGTGGGAAGTCGCGGACTTCCAGGTCCTTTGGCCCGTTTAAGACTAATGCTTTCATTTCTTACCTCCGATTAGTGAACAGCAGCATGGCATTGATGACATTCTGCTTCATGGCCTTACGGCCGGTTACCTGCAGATCATGATAGTAAACCGGACCCTCAGCCGGCATGGCATCACGGACGGCTTCGCCGCCGGCCTTGGCCATGTAGGTGTAGTAGTTGATCTTGCGGACGCCGTTAGCGACGCACTTGCGGATCTCTTCATCGGTAACGCCGCTGCCTCCGTGCATGACCACGGGAATGGCGGCGGTTTCATGGATCTCCTTTACCAACTCGCTGTCCAGTACCGGAGCCTTGACATAAAGACCATGACTGGTACCGAAAGAGCAGGCCAGCATGTCAATGCCGGTAGTTTCAACGAAGTCCTTTGCCTGTTTCGGATCGGTAAAGTTGGAGCGGTCAATGCCGCGGTTTTCCACCACGTGATCGTTATTGAGAGTCAGGCCGGCCATCTTGCCCAGTTCGGCTTCCACGGTCGCGCCGTATTTCTTCGCCATTTCCACGACCTTGCGGGTGTTGGCGATGTTTTCTTCATAGGGCAGAGCACTGCCGTCATACATGCAGGAAGTAAAGCCCAGATCAAGAGCCTTTTTTATGTAATCAATCTCGACACCGTGGTCAAGATGGCAGCAGACCTTCACCTTGGAAGCTTTGGCCAGAGCGACCATGGCCGGTCCGATGCGGTCCAGCTCAATGATGCCCATTTCCTCATGGACCGGGGCAAAATCGATGATGACCGGTTCGTTGAGTTCTTCGGCGGCTTCCAGAATGGCGGTCATGGTAGCCATGCCGGTAACGTTGAAGGCGCCGATGGCGATCTTTCTTTCTTCTGCTTCTCTGAGCAGTTCTTTTGCGGTAACTAACATTTTCCTTCCTCCTTAAAAGTGCAGATGGATGATATTGCGGAAACGCCCCGGGGCTGTCTCAAAGGCTTTCTGAGCGTCCCTGGCTTCATATACTCCCTGTATGAATGGCTTGACATCGATCAGGCCATGGGAGAGCAGCTTGGATGAACGGATGAAATCACGCTGGTTTGAATTAGCTGAACCGATGATCTGAATGGCTTTCTTATGGACCATGTGGGGGTCAACCGCAATCTTCTTGTCAGGATAGATGCCGCTGTAGATGACCAGCTTGCCGCAGAAGCCCAGATACTTGATGGCATCTTCCGCGACTTCAGCGATCGGTGTGGTGTCATAAACGTGGTCCGCTCCCAGTCCATGGGTATATTCCAGAACCTTGGCCTGGGCGTCTTCCCTGCTCGGGTCAATGACATAAGTGGCGCCGAGCTGCTTTGCCAGTTTCAGCCTTTCAACATTCATGTCAATGACGATGGTAGCGCAGCCCTTCAGTCTGGCCAGCTGACTGTGCAGTTGGCCCATCATGCCGGCACCGATGATGACGGCATAGTCGCCAAACTGGGGATCGGTGCTTTCCACGCTGTGGAGCACACAGGATACCGGCTCGATCAGGCAGGCTTCCTTAGGTGTCACATCGTAGTACCTGAAGACATTCTGCGGTCCCGCCATCAGGTATTCCTTGAGAGCGCCGGAACCGGGATAGGGGGAAGCGGGCAGGATCTTGCGGTCGGAAAAGTTCGGACAGCTCTGTGACTGACCGGTACGGCAGTAATAACAGGTGCCGCAGGGCAGATTGACGCCGACGACGACCTTGTCGCCGACCTTGAAGTCCTTTCCCTGAAGTTCTTCTCCTACTTCAACGACGGTGCCGCTGACTTCGTGACCGCCGATGTAGGGGAAGGGGGTCTTGTGAACGCCGGAGAAGACACGCTGCTCATAGGTGCAAAGCGCACAGTAATCCGTTTTGATGAGCATCTTGTCCGGATCACACTTGCACAGCGGATGAGCTTCGATTTCCACCTTGCCGACATCGGTGAAGGCGATTACGTGATTTGTTCCATTCATACTCGTTATTCCTCTTTCTTAATTAATTATAGATTATCAAAACGGCGGAAAGATTTTCCGTTGCTGGGCAAAAGACAGAAAAGGACTGAAAAAGTAAACAAAAAGCCTCTGTTGCGAGGCTTATGATGTCTTATCGAGGTATTCGATGATGACGTGGCAGATGATGGACAGCGAGACGCGGGAAACATTCAGCACGTTGCCGCCCAGACTTTCGGAATAACCGACCACGGTAACATTGGAATACTGTTCCAGATTGGTTCCGGCCACGCAGGACAGGGTTACCACGCTGGCGCCGATCTCGTAGGCCATGGCGGCGCTTTCCGCCAGCTCGGGGGTGGTATTGCGGACGGTAATGATGATCATCAGGTCATCAGGCTTGAGAATGGACTTTGTCCTCTGCATGACCACGGAGTCCTTCATGACGAAGGCATTATAGCCCAGACAGACCAGATGATGGGCAAATTCGTCGGCTACCAGTGAGGTATAGCCCCGGGAGTAGAGAAAGATGCGCTTTGATTTCTTGATGTAGGAAATGATCTTGAGGATCTGAGGGATGGAAATACTGTCAATGGTCCGCGAGCATTCCCGGTAGGCCTTGGCCAGCACGTCATTCATGATGAGGGTCTCATCATTGGCCGGCGCGTTTTTCTGCTGGACGGCATAGCGCAGGTGGGCAATGCCGTCATAGCCGCATTTCTTGATGGCCCGGGAGACGGTAGCGAGCGAAGTATAGGTCCTTGAGGCGATCGTGGTAATTGAAAGATCAGGAAGCAGGTTTTCGTTTTCATTGATGAAATCAATGACCTGCTGCTCAGACTGGGAAAGATTCAGATAGTTTTCTTCGTTGATCTTCAAAGACATGGCAGTTTCCTTTCACCGCGCCAGGAAATACAATGCGCGGCAATGTTGATATTTAACTGATAATATTGTACATTATTAGTAGAAAACAGGCAATTGACAGATGTCAGTTGGCGGAAAGGGTTTTCACAATTTGGACAACATTGGAAAGGTTTTCGTCATCTAGGCATTAATTCGCAAAATAGGCGTGCTAGAATGAGAAAGTAATAAACAGGAAATGTGAGAACAAGTATGTAATTAATTCGTTTGTAAATCTGATGAGAGAAGCTGCTGGGATAAGGCCGATTTTCATTGGATTGCAAAATAAAACCAAATGGATTTTTTTGAAAATGAAAGGAGAGATGAGATTTGGTATTTAAGGCTATTTTGGTTGCTTTGATCGCAACCTGCTCAACCTGGTGGTTTAGCCACACCGTTACCAGAACCTGGTTATACCCGATCTGGTCAGGCTTCCTGGTAGCTCTCGTAATGGGTGAACCGTTAAGAGGCATGCAGATCGCTGCTGCTATCAACCTGCCGTACATCGGATTCATCACCGCTGGTGGTTCAATGCCTGGTAACGCTATGTTTGCTGGTCCTGTAGGCACCGCTCTGGCTCTGGTCGCTGGCCTGGATTACAACACCGCTTCCGTTGTTGGTGTTATCTTAGGTTCTGTCGCCGTATTCGCTTGGAACGCTTACATGACAATCAACGCAACTTGGGTACACATGGCAGACAAGTTCCTCGAAGAAGGAGACCTGACAAAGGTTCGTCTGTGCAACTATGTACCGTCATTCTTCGTATCCCTGATCCTCAACGGTCTGCCGGCATTCTTAATCGTCATGAACGGCGAAACCTTCGGCAACTGGCTGCAGTCATTCCCGCAGTGGATCATGGACGGCTTCGCTCTGGCAGGCGGCCTGTTACCGGCTTTAGGTATCGG
This sequence comes from Erysipelotrichaceae bacterium, assembly GCA_016280635.1. Lineage (GTDB taxonomy): Bacteria > Bacillota_I > Bacilli_A > Erysipelotrichales > Erysipelotrichaceae > UBA1783. The sequence continues at coordinate 30,983 of JAEEHC010000030.1, forward strand.
CATGCTGCTTAACTTCTTAGGCAAGAAGAAACTCATCCCGTTCTTCTTCGTAGGATTTGCCTTATCAAAGTTCGTAGGCTTAACCACTATGGAAGTTACACTTGTTGGCGCTCTGGTAGCTTTAATTATTTACTACTTCCAGAACGATCCGGAAAAGGTAGGTGACTAATAATGGCACAGCTCACTAAGAAAGATTTAATGAAGAACTGGTTATTAGGTTACTCTTCAGAAACTGCTTACAACTATGAGCGTCTGCAGGGTCTGGGTAACACGAACGCCTTCATGCCCATCATCCGTGCTTTATATCCGAAGGAGAAGCAGGCTGAAGAGTTAAAGAAGTACTTGATCTTCTTCAACACTGAGCCGTCATGGATGGGTACTGTTGTTCACGGTATTACTGCTGCTATGGAAGAGCAGAGAGCCAATGGCGAAGACGTTTCCGCTGATGATATCATCTCCGTACGTTCAGCCTTAATGGGTCCGTTAGCTGGTATCGGTGACGTTGTTTCACAGTCCATCTGCTACCCGATC
>JAEEHC010000031.1 GCA_016280635.1 Erysipelotrichaceae bacterium
ATTGAACGATCAGTGCTTTTCAAAAATGTCCGTCCAAGATCTCATTGTGTGCTATAATGATTTCACGCAGGTATAGTTCAATGGCAGAACACCAGCTTCCCAAGCTGGGTATGGGGGTTCGATTCCCCTTACCTGCTCCATATGATCATCAGGCACATCCTCAGGGATGTGCTTTCATTATGAAAAAGGCCGGATCGCTCCGGCCCTAATAGTTCATCTTATTCTTTAGGCAATGGCAGAAGGCATCAGGGCTGTTCGTCGTGGCGGCGGTTCAGCACGTAAAGCGACATGCCGTTTACCGAGACCATCATCATGACCAGATAAAGTCCCAGTCCGCTGGGATCGGCGGTATTGACCGTTCCCTCCGGTTGGTCTTCCATCACGATGTTCTGCGTGCTGCCTTCATAATCGCTAACCGTAAATTCGACATCTTCCGCCAGTTGGAAACCTTCCGGGCATTCCACCTCCTTTAGTACATAGCTATTTCCAACCGTCAGCCAGAAGACCTCCGGCTCTTCCGTGCTGATCCACTCGCTGATCAGCTCACCCTCAGCGCTCCAGAGCTGCAGCCGAGCCCCGGCCAGGGGCTGCTGGGCGGTAGAATCCACCTTGAGAATCGCTACCGGGGCGTAAAGGGGCCGGTTTACCCGTTCTTCTCTCACCAGCTGACCGGCGATGATTTCCACAACATGAACTGTCTCGTCAATCTGGTAGTCCTCCGGGCAGGCCGTCTCCCGGTAGTAGTAGGTGCCTTCCGGCAGTTCAATCTGATTGCTGGTGCCATGGGAAATGGTCAGAATGGCCGGGCTGCCATCCGGACACTGGGCGATCTGGCTGCATTGCTCATCAAGATAGACGGTAAACTCGCAGCCATCCAGGCTATGGTCCTGGCCGTACTGGGGTACCAGGGAGGCCTTGTCAATGACCAGATAGCCATTGAGAGGCTCGTTGACAAAGGTGATCTCCAGCGTCTTCTCAGCCTCAATGATCACTTTCTGAATTTCTTCGGAAAGCCGGTAGCCGGTCGGAGCACAGAGTTCCCTGACATAATAGGTTCCCATTGCCAGTTCATACGCTTCGCTGCGGCCGTCTTCCCCAACCGTCAGCACGACAGCCAGCCGGCTGCACTGCTCATCCTTATAGACACCATACTGGGCCCCGGTAAGGGGATGAGTGAGCTGATAGGTTTCATCGGCCGCCTTCTTAATGACCACCAGCTTTCCCGAAGCCGGGTCATCGCTGCAGGTAACCGTTACCGTCTCATTTTCAATTACCGTGACCGGATAGATTCGTTCATCCAGCTGATAATCAGCGGCTGCCTTTAACTCCTTCAAATAGTAGGTTCCCGGGTCCAGTTCAATGGTATTGGACTGGTTATTCTCCCCGATCACCAGAGACGGGCAATCAGCCGGATGCTGAGCGTTTTCATCGCGATAGACGCCATATTCGGTTCCCGCCAGAGTATGGCTGGCGCCAAACTCACTGTCGGAAGACTCCTTGATGATCTTCAGATAGCCAGTTGCGGTCTCCCGTAGATCATAACCAGCTTCCATGATGGTGCCGATCTCCACGGTTCCTTCAGCGTCATAGAGGCTGGCCTGCGCTCCCCTTACCTTGATCATCAGCAGGGGTGCCTTGCTGTAGTGGGCGGGAACCAGGGTCTCCTCCAGCACGTAGGTGCCATCGATAAGCACCTCGTTGCCGTCCTCATCGACAAACAGTTCATCTCCGCTGACCAGATGCTGGCCGTCATAGCGGATCCGGCCATTGCTGTCGGTCTCCAGCACCCACTGCCGCAGCGGCTGGTTTTTCCTGGCCTGACTGACGGAGGCGTAATCACCGTTGAAATAGGCCAGGGTGAACTGGGCCCCGGCAATCACCTGCCCCTCCCCGTTCTTCTTGGTTAGAAGCAGGGTAAAGGGGTCAAAGAGGGCGTCATCGCTGACCTGCAGTAAGGCCGGGTTGTCGTCAGTATTCTGAGAAGTGATCTCCAGTTCGTAGACCGTTTCGTCCAGCTGGAAGCCCAGCGGCGCCTTGATCTCCCGGACATAGTAGTGGCCCACCGGCATCCGCAGTTCGGCGCTGCCGCTGCTGCCGGTTACCAGTACCGCCGGCTTGCCCGATGAATCCAGCGCCTGAGTGGTGCAGGCATAGTCGCTGTAGAGACCATAACGCGCTCCCTTGAGGCTGTAGAAGTCATTACCGGCCAGCTGACAGAGTTCACTGCCGGTCCCGATGCTCTTTTCCAGCCGGCCGTAACCGTCCGGCTGCAGCATCCGGTAAGCCGTGTAGAGATTCTGGGAAGACCCGGAAGCCTTTACCGGTTCATTTTTCCAATCCGAGCCGCTGTCTTTCAGGATGGCCTGATAGCTTTCCTGATCAGCCTGTGAAGAGGAGGACAGCTGCTGGCCGACCAGGGCATCGAGCGTTATCAGTTCCGGTCCCCGGCCAACGACACCGGAATGAAAGAGGTAATGGGTGCCGTTGTGCTTTCCCACATAAATGGCCACGTGCTGATAGGTGTCATCAGGAGCCCACATGCAGATGATGTCACCGGGCTGCAACTTGTTGTTGAAAGCCTCCAGGGTAGCAGCGGCGTTGCGCTTTTCCTTAGTCAGCACGCGCATGCAGTATTCCGGATAGCGGTTAATGTAGTCATCCAGCGTCCGGATCAGCCGGTAGACCGAGCCAAAGCCGCCAACCGAACCGTTAATGGTAACCGCCGTGCGGTTGGCCAGACCGGGAAAACTGTAGCCCAATTGGTCGACGAGATAGCCGAAGATGAAGTACTGGGCTGCCTGGGAACAGTTGAAGCCACCCTTCTTATAGACCGTCTCGCGGTCAGCCGGGTCGATGACCTGACTGGCGCTGCCGGTAAATTCCTTATAGTCCAGCGTCTTGCCCTGCCAGCGCGGCCGGCAGCTGCTCCAGTAGCTGGAAGCCCTCAGCTTGGCCCCGACATAGCTGGGGTTGAAGGTCCAGCCATTATCCCTGAGCGTATGGGCGCTGTCGTAGCCCAGATACTCCAGAGCCCGGTAGGCAACGCTGTCATACATCTCCTGATTGCTCATGTCATCAGCCGCCTTGACCGTCTGGAGTGAGCCGGCCAGGGAAGCCGGCACCAGCGAGACGACCAGCAGCAGTGCGAGCAGCAGTCTGCCCGCTTTTTCCGTCAGTTGTTTCATTGTTATTCTTTCCTTTCCCTTTTTGTTTATTAAAAGGAGGCTGCCCGGCAGTCTCCTGTTTTCCTGATGATAAATGCGGTTATTGCGCCTTTTCCCAATGGCCCACTTCCGGCACTTCCGGAATCAGCCGCTCTTCCCAATGTCCTTGCTCCGGCTGGGCCGGTTGGTCAACCACCCACTGTTTCCTTTCCGGCCGGGCTGGTACATCAACGACCCAGCGCTTCTGCGTGTGGGCCGGCTGGTCGACGATCCATCTTCTCTCCGTGAGAGCCGGCTGATAGGGCACGTCAACTATCCAGACCTGCTCATCGTAAGCCGGCTGGTCAACGATGGTCTCATAGCCAACCAGACGCTTTTCAATTTCGCTGTGCCACTGGCCGGTCACCCCGGGATGAGTGTCCTCATAGCGGCCGGCATACTGGGTAGCGGTCAGTCCCATTTCCGTCAGCTCGTACTGATAGACCTTGACGCTGTAGCCGTCGGAGAACTCAAACAGCCAGTACTTGTAGTTTTCATAGATGGGCTTCTGGTGGGTTACGGCTTCATGGTGCACGGTTTCCCAATGACCCTGTTCCTCTACGGCCGGACGGACGATTACGTTTTCCCAATGGCCCTGCTCCGGAACCTCCACTTCCTCATAGTGGCCCTGCTCTTCAACCGCCTCCTCAATCACCTGCCAATGGCCTTGCTCACTGACGGCTGGGCGGTCGATTACCCAGACGTTGACGGTCTGGGATGGCTGATAGGGCTGGTCGATCACCCAGACCATGTTCTCTGACGAGACGATGACCTCAAAGCTCTTTTCGCTGGCTAATCCCTCTGACTGCGCCTGTACCGTAACGGTCAGACTTTGGGGACGGTCAGCCTCTATGAAGGACGGCTGACACTGATGATCACAGCCGGAAATGATGTTTTCTTCCGGGTTGTAGGTTTCACCAATGCTCAGATAGATGACCGGCTTAATAATGGTGATCAGCGGTTCAATGACCCTGACGGTCCGACTGATTGCCGTATCATCGTTCTGGCCCAGCCGGAAGACCACCGTCGTCTCACCCACGATCCTTAGGTCAATGCTTTCCGGCGTAGCGCTGATGCCTTCGGGAAAACTGACCAGCGTCAGGGGGTCCAGACAGCCCACGGTGCTTTCATAAAGCCAGCAGGCATAAGGACGGAAGGTGATGGTGCGCAGATTCTGACCATTATTACTCTGACAGCTCCTTAATCCCATTAAGGCTACTGCCGCCAATGTCAAAAGGGTCAGAATGATCAGCACTCTTCTTTTCATTTTCCTTCCTCGCTTTCTGTCAAAACGTATATCCGGCCGACCTTGCGGCTTTGCCAGTCGATACCGGTGATGCATTCAATGCCCTGCTCGATGAGCTGCTGCTGGCAGCGAAAACGGCTTAACCGATCATCAAATACCTGATAGCCGCCGTTTTCAGCCTTCAGCCAGTAGACGGCAAAGGAGCGGTAGACATCCAGCCAGTGGCCTTCCTGCCCCCTTTCCGGAGGTGTCTTAGAAGCGGCGGCGGTGAAAACATTGCGCTCCCCGGTCCTGATGACCGTCATCTCCAAGACTCTTTCCTTACGGGCTGGCAAAATGTCAGCCGCTATGGAAACGGCGGCTCCTTCAGTCCGGTTAAGGCTATAGGGCGGCTGAGCGGGATTTGACGGCCACAAAGCCACGCTATAGACATACAGCCCGGCCAAAGCGGCCATCAATAACGCCAGCACGCTTATTCTTACTGTTCTCACACTACCAAACTACCACGCTCTTTCAGTCAGCGCACTGCTGCTGATTGCTGTCTTTTGTTGCTCCTATGTCATCCGCTCGCTCTTTAAGCAAGGCGGCAAAAGCCTGGCGGACCTCGCGGTGGAGATGGTAGGTCCTTTCCGGTGAAAGGCCGATCCGGTGGGCGATCTCCCGAATGTTGCTGATGCCATGGAAGTAGTATTCCAGGGCAAAGTCCTTGCGCGACTGCCCGGGCAGGGCCAGCAGATAGTCCAGCAAGCTCAAACAGATCTCCTGCCTTCTTTCCTTCAGTTCTTCCAGCCGACTTTCCAGGGTCCACAGATGGTTGGAAAGCTGGACCTGCGGACCGTCGCTGTCCTGCAGCTGGAAAAGCCGCTGACGGTAGTCGGCACTCTTCAAACCGCTCTGAAGGCGCAGTTTTTCCAGAAGCGAGCTGACCTGACGCATCTGCTCATTGATGGTTTCCAGCTGCTGCAGTGAATTCTCATTGACCTGATACATAAGCATGTTTCCTTCCTCTCCCATATATTTGCCGGGGAAAGGAAAAAATCCTAAAGCGGAAGGCCGGATTTGGAAAGCTACCGCATTTATGGTTAAATAGAGATACATGAGGAAAAGCGAAGATGAAAAAGATCCGATTCACGCCATTTGAGATTGCCTACATCGTTCTGGGACTGCTGGTAAATACCGTCATTTCCCTTTTGACCAAGGCCTCACCGGTTTCCACCTTCTACGCCTACAGCTGCGTTCTGGGCGGCATCCTGCTGACCAAAGCCCGGCTGGAGGGCTACTTTCTGCAGGTCGCCATGGGCATCCTCTACCTCTTTCTGGCCTGGCGGCAGAAGTACTATGGCGAGGTCATCAATTCGCTGCTGACCATTCCGATAACCCTGTATGGGATGTACAACTGGTTTACCCGCCGCAACAGCACTGAGAATACCGTCAACATCGTTAAGGCCTCAAAAAAAGAAGCCGCTGTCATCGTCGTTTCCCAGCTTCTTCTGATTCCCTTATATTATTTTCTGCTTTCCCGCTATGAGGGCAGCATGCTTTGGGTGCAGAGCCTTTCCCTGGCCATCAGCATCATGGCCTTCTACTTCTCCGCCCGCATCAGCGTCTTGAGTTATTACTGCTTCCTGAGTAAGGATATCCTGTCCACCATCCTGTGGATCGTACCGCTAATAAACGGCGATGCTTCCGCCTGGCTGGTGATCGTACCCAACATCCTCTTCTTCATCAACGACCTCTATGGCCTGTACAGTTGGAACCGGATGTTGGAAAAGCAGAAAACCGGCTGAGCCGGTTTTCATTTGATCTTTCCCTTGGTGAATTCGTAGAGGGCAATGGAGACGGCGTTGCACAGGTTCAGTGAATCGATCACCGGATAGTGCCTTATGAGCACCGACTGTCCATAAGTCTGATAGATTGGATCCAGCCCCCGGGCTTCGTTTCCGAAGACCAGCGAGAAGTGATCCGGTATGCTTATCTCATCCAGCTGCCGGGCCCCATCCAGCATGAAGGGGAAGACTGGCCGGCTATCTGCCTTGGCCAGATAATCCGCAAAGCTGTCGAAGTACTGAAAGCGCAGCTGGAAGAAGGCGCCCATCGACGCCCGGATGGTCCGGGGATCAAAGATGTCAACGCCCGGTGAAATGATGGCGATGTCCCGGATGCCAAAGCCGATGGAAGTTCTGATGATGGTACCCAGATTGCCGGTATTGGCCGGGTTGACCAGTACAACGTGATTGGCGACCGGATCGATGTCAGCCTGATACTTGTCAAAGATGGCCAGGATCCAGCAGTTCTCCTTGTCGGAAAGGATGTTGAAGATCCTGTCGCTGCGGATAACCTCGATGCGATGGCGCTGCGCCAGGGCTTCAATGCGCCGGCAGATCTCATTATCAAGCTGCCGGGAATGAATGTAGACGCTGCGGACTCTATCCGGATGGTCCGTGAGCAACTGCAGGGTCAGCTCCGTTCCCAGAGCATAGGAATAATCGGAATTCTTCTTGTATTTCTGCATGTCTTTTACCTTCAGAAATAGCCCCGCAGGGCTATTTTCATGTTATTCGAAACGGCGGCTGAAGAAGTCAGAGGAATCATCGCGGCTGGGCTGCGGTTCTTCCTCCCGCGGCTTTTCATAGCGGTCCTCATGGAACACCGCCTCATACTGCTGATTCTCCTCAAAACCGGTGGCGATGATGGTGACGACGATGGAATCGCTCAAGGCGTCATTCATAACCAGACCGAAGTAGATGTCGATGTCATTTCCGGCTGCCTTCTTGATGTATTCGACCGCGCTTCTGGCGATCTCAATGGTCAGCAGCTCACCGCCGGAGACATTGATGATGGCGTTCTTGGCGCCGCGGACATCAGCTTCCAGAAGCGGACAGTTGATGGCGTTTTCAGCAGCTTCCCGGGCCATCTCGGAGGGATCCTTGGAGCCCTTTTCCCCGACAGCGGCCTGGCCGACGCCAATCAGCGCGGCGCCCTTGCCCTGCATGACGGCGCGGATGTCAGCGAAATCCAGATTGATCTGGGCGTTATAGGATACCAGGTCAGTGATTGTCTGCACGGCCTGTCTCAGCACATTGTCAGCCTCCAGGAAAGCCTGCTTGATAGGCAGGGATCCCAGGAAGGCATTTACCTTTTCATTAGGAATGATGATGATGGAGTCGACATTCATCTTCAGTTCATCCAGACCGCTGATGGCCTGCATCATTCTCTTCTTGCCTTCAAATTCAAAGGGCTTGGTGACGACGCCGATGGTCAGTGCTCCGGCTTCCCGGGCACACTGGGCAAAGACCGGCGCGGCTCCGGTTCCGGTACCGCCGCCCAGACCGGCCGTGATGAAAACCATGTCAGCGCCTTCCATGGCCTTCTTGATTTCCTCACGGGATTCCTCAGCAGCAGCCTTGCCGACTGCCGGATTGCCGCCGGCACCCAGGCCATGGGTCGTATTGATACCTAACAGGATCCTGTTATCGCACTTTGATGAATCCAGGACCTGCTTGTCCGTATTGGCAACATAGAACTGCACACCGGCCAGTTCCGCATCGACCATCCGGTTGACCGCATTATTGCCGCCGCCACCGATGCCGAATACCTTGATTTTGGTTACGGGATTAAAATTAGTCATGTCGTCTCACCTCAACTATTCTCAGTTTCAACTTCTTCATCTTCAACAAACAGTTTGTCCGTGATGCTCTTCAGCCGGTTGGTAATGGAGTTGATATCCTCCGGGTCCTCATCGTCCGGCAGCAGATGTTCACGGTAGACATCCATGTCGATGCTGCTCTTGCGGGTCTCGTTGATCTTCTCGTTCTCCTTGTATTCGTAGAAGATGCCCAATAAGGCTGACCACTTGGTCTCTCGAACGCCCAGCTTATCGGGGCAGTAACAGATGACCGGTCGCTCAAACCTCTGGGCCAGAACCTTGTCGAGGTCCTGCAGGGAAGCACCCTGTCCGGTAATGATCACCGAGAGGTTGGGATAATCAACGATGTTGTGGCAATAGGAACAGATGCTGTAGAGGAAGCTTTCAGCAGCGTCCTTTATGCATTTCTGCAGTTTGTCATAGGTTATCGAATATTCCTTGTCGCCATCCTTCCAGCGGTTGATCAGCCGCTCCTCACCGCTGTCCTGGCCGATGTGTCCGTACCGGAACAGCATCCGGGAGGCTTCACGGTAGGAAAGATGGTAATTGTCCATGATCGGCCTGATCAGGCTGTTGTAGCCCTTGTTGATGCTGAAGCCGGCGACCAGGCGGCCGTTATAGATCAGCGAATAAACGCTGTGGCTGCCGGAAATGTAGATGTTTACGATGTAGCAGTTGTAGCTCTGCTCAAAGATGGCGGCTTCACGACAGCTGCCGTAGCCATCCTGACAGATGTCCATGACCTTCAGGCCGGCCTTCTCCACCAGGGTGACATAGTCATGGGTGATCAGGCGGTCGCCGCAGATCAGATCAACTTCGCTGGCCAGCATGTCGCCCTTTTCACCCAGGGGAATGCGGGGGTAGGAGATCGAGTTGATGCGGTAGGATGAGGAGGTCACATTGATGATCTCATAATCGTTGCCGACATTAGTGCGGTAGGCTTCTCTGATGACCTTTCTGATGTCATCATAGCCAACCACATGGTTATCCAGAAGCAGCTCCACGCTGCGCTTTTCGCGCTTGAAGCGGTGGGCCGGGATTATCAGCAGCACGCTTTGCAGCGGGGCGCTGAGCTTCAGGCTGACTTCATTGACGGCGTTGCGGATCGATTCGATGGCCTTGGCCTCGTCGATAATCCGGATGCCGTCCATGCCCCGGCAGATGCCGGTATGTCTCAGCAGGACATTAAAGGAATCATTGAAAAACTGTCCGACCAGAATGCGGATCTCGCTGTTTTCAATCTGTAATGCTGCAATGACCTGATTGTCTGCCATATTCATAATCACCCTATATGATATTTTAACATCTTATCTGTCAATTGTAACCACTTTGTGAGTTACTGAGCCGCCTGAAGGACGAATTTTTCAATGGCCTCGGCCACCCCGCTATGATCGCAGTCGCCCTCAGTAATGAAATCACACAGCGGCTTCATGTTTTCCACGGTATTGGCCACCCCAACGCCCAGACCGGCTGCCTGGATCATTGTGAGGTCATTGATGTTGTCACCGATGGCCATGGTGTCCTTTATGTCAATATTCAGCAGCCCGGCCAGCCGGCGCAGGCCCTCACCCTTGTTGACACCCTTATGGTTGAACTCCAGGTAGCGGTTGGAAGAATAGGAGACATCGCACTGGCCAGTCAGGTCGCTGACCTGTTTTTCCAGCTGTTCCAGATAGGCGTAGTCAGGATTGGTATAGAGGATCTTGACGATCTTCTGACTGCGCAAAAACTCCAGATCCTGGTCATGGATCTCCGTGACTTCCATGCGGTTGTTAAGATATTGCTTCTCATTATGACAATAGCGGTACAGATAGACCATATCCGCAGCGTAAACATGAATGCACACATCATAGTCCAGAGCGCGCTTGTAGAGTTCATTGGCGGTGTCAAAGGGGAGTCCCTGATAGTATAACAACTTATTGCCTTTGTTCTCGGTAATGGCTCCGCCATTATAAGAAACGACATATTCATCTTCTTGATCATACAGGCCAAGATCTCTGAGGGTACCCTGAACGGAACTGTATGGCCGACCGGTTGCCGGAACGAATTTGACGCCGAGAGGCCTCAGGGCCTTTATGGCATCGATGTTGCGCTGGGTCAAGGTCCGATCCAGGCAGATCAGGGTTTCATCAAGGTCACAGATGATCAGTTTGTACATGCTCTTTCCTCGCCTTCTACTCCGGTTTTCTATCATTATTTTATCGTAAAGAACCCCATTATGCACCCGCAATTATCCCTCGAAAGCATCCGAGTGCTCAAGGGCGGAAAAGCACCGTTTTACTGTCTTTTTTCCCGCTTTTTCTGCTTGCATTTTAATTTCAATAATGATATTATAATCAAGCGTACGATTGAAAGGGGGTCTAGTTAATGTCTAGAAAATGTGCCATTACCGGTAAGGGACCTTTGACCGGAAACAAGCGTTCAAACTCCATGAGAGCTACCAAGCACGTACAGAA
>JAEEHC010000032.1 GCA_016280635.1 Erysipelotrichaceae bacterium
GCACAGAGCAGGTAAGAAGGTAATGATCAGACCATGCACGAATGAGCCAAGTACGCAGCCCTTCAGACCGCCTTCAGCATTGCCGAAGACACCGGCGGAAGCACCGCAGAAGAAGTGCGGAACAACACCCGGGAGAATCAGGGCTAAGCCTAAGCCGGCCTTGTTCAGAGCGATCAGGATAACCAGACCGACAACGCCGCCTAAGAAGGATACTAAGAAGCCGATCAGAACAGCGTTCGGAGCATACGGGAAGACAACCGGGCAGTCGATAGCGGGCACAGCACCCGGAACGAGCTTTTCGGCAATGCCCTTGAATGCGGGAACGAGTTCACCAACGATCAGACGGACACCGGACAGGATGATGTATACGGCACCGGAGAAGCTTAAGCCAGCCTTCAGAGCCCATACAGCCCAGTGAGTCTTGGTGTCGCCAGCGACTAAGAAGCCAGAGCAGTTCGGCAGTTTAGCCGGATCAACGTTCATGACTCCCTTGCCAACAGCGATACCGGTGATGACTAAGAAGAAGACAACCATGGTGATACCAATGGAAACAGTGGTGTCACGTAAGAAGGTCAGTCTCTGCGGGAAGTTGATATCTTCAGTGGACTTGCCGCCCTTGAAGAGCTTGCCGCACTGAGCAGCAACCCAGTAGCCGAAGCCACCGAAGTGACCGAAACCTAATTCATCAGTTTCAACGATCTTTTCCATTGATGAATGCAGGAACCAGGGTGAGAAGGCAGAAATGAAGGCTAATAAGCAGCCGCCTGCGATCCACAGCGCGAATCCTGATAATCCACCAACAGCGCCCAGTAATACTGCCAGCATGCAAGCCATGTATAAGCTGTGGTGACCTGTTAAGAACATGTAATGCATCTTGGAGAAACGAGCGAGAACGATATTCAGGACTAAGCCGAATACCATGATGTAGGAAGTGTCAAGACCGAACTTGTTCAGAGCCATGGCAACGATGGCTTCGTTGTTCGGAACAACACCCTGCATGTTGAATGTCCAGTTGAACAGTTCACCGAAAGCGTTCAGTGAGTCAGTCTGGATAAAGGTGGCGCCTGCGCTTAATACCAGGAAGCCGACGATGGTCTTAATGGTGCCCTTGATGACATCTTCGACCGGTCTCTTCTGGAGGATCAAGCCGAGCATGGCCAGCAGACCTACCAGCATGGCAGGAGTAGCCAAAATGTTAAGAATAAAATCTAGCATACAATCCCCTTTCTAATTTAATGAATTCTTGCTAAATCATTTATGATCTACATCTCAGAGTTCTCGATAAACAGGTCATATATCTGCTCTGGAGATGTACAATCCAAAATCTGTCTTTCCTTCTCTTCGTCACCGAAGATGTTGGAAACGGCGACAATGCCGCCCATGTGGGAAGTGTGGTCAACGGCGCACAGGGCTACCAGTACGCGTACCTGGGTCTTCTCTTCCGAGAAGGCAACCGGTTCCTTCAGAACCGTGCAGGCCAGCTGAGTCTTGCTGACACCGGCTTCGCTGGAGGCATGGATCAGGGCCATGCAGTCGGTCAGTACATAGTACGGGCCGTAGTCTTCGGTCATTTTCAGAACTGCCTGTTCGTACGCATCGGTACAGCAGCCGTCCTTTACCAGCGGTTCCAAAGCCACATGAATGGCTTCCTTCCAGTCAGCAACCGCATCTCTGATGATGCAGTTTTCCTTTTTGATCAGATCCTGTATCATAGAAAAACACTCCCTTCTATCAAAATATGAACTAATGTAGTCTGGCTGATGACACATTAATTGTAGCATAACAAACAAATATTACAATGACTTTTATTCTTTCCCGCTAAGCGCTTTCATAACACCACCGGCTTTTTGTTCATTTTTCATCCAAATGCCGCCTGAACAGTTATATAATAATAAAGTGAGGTATTTGTTATGACCAAGGAATTAGCCGCAACGATCGTTGTTCTGTGCATGGTGGCACTGGCCGTGCCCATGTTCATCCGGACTTTCATCTGGAACCGTTTTCTCAAGCATCTGAAGGCCGGCCACGATGAAGAAGCCCTTAAGATCCTTAACAGCGGCTACTACAAGGTCATGTTCGGCGACTATAACCGGAAGTGGAACCTGATGCGCTACTACATTTCCCGTGACAATACCGAAGTGGTAAAGGATCTGACCGGCAAGCTGCTCTACGACAGCCTGTCACCACAGCAGGCCTATCAGGTCTTCTCCAACGCCTACTTCTATTTCCTTTCCCAGCGCGATCAGGAAATGACCGCCAAGATCCTGGAAAGGCTGGAACCGGTGCTGGATGAGGAAAGCCGCGAACAGTTCCACATGCTCTACCGGGTCATGATCGAAAAGAAAAGCGATGACATTGAACGCGTTCATGAGCTGTTGGAACAGAAGGAAAAGGAAAAGCAGTCCTATTCCAAGTCATCCCAGCTGGGCATGCTGCAGTATCTTTTGGGAATGCAGTACGGTTATCTGAATGACAAGAAGGAAGCGGAGAAATGGCTCAAGAAGGCCAAGACCAACGTCAAGGGTTCTCCGCTGGAAAAGGAGATCAAGAAGATCCTGCATTAGCAGGAAGAAAGGAACCTATGGAAATACTGGTTGATACTGCCAAGCTGGAAGACATCCGCTGGGCCTGTGACAATTTTCCCATTTCAGGTGTTACCTGCAACCCCACCATCCTGATCAATACGGCCAGACCGGACGATCCCTTTGAGCATCTGCGCAAAATGCGGGAAGTCGTTGGCTTTGACCGTACCCTGCATGCCCAGGTCGTTTCCCTGGACAGCGATGTCATGATCGAGGAAGCTAGGGCATTGGTTGAAAATGTGGACCGGGAGATCTACATCAAGGTACCGGTCACTCAGGAAGGACTGCGCACCATTACCAAGCTTAAGAAGGATGGTTTCCATGTTACCGCCACTACGGTCTATGACCCCATGCAGGCCTTCTATGCCCTGGCTGCCGGGGCTGACTACATCGCCATTTATGTCAACCGCATGGATACCTATGTCAGCAAGCCGGAAAACCTCTACCGGGCCCTGCAGGATAAGATCGAGCAGGAAAACCTGCCCACCCGGATCATGGCATCCGGTTTCCACAGCGTCGGTCAGCTGAAAAACGCCTTTGCCTGCGGCGTGGAGACCGCCACGATCACCCCGGACATTCTGAAGGCAGACTTCAACAATCAGAATGTCATCAATCACATTGCCTCCTTCAAGAAGGACTGGGAGTCCATGTACGGACCGGGGGCAACCCTGCTAAACAGCATCAGGAAATAAAAGATTCAGGAGGAAATTATGGAAATCTTAGTTGATACCGCTAATCTGGACGAGATCAGATATGCCTGCGATTATTACCCGCTTTCAGGTGTAACCTGCAATCCGACCATCGTCATGAAGTCGGCCAATCCCGATGACTTCTTCGCTCACCTCAAGAAGATGAGAGAGATCATCGGTCATGACCGCACCCTCCATGCTCAGGTCATCGCCCTGGATTCCGAGACTCAGATCAAGGAAGCCCATGCCATGGCTGACCAGCTGGGCAAGGACATCTATGTCAAGGTTCCGGTGACTCAGGAAGGTCTGAGAACCATCACCCGGCTGAAGAAAGACGGCTTCAATGTCACGGCTACCGGTGTCTATGACACCATGCAGGCCTTCTATGCCCTGGCTGCCGGCGCTGATTACATCGCCGCCTATGTCAACAGAATGCTGAACATCGGCGCTGAGCCCAATCAGCTCTTCATTGACGTCCAGAACAAGATCGACCAGGAAGGACTGCCGTCAAAACTGCTGGCAGCCGGATTCCACAGCGTCGGTCAGCTGAAGGATGCCTTTGCCTGCGGCTGCGAGTCAGCCACCGCTTCCCTGGACATTCTGAAAGCCACCTTCAACAACCAGAACGTCATCAACCACATTGCCTCCTTCAAGAAGGACTGGGAATCCATGTACGGTGAAGGTGCTACTCTGCTCAACTCCAGAAAGTAGTACATAGACGCCCTCATTTCAAAGCGCAAGAAGCCGGCTCAGACTTGAGCCGGCTTTCCTTTGCCATGAAAAAGCGCCACGGATGTGACGCTTTGATGGTGATTACTTCAGCAGTCCCTTTACGGTAGCGACCAGGTCGTCGGCCGTAAGCTTGAACTCCTTCTGCAGCCAGTCCTGAGTGCCAACCTGTCCGAAGACATCATTGGCGCCATGGCGCTTAAACGGAATGCCGACAGCGTTTTCCGCCAGCACTTCCGCAACGGCTGAGCCCAGACCGCCGATGATGGAATGGTTCTCGAAGGATACGATGGCCTTCTTGCCTTTGGCTTCCTTCAGGATCAGTTCGGCATCAAGCGGCTTGATGGTGAACATGTCGATCACTTCAGCGCTGATTCCTTCAGCCGCCAGTTTCTCAGCAGCGTCCAGAGCATCGGAGACGATCTGACCGGCCGTAATGATCAGTACGTCATCGCCCTTGGTCAGCACATTGCCCTTACCAAGCTGGAAGGTTGAACCGGGAGCGTAGACATTGCGGACATCCTTACGGTTGGCGCGGAAATAATGAATTCCCTTCATGGAGGCAAATTCCTTAACGATCCATTCCAGCTGTACGGCGTCTGCGGCATCGCAGATGACGGCTGTCGGCATGGCTCTCATCAGAGCCACGTCTTCCCAGGTCGTATGGGTACCGCCGTTAGGGCCGGCGTCAAAGCCGGGGTCAGAACCGTAGACATTGATGGTATTATGCGCGTAAGCGCCGGAGAGATAAAGCTGGTCGTAGACACGTCTGGTCGCAAACGGACCAAAGGTGTGGACAAACGGCTTGAAGCCTTCAACGGACAGGCCGGCCGCGGTACCGATCATGTTGGCCTCGGCAATGCCCATCTGAATGAAGCGCTCCGGATGATCCTTCTGGATGATGGTTGAGCTGCTGGCTCCGGCCAGGTCAGCCTCCAGGAAGACCAGCTTGTCATCGGTATTCATTAAGTCAGAAAGAGTCTGCATTACGACTTTAGCGAGCGGGGTACCCTTCTTGCTGCGATCATCGGTTAACTTAAACATTATGCTTCCTCCTTTTCAATGAATTCACCCAGGGCAGCGATGGCGTCATCAGCGGCCTTGTTGATCTCATCATTGTTGAATTTTACTGAATGGTTGCTCTTCAGTTCCTCAAAGTACTTGACACCAGAACCCTTGATGCCATCCAGGATGATGCAGTTGGCACCGTCCTTATGGGCCTTGGCCTTGTCAATGGCGTTGGAAATGGCTTCGATGTCATTGCCCTTGACGACCTGTACCAGGTCAAAACCGAAGGCCTTCATCTTTTCCTCAAAGCTGAAGGGGTTGAGGACATCCTTGGTATAGCCATCAAGCTGACGCTTGTTGTCATCGATGATGACGATGCAGTTATTCAGCTTGCGGGCGGCGATCAGCATGAACGCTTCCCAGCACTGGCCTTCATTAAGTTCACCGTCGCCGACGATCAGATATGTATAGCGGTCCTGACCTTTCAGCTTCTGGCCGTAGGCAATGCCGGCGGCAGCGCTGGTTCCCTGACCCAGTGATCCGGTGGTCATGTCGACACCAGGTGTCTTGGTGCGGTCCGGATGGGACGGCAGCATCGTTCCGCCGTCATTGAGGGTCATCAGCTTTTCCTTGGGGAAGAAGCCCTTCTCAGCCAAGGCGGAATACCAGGCCGGTCCGGAATGGCCCTTTGACAGGACAACCATGTCACGGTCTTCCCATTGCGGATTGGCGGGGTCTACGCGCAGCTGCTTGCCGTAAAGAACAGCCATCAGTTCAACGATGGACATGGAGCCGCCCAGATGACCGTATCCGCGGTGCTTCAGCAGTTCCAGAACGTCTTTACGGATCTTAGCTGCCAGAAGTGTCAGTTCTTTCAATTCAACTTTATCCATAAAACCTCCTATTTTATGTAGATTTTCTCTGTATTATCATTATAACAAATCTCCCGTGATTTTTTCCCTGAATATGCGTCAATCCGCAAAAACCGTATGCAGGTGCACCCTGATTGGCGACCGGTCTGCTCTATGCTATCATATAAAAGAAAGGAAGGAAGCGGCTTACCGCTTCCGAAGGACAACACAAATGCTACATGAAGTGAAGTTTACCTCTTTTAATGAGCGTGATACTGTTTTTGGCTGGATCTATGTTCCGGCCTGCGAACCGCTGGGCATCATTCAGCTGATTCACGGTTTCGGTGAACACTCCCGGAGATATCTGCACATGATCACTGCCTTCATGGAGGAAGGCTACATCGTCACGGCCGATGACCATGTCGGCCACGGCAAGACCGCTCTGGAAAATGACAGCTGGGGCAACTGGGGCGACAAGGGCTTTGAGACCATGGTCGAAGATGAGAAGAAACTGCATGATCTGGTTGTGGAAAAATATCCCGATCTGCCCTATTTCATGTTCGGCCACAGCATGGGATCCTTCATCACCCGCCAGTACATGGCCAGATACGGTGAGGATCTCACGGCTGCCTGCATCTGCGGTACGACCGGCATCTGGCCCAACCTGGATGAAAACATTGCCATTGTCCAGAAGCTGGTTGACGAAGGCAAGGGTGATGAGTCTGACCCGACTCTGGGCGCCACCTTCATGGGTTGGATGTTCGCCCGCTGCCAGGAAGGAGTCAAGCTGGGTAATGAGTGGATCTGCGATGACCCCTGGGTCCAGAAAGACCATGCCGAAGACCCCTTTGACGCCTTTACCAAGCCGACCAGCAACCGCGCCTGGCTCTACTTCCTGCAGATGATGAAGGACATCACCGGTCCCCAGTGGGCTGCCAGAGTTCCCAAGGACCTGCCGGTCTATAACATTGCCGGCGACCAGGACCCGGTCGGTCAGTACGGTACCGGTGTCTACCAGACCGCCAACTGGCTGACAGATAACGGCAACGACGTTACCACCAGACTCTATTCCGGTTACCGTCACGAGATCCACAACTACATGGAACTGAAGGAGACTGTCGAGGAAGGCATTGCGCTCTTCTTTGATACCCACGCCTATTCCGACTTATCAGATTAATCTTTCCATTATTAAAGGCGATCCGCAGTGAACGGATCGCCTTTTTTACTTTCACCAGATCAGAGGGCATGGAATACCGGTTCCATGGCGGTGAAGGTGCAGAACTGTTCATACCCCAATTCATCCCTCAGCATTTCCATGGTTTCCCTTACATGATCACCCATCCAGCGGGTGGTGTGGGCATCGGAACCGATGGTGATGATCCGGCCGCCCAGGTCCCTGTACAGCTTCAGTATCGCCTTGCTGGGCTGACTGTCGGAAAGCTGATAATGGCGGTATGAGGTATTGACCTCAATACCCTTGCCATCGCTGATGGCCTGTCTCAGAATCTCAGCGATCAGGTCTCTGACCTTTTCAAAGGGATAGATGCCGTTATGGTCATAGCGGACGATCAGATCGAGATGTGCCAGAACACAGTAGTAGCTGAATCTCTTCATGACTTCCAGGATCTCGCGGTAATAGCCCTCGTTATATTCCTTCTGGCTCTTTCCGCTTTGATACTGCTGGTTCCAGAGCTCCTGATTGTCGATCTGGTGCATGGAAAGCAATGTGAAATCCAGCCGGTCGCCGTAATTGCGCCAAAGCTTTTCAAAATGGTCCAGCGTACCGGTCTGGATGCCAAATTCCAGTCCCTGACGGATGGTGATCTTCTTTCCATATGTCTCCCGCATCCGCATGAGCTTACCGAAATACTCCGGATAATTGACATTGGCCAACGGTTCCAGGGCATCGGGACCATAATTCATCCCATCGCCGCCCCGCCAGATGATGCCGCCTTCGCTCCAGTCCTTCTTGATGCCGTAATCGACATGATCAGTAAAGCAGATCTCCTGAAAGCCCAGTTCAATGGCCCTTTCGATCTGCCTTTCCATCGGTTCCCGGCTGTCATCGGAGAATTCCGAATGCAGGTGAAAATCCGCCAACATGCAGTTGCTCCTTCCTCTCCACTATGCCGCGGCAGCCGCAGCGGCCGCATCAGCCTTGTCACAGGCGATGCACATGGCAATCATCAGAGCCAACAGCTCATCGTTTTCGTACTTGACGGTTACGAAATAGCCTTCCTTGAGAAGCTTCTTGTCCACATTGATCTCGCCGATGTTCTCCCCAGCGCAGATGAAGTCAAAGTGGCTTTCCCAGAAATTGGTGGCGTTGATCTGCCAGTCCAGCCTGTCCAGCCAATAACGGGACTTGCGGAAGGAAAACTTATGGCGCAGATCATCAATGTAGCCGTCTTCATCGTGAAGCTTATACTGATTATGCAGACCCTTGGTGTAGCTTTCAATGTAGCCGATCTCCTTATCATAAACATCATAAATGTGGATCTTGTGGCCCAAGCCAAATTCCGCCATCACCATATAGCGGACACTGTTGAATTCATCGTATATTTCGAAGCGTTCCTTATTGGAAAACTTTCCCTTGATGTATAATTCCATAACTTACCTCAGCATTTCGATTTCCTTTTTGTAGGGTGACTTCCCGTCGATGAAGGGTGTCTCCAGAATGAAGACGCGTCCTTCCAGAAGAGGATGGTGGACCAGAGTGCGCAGGTTGTCCAGTCCGATGGTTCCCTGTCCGATGTTGGCATGGCGGTCCTTATGGGTGCCAAGGGGATTCTTGGAATCATTGATGTGGATGACATGCAGCCTGTCCAGACCGATGACGCTGTCAAACTGCGCCAGCACGCTGTCCGCATCAGAAAGATCATAGCCGGCATCATTGACGTGGCAGCTGTCCAGACAGACCTCCAGTGGCCAGCGGCAACCGTCGATGATCGATTTGATCTCCTCAAAGCTGCGGCCGATCTCACTGCCCTTGCCGGCCATGGTTTCCAGACAGACGATCAGCTGATCGTCGGTAATGACCTCATTCAGAGCATCGCTGACAGCCTTCAGAGCGTCTTCTGTCTCCGCCTTAAGCCGGGCTCCCGGATGCAAGACCAGATAACGGGCACCGATGGCCTTGCTGCGGGAAATCTCCCGGGCCAGGATCTCCATGGAGCCCTGACGGGTATCCGGGTTTTCCAGATTGGCCAGATTGATGATATAGGGAGCGTGGATGATGACCGCTTCCATGTCATAGCCCTGCGAAAGCCACAGCTGCCTTCCTTCTTCGATCTTCAGCCTGTCCAGCGGGATGCGGACGCTGTTCTGCGGGGCACCCGTATAGATCATCATGGCACTGGCCTTATTATCCAGTGATTCCCTGACACTGCCCAGAAAATAATCGGGAGCGCTCAGGGAAATGTGAGAGCCGATCTTCAGCACGGCTAGTAGCCGCCCTTCTGTCTCTGAGCCTTCTTGGCTCTTTCCTTCTGCTCTTCACGGATCTTCTGCTTGATGGCCAGCCTTCTTTCCCGCCGTTCGATTGACTCAATGGCAGCCTTTCTCTTCTTGCGGTAGCCGGGTTTTACCTGCTTGACCGGACGGTTGCGGATCATCTGAATCTCGCTGCTGGCTTCCTTGCTGTGACGGCGGGGCCGGAAGTCAAAGTCCCGGGCCTCTACCCATTCGCCCCGGCGATAATCGCGGGAAACAAAGGTGAACTTTTCCTTAAGCGTCCTTAAGGCCGGAATGTCACCGCTGGTAAAGAGAATATAGCTGGTACCCGTTCGGCCGGAACGGCCGGTACGGCCGCAGCGGTGGGTATAGTAATCAAGATTGGACGGCAGTCCCAAAGAGATTACATGGCTGACGCTTTCAATGTCCAGACCTCTGGCCATGATGTCGGAACAGACGATGTAGCTGGCCGCATCAGTACCGATAGCCTTCAGTGCCTGCTTTCTTTCCCGGTCCTTAAGATCACCATGGATCTCCACGACGTCATAGCCGTTATCCTTAAGCAGCCGGGAGGTATCGATGACTTCCTTCTTGGTCTTGGCAAAGATCATGCAGACATAGGGATTGATACCCGGCAGGATCTTCAGCAGTTTTTCCTGATAGCTGGAATAGCGGCAGTTGACCAGCACATGCTCGATCTGGGGATTAAGCGGTGAGGCTTCCTTAGCTTCGATGATGACCGGACGGTACATGTAGCGCCGCAGGAAGGCCTGCAGCTGATCAGGAACAGTCGCGGAAAAAACAGCGATCTGCAGCCGGCGGTTCAGCTTGCCCAGGATCATGTCGACTTCATCGATGAACCCCATCTCCAAAGTCATGTCCGCCTCGTCAATGACGACCGTATAGGCGTTGTCCAAACGCAGGACGTTCTCATCAACAAACAGGTCCTTCAGCCTTCCCACCGTTCCGATGACGATGTGGGGTTGTACGGAAAGCGATTCAATCATCCTCTCCTTGTCCTTACCGGAGGCAATCAGCTTTATCCGGATGTCCGGATTGAACATGTTGATCTCACTGGTCATCTTATAAAGCTGAATGGCGAGTTCCCTGGTCGGGGCAATGATCACCGACTGAATGGTGTTGGAGGTAACATCGACTTTCTGCAACAGCGGCAGAATGAAAGCGTGGGACTTACCGGTCCCGGTTGCGCTGATGCCGACAATGTCCCGGCCTTTCAGGATCAGGGGAATGGCCTGCTGCTGAATCGGGGTCAGCTGGTCAAAGCGACGGTATTCCATCAGCTTCTGGATGTCTTCGCGGAATTCAATGTTCATACTTGTTACCTCCTGCCTACATATTTTATCATACTTTGTTTTTTATGCTAAACTATTAGTATGCAAGTCGACAGAGTAATCCCCTCCGGCTACTGCAAGGGCGTCATCAACGCCATCAACCTTGCCCGCAAGGCCAGGCAGCAGCACCCGGACAGCAAAATCTACATCATGGGCATGCTGGTGCACAACCACTATGTGGTTGAGGCCTTTGCCCAGCTTGGCATCATCACCCTCTACGATCCCCACCGCAGCAAGATCCAGCTGCTGGATGGCATTGATGAGGGAGTTGTCATCTTTACGGCTCACGGTATCGATCCCAAAATAAGCCAATACGCCTTGAACAAGGGACTTACCGTCATCGACGCTACCTGCTCTGATGTAACCAAAAATGCCCTGCTCTGCCGGCAGTATCTGGATAAAGGCTATGATATACTTTACATAGGCAAGGCCAACCATCCCGAATCCGAAGCGGTCTTAGCCTTAAGCGAGCGGATCCATCTGATCAGCTCACTGCCGGATATTGACAAACTGCCGCTTTCCGGCCGGCCAATACTGGTAACCAATCAGACAACGATGTCGCTATTGGATACCGCCCAGCTGATCGAAGCCATCAGAGAACGCTTCCCCGGCTGCGAAGTCGTCGAGGAGATCTGTCCGGCCACCAGAAAGCGCCAGCAGGCCATCCTTGATCTGGAGGGTTATGATACTCTGATCGTGGTCGGCGATCCCCGCAGCAACAACACGGCCCAGCTGGCCTCCATTGCCAGGGGACGCATTGAACACATCTACAAGGTTGAAAAGGCCGCCGATCTGCTTGACTGCGACCTGTCAGCCAGCCATAAGGTGGCGGTAACGGCCGGGGCATCCACCCCGTCCTATCTGACCGACCAGGTCATCAATTATCTCAGAACCGGCGATCCCGATTATCTGCGGATCGACATCAGCAAAGTCATACAGCTACAGGAGGTGTAAGCATGCAGACCATTATCTTCATTAACTATCACGACTACAACGAACAGCTGGCCGCCAATCAACTTTATCGGCTGCTGCCTTACAGCGTCTACATGGACGCCAACTGGCTGTGCTATACTGAGCCGATGAAGTATTCCGACATGACGGTCAACATCATCATGGATAACCTCACCAACGCCGTCAACAACTTTCTGATTGCCAAGAATTACGAGTACATCGTCATTAACTTTCCCTTTGCCGGCACCAAGTTCATTCATCAGCTCAACAGCCACCTGCATGGTTCCGATTACACACTGCTGTCCTTTACCCTGAACAACACCTCCGCTCTGGAAGGCATTGAGCAGTTTGAACTGCTGAAGTCGGAATATGAGGTCCACTATGAACCGATGAGCGATAACCGGCTGCTGCGCTGCTCCCAGATCGATACTACCAACATGACGGCCTTCCGGATTGCCAAGACCATTCACGACATTGTCGTCGAAGGTAAGTAAGCCGTCTGCAGATACCGGATTTCATGGCAAGTAAAAAAGGGAAGTTTCCCTTTTTTTGTTGCTTTGGTTTTCAGTCCTTACGGCCTTCTTTTACCTGCAGGTCAACGTCAACATGGAAATCAGTCTGCCACAGTTCCACTCCGGCGTCCATCAGCATCCTCTTGGAAGCTTTGGTCACATCGGTATCGGCATATTTGTCCGACTCGTAGATGACCTTGCGGATGCCGGACTGAATGATCGCCTTGGCGCATTCGTTGCAGGGGAACAGTGATACATAGATCGTACACCCCGATACCTCCCGGGGAGAATTGAGAATGGCGTTGAGCTCAGCGTGAACAACATAGGCGTACTTGGTATTCAGGAAGTCGCCTTCCCTTTCCCAGGGGAACTGCTCGTCATCGCAGCCTCTGGGCATGCCGTTATAGCCGATGGAAACAATCCGGTGCATGTTATCGACGATGACGGCACCGACATTGGTGTTGGGGTCCTTGGAACGCAAGGCGCTCAGATGGGCCAGAGCCATGAAGTAGGTATCCCAGTTAATGACTTTTCTCATGATTAACTCCTCTCTCGGTAATAATTATAGGTTTCCCTGACGATTTTATCCGCCAGTGATTTCCAGCCGATGTTTTCATAGACCCTGGCTACCTCGACATCCGTCTGATAGTAGAAGGTATCAAGGGAATCGTATTTGGTTGCCAGATAGCCGATGGAACCGGCCAGTAGCAACGAGCAGACCGCCACATTGATCTTCAGGCTGCGGGCCAGCTGCTCATCACATAATACGGCCAGGAAGCCGCCGGTCACAAAACCGGCCAGATGGCTGATGTAGCTGACATTGGGCATCAGCGAGATCAGCAGGTTAATGTAGAGGGTATTCAGATAATTGCGCCGGAAGACCCGGTTCTTAAAATAACCGGAACGGATGTAATGGACAGTCATGGCCCCCAGATAGCCGTACAGACCTCCGGAAATGCCAACGCAGACCTTATTTGGTCCGGCCACAAATTCCAGCAGATTGCCGACCACGATCGACATCAGCAGTATCATCATTGATTTCCGGAAGCCGAACTGCTTCTCGACTGATCCGGCCAAAGAAAACAGGGATATCATGTTGCATAAAAGATGCAGTACAGAAACATGAATGAAGCCACTGGTCAGTAAGCGCCAGTATTGATGCAGGATGGTCACAAAAGCCTTATAATAGGCACCCAGCGCGATGGCGGTATTGACCGTCGCGGTCTGATGCGCCGCGGCCATCAGGTTTACGGCCGCCCATAAAATCACGCAGATCACCGCCGGAATGATGAAGCTCCGGCATAGTGATCCCCGGGCAGCGAAAGGGAAGGAATTGGTGCTGCGCCGCTTTTTCATCGCCTGCAGGACGATCTCCCTTTCCAGTTTCACCAGTTCCTGCTGAGGATCCTGGACATCGTGAATTACAGTAGCCATCTCAGGGAAGATCTCCCGGATGTCATCTTCCAGTGCGCAGCCGGGATGCAGGTGAATGTAGCGGATGCCGTGGCTCTGGCGGTCCACAGAATCTTCATTCAGCGAGATATCCAGCATCCGGCAGTTTTTCACTTCATAAAGAAGCTCGCAGATGCGGTTATAGGTCTGAACGGTATAATCGCTGTTATGGATCCGCTGGCTCTCCTTTTCATCGGTCAGATGGATGATCTGATACTTCTCGGAAGCGTTGATAAGCCAGAAGTCCTCGGGCTTGTTTGGACCCTGATAGGCCACGGAAACGCGCAGATAACCCTTGGAAAAGACCAGGTACTGGAGAAGCTGAAGGCACCAGACATTCTTTCTTGCTTCCATCTACTTCTCCTCTTCTCTCAGCCTGTCCAGCCAGTCGGCAAAATCCTGCGGCAGAGGGGCGTTGACGGTGATCCTTTCACCGCTGCGGGGATGCAGGAAGGTCAGCTCAAAGGCGTGCAGCAACTGGCCGTTGCCGCGGCTGTGCTTAGGGGCGTATTTGGGGTCGTTGACGATCGGATAGCCGATATACTGCATGTGGACTCTGATCTGATGGGTACGGCCGGTCTTGAGGTGGCATTCGATCAGGGTGTTCTTTCTGAAGCGTTCGCGGACAAAGAACTGAGTGATGGCGTCCTTGCCGTTCTTGTCAGTCACCGCCATCGACTGGCGGTCCTGAGGATTACGGCCGATAGGGGCATTGATGGTACCGCTGTCGTGGGGAATGACCCCGCTGACCAGGGCATAGTACTTGCGGCTCATTGTCTTGTCAGCCAGCTGATCAGCCAGTTTCTGATGAGCCAGGTCATTTTTGGCCATGATGATCAGTCCGGTCGTATCCTTGTCAATGCGGTGGACCACGCCCGGTCTCATGACACCGTTAATGCCGCTGAGGTCATGGCAGTGATAAAGTACGCCTTCCACCAGCGTATGCTCTCTGGTTGAGGCGCTGGGGTGAACGATCAGACCCCGCGGTTTGTTGATGACGATGACATCGTCATCCTCGTAACGGATGTCCAAATCCATCGGATAGGGCTGAACGCTGTATTCAACGGCTTCCGGAACTTCAACGGTTATCTCATCATCCTTATGAAGCTTGTAATTGGAACGCACTACCTCGTCATTGACTTCTACCAGCCCGTCAGCGATCAGCTGCTGCAGGCGGGTACGGGAAAAGTCGACCTTGCTGATGAGGGCCTTGTCGATCCTTAAGCCGGCCATGGTTTCATCGGCCACGAAATTAAGTACGCTCATTGCTGCTCTTTCCTTTCCAGTAAGACGGTCAATACGACGATGATGCTGCCAACGGTAATGCAGCAGTCGGCAAAATTGAAGACCGGGAAATCATACCCGAAAATGTAGAAATCCAGAAAATCAATGACTTCGCCAAGCCGGAGGCGGTCAATCACATTGCCGAAGGCTCCGGAAGCAATCAGGATCAGTCCGGTCTTTTCCCACAATGACACCTTGTTCTTATGCAGATAGACCGCGATGACGGCTACGGCAGCCAGAGCAGCGATGATGAAGAAGTACTTCTGCCCCTCCAGCATCGACCATGCGGCCCCGGTATTGCGGGTGTAGGTGATATGGAAAAAACCGTCGATGACCTTGATGGACTGATGCAGGGTCATCACTGAATCAATGTATATCTTGGTAAGCTGGTCGATCACGACCAGCAGGATAATGCTCAGATAGTTTCTTGCTTTCATGTTTTCACCTTATTCATTATACCAAATCTCCTTGTCTGGCAAAACAAAAAGTCTTACCATAGAAACAGGTGATAAACATGCTAAGAAACTTTTTCCTGCATCTTCATACCATAAACAAGCACCGCTTTCTGGTCATGCGCAACTGTTTCATGATGGGTCTTTACTGGCAGGGACTGGTCCACGACCTCTCCAAGTACTCTCTTGTGGAATTCTGGCCCGGGGTCCGCTACTATCAGGGTTTCCGCTCGCCGATCGACCAGGAGCGCAAGGAAAAGGGCTACTCCCAGGCCTGGCTGCATCATAAGGGCCATAACCGCCACCATTGGCAGTACTGGATGGATCAGGATAAGGAAGGCAACATCTACTTCATCGATCCGCCCATCCGCTATGTCAAGGAAATGGTAGCTGACCGCATCGCGGCCTGCATGGTTTACCAGAAGGAAAAATATCATCCAGCCAGTGCCCTGGAATTCCTGCATGCCGGCAGAGAAACACCGCACATTCCCGAAAAGACCAGAGCCAAACTGGAGGAATACCTTAACATCGTAGCCCAGAACGATCTGAGGAAAGCTCTTCACATTATCCGGAATATGGATGACAACTAGATAATTCAAGTCTCCCCCTAAGGGGACTCATAATAAAGTCAGAACCATACGATATGAGTGTCTGAATGATATGATTGACCAAAATAAAACCCCGGGGTATTGTGTTCAGCAATATCCCGGGGTTTTTTGATGATTAATTCTGTTTTCTTTGTTTTTTTACGAATATCGCTTAATCACCCAGAATTTGTTTTTTCATGTCGAAGGAAATACGATATCTGCTCACATTGTATTGATTATAAACGGTAATCTCAGCGTTTGCTGACTCAAGAAGCGGGGTTCGGAAGTGCATTTCCTTCAGAAACTGGCATTCGTCCAAAAGCAGCAAATACATTGCTCCAGGCTCTTTCAGCAACTGTACGGAATAAAAATGATCAAACAGCGGCTTGAGGGATCCCGCAACTTTATCCTCTAAAGCAGGGTCAAAGTCTAACTTTGCCAGAGACACACCATATCTTTTGCAGTTTTTTTTCATGGTGTCTCTGTTCGTTTCCGCGACCTGTTTTTCAAATTCTTCTTTACTTACCGGTGCCTGCTGGCCAAACTGCATTCTGAATTTCGTAAAGTAAAGGGCTTTCTCTATGTAGGATTCAAGAGTATCCGCTAAAACTCCTGTAAAGAATTCAGGCTTGAAGAAGACTGTCATTTTGTTAGAATCATGAGCATCCTTTTCACCGGAATCGAATTTGAGATATATCACGGATTTAATATCATCCATTACATCTTCAGCATCTTTTCCACTAGGATCAAAATGGTACCATCTTCCGCCAAGCCAAAACAGGTTTTCCCGGCATACTCTCGGCGATGGCTTGCTGTTCTGACGGAAAAAGCAGACTGAATTCAGAGATATTTCTTCAAAATGACCATTTAAACTCTGTACCCTGTTGGAAATCGGCTTGTATCTCTGACAACCCGGGCAGTATTCCAGGATCACTTTCCTGATTCGTTCATTGTATTCTGCCTGCGTAAGCAGTTCTACCTCAACAGGATAAATATCTGAAACATCTTCAATAAGCACATTCCATGCAGGATAACCATATTCGCTGTAAAAATATGGGGCTATGCAGATGCCTTTTTCAATGTTTCCAGCAACTTTATTGTCTTCACATAAAGACTGCAATTTAATATGCAAAGGCACAGTTATTTTACTTTTCAGTTCTTCTACCGACGAGTATTCCTGAGGTAATAGATAATATTGCTCACGATAGTAAAATGCTGCTTTCTTTTCACTCATTATGTTTGCTTCTTTCAGATATCGATGTCCAATTCAACCGGGCAGTGATCGGATCCCATGATTTCATTGTGGATCAGCGAATCCCTTACCTTTCCCTTAAGCCGATCAGAGACGATGAAGTAATCAATGCGCCAACCGGCATTATTCGCCCGGGCATTAAAGCGGTAAGACCACCAGGAGTACTTTACGGTATCAGGATAGAGATAGCGGAAAGTGTCAACATAACCGTTGGATAACAGGATGCTCATTCTTTCCCTCTCCTGGTCGGAGAAACCGGCATTGAAGTGATTGGCAGCTGGATTCTTGATGTCGATTTCTTCATGGGCGACATTCAGATCGCCGCAATAGATGACCGGCTTGACCTCATTAAGGCGATTAAGATGGTCAAGCATGTCCTCTTCCCACTTCATCCGGTAATCCAGGCGGGCCAGCTGTTCCTTGCTGTTGGGCACATAGGCATTTACCAGATAGAAGTCATCAAACTCCAGGGTCATGATCCGGCCTTCCAGAGGATGGCCTTCATTGTTGACAAAGTCATAACTGACCGTAAGCGGCTTGATTCTGGTAAAGACTGCGGTAGAGCTGTAGCCTTTTCTCTCTCCGCTATGAAAGTACTGCTGATATCCCGGCAGGTCAATATCTACCTGGCCAGGCTGGCACTTGGTCTCCTGCAGGCAAAAGATGTCAGCATTAAGTTGTCTGAAAACATCCAGAAAGTTCTTGCCCAGAACGGCTCTTAATCCGTTAACATTCCATGATACGATCTTCATTGTTCCTGGTCACCATAAAGAATCATCTCAACCTCGCCGATGTACATCGTGTGCGGGGCCTCAGATGTGTAATATCTGTCCATGACATCAGCCGGAATGCCGGCCGGGTCAAAATCGGCCTGATAGATTTTATGGCAGACGATGGTCGCCTTCGCCTGGCTGAAACCGACACAGCTGCCTACAGCAACCGGATCAAGCCCGGTCAGGGCCAGCTTATCGCCTTCCCGGCCGCTCTTGCTCCCTAAAAGCGAGAGATCCTTGCGGTACCGGGGGTCAAAGAAGCTGACGGTAAAGCGGTCGTACTTCTCCATGAACTCGTGAGTGTAGCGGCAGGGTTTGATGTATACCGTTACTATGCTCCTGTTCCATAGCGTTCCTAATGAACCCCAGGAAACGGTCATGGTATTGAAGTCATCGATTCCCCCGGCCGTTACCAGAGCCCAGCCCTTGTTGAAGAGTTCGTACATGTTTTCAATGGTTTCTTTCATGTTATCCTGCCTCCTTTCGTGATTTGATAATTGGCAGTTACTTGAGCATCCTCAGCAGACCGCGGTAGTAGCTGCCGGTGATGTTATTGGCATTGTATATGAAACTGCAGAGAATGATGTCGCAGTTTGGCTTGTCAGCCAGGAAATCCTTCAGGATCAGCTTGTTGTTATTGTTGCCATTGACGTGCCGCGGGTCGACCACATAGATCTTGCTGTAGTGGTTGCACAGCCATGGTACAAAGGCGTTACCGGTGGAATCCTTGATCAGGATGGCTGTCTTATTGGTATTGGCGTCCGTTTCAATGACGATCAATGGATTATCGCCGTTGGTAAACAGCTTGTACTTGTTACCGCCGCTGTATTTCGGGTCAATGACCTTGATCGACTCACCGCCGGTCATCGTGCGGATGTTGCTGTAGACGGTAGCCTTGGTCGCAACCAGCGGCAGGTAATAGTAGACACTGTCTGAATTCTTGGCGAGAATGGAACTGCTGGTCTTGCTATAGAAGGTGCCAAGGAACTTGGTAATCTTTCCTTCTTCCATGTCAGTCAGTTCATAGGGCATGACCCTGAGCTGCTTACACATTTGCTGATAGGCATAATATGCTCCTCTGGTCGTCCAGTGATGGTCAGTATAGAAATAGATGTATTCTTCCTTATGGCTGTCAAGTACACTGTACAGATCAGGAGCGATGATGCCGCCAAGGTTCTTTCTGATCAGCTGCAGCCAGGCCTGCTGGTCATGGTTTCCGGTGCGGTATTTTTCGTCAGCATAGAATGCTGAGGAGTTCGGAGCCACAATGGCGACAACATTGTTTTCCGGAAACAGAGACTTGATCTTCTTGACGGCGTTGGTATAGGCCTCAGCCCCGGCCAGCGTTCCGTTAAACACTTCCATGCCGCGGTTGTCCTTGATTACCACGCCCTTGATTTCCGTCCCGGAAGTGAATTGTTCATATCCGCTGCCGTCAAAAGGCTCAGCCAGCAGATCATCAAGGGAGATCAGTTCATCATCGCCGACATCAGCGTTATCATCCGGGTCATCATCCACGGGAACGAATACCTCGCCTTCCTCACCGCTCTGGACCGTCACCGCGCTCTTCAGATCGCCGTAAACATCCAGCCAGAAATCTCTGAACGGGAAGGTATCATCATAAGCCAGCTGGCTTTGGGCAAAGAAGCTGCCGTCAAACAGGCTGGCCAGAGTGAATTCAGGAAAATGGTTCAGTTCCCGCTGTTCACGTTCGGAGATCACCGGGTCTGTATCAGTAAGGCTGATGACTCCCAAAGTCCCCAGAGAGAGAACGAAAGCCAGGATAATGATCAGACTGAATGCTTTTGCGTGTTTTTCAAACATCATCTTGTCCTCCTTTCTCAGAACTGGAAATACATGAAGGCGTTATAGCCTGAACCGACAATGCCGCTGAGGCAGATAAACAGCAGGGCAAAGTCATAGACAAAGGTCATCACAAACCACATGTCCGGGAATTTTTCATACACGATATCCATGTGCCTCTTTACCGCCCGGCCTAACGGCATACAGGCGATCAGGCAGGCAACGATCACGGCAATGTTATTGATGAAGTAGGAATTATAAATTGGATCCCAAAGCGGAACACCCTTGAGACCATGCATGGCCTTCAGGACTTCCAGGACCTGATTGAGATCGGTGAAATAGAAAAGCGTCCAGCCGACCAGCAGCAGATAGATGGTCAGCAGGTTGCTGATGACCGTAACTTTCTGCAATTTGTTGCGGAATACCAGTTTTTCAATGATCAGCAGCAACAGGAAGTAAATGCCCCAGAGAATGAAGTTCCAGCTGCTTCCGTGCCATAAGCCGGTAAGGAACCAGACGGCAGCCAGATTAAGGATCTGATGACGCCGGTTACCGCCCAAGGGAATGTAGACATAATCACGGAAGAAGGCTCCCAGCGAGATGTGCCAGCGGCGCCAGAATTCGGTAATGGAACGGGATAGATAGGGATAATCAAAGTTTTCCTTATAGTCAAAGCCGAACATCTTACCCAGACCCAAAGCCATGTCGGAATAGCCGGAGAAGTCAAAATACAGCTGTAAGGCGTAGCACAGCATGCCCAGCCAGACCATCAGAACCGGTTTGCCATCAATGCCCTTTTCAAAAATGAAGGTAACAATCTTGCCGATCTCACCTGAAAGGATGACTTTCTTGCCACAACCGGCAATAAAGCGGGTAATCCCGTCAGCGGTCTGCTTGAAGTCAAATTTGCGCTGCTTCAGCTGTACTTCAACATCGTCATAGCGGATGATCGGTCCCTGGACCATCTGGGCAAACATCGAGACAAACAGCAGGAAGCGGAAGAAATTGCTTTCTGCCTTTTCCGTCTTTCCCCGATAGACATCAGCAACATAACCGATGATCTGAAAGGTGTAAAAGGAAATGCCTAAAGGCAGAGGCAGCTTAGGTACCTTGATGGAAAGGGAAAACAGCGCGTTGATGTTTTCTATCATAAAGCCGCTGTACTTGAAGGTCAGCAGCGGTAAAAGCAGCAGGACGATGGTAAGCACCATTATCAGTCTGACCTGCCGTGATTTCTCCTTCACAAACGGATTTATGGAAAGAGCCGTTCCCCAGCCGATCAGGGACTCAATGATCATTAATGCGATATATACCGGTTCACCAGCCGCGTAAAAGACCAGCGAAAGCACCAGCAGCATGAAGTTTTTCAGCTTCATGCCGGGCATCAGGTAATAAAGTACCAGACTGGCCGGCAGAAACAGCAGCATGAATATTGAACTGGAGAAAACCATAATAACTTCCTTTCAGAACCTGCCGCAATTCCCGCAGGCAAAAAGCAGGACATATAGATTATAAAACACTTTAACCGCATTTGCACTTTTATGGCCGAAAAACCTGCAGACAGGACGCTGTTCAGATAAAAAGCATAAGAAAAGAGGCAGCGCATGCGCACTGCCTCATTTATCCATTCTGGGTTTTAGTCTAGTACTTGCCGATGAGTCTGAACTTCATGATCGTGAAGATCATGCCTAACAGACCGATTACCGTCATAGCGGAGCCGATATAGAAACTGGTGTAGGAATCACCGGTTACCGGTACCGGTACGTAAGTATTGGTAATGGTAAGTGAGGTTCCGATTGAGGTGTATGCGGCTTCATAGTTGGGTACATTGTCTTCTTCGACGGTCCACACATATTCGTGTCCTTCATCGTCATATAATGACAGACCCTTCCATTCATACTGCCACTCATTCTCTTCGTTCAGTTCAACAACAGCGTCTTCCATGTCATCAATGACTTCGCCATCTCTCTTCAGAGTGACGACGATGGCATCCGGACGGACCTCGTTTTCATTGTCTTCATCATCCCAGACCTTGGTGACCTTGATGTCGCCGAGAGCAATGTTGGTGATGTTCTCATCGCTGTCACCGGAGTAGATCGTTCTGTAACCGTTGATGGCCTTTTCTTCAACACGGTAAGTATAGCTGTTGCCTTCGGCATCAGTCTTTACCAAATGATAGAAGGTATAAGTATCGCCTTCCCAAACCGGTTCAACATCGAGCTTCTTTTCATTTCCCTTGGAATCGATCTGGTAGAGAGTCAGAATGACTTCTTCTTCATTGTTGTGAACAATCGGATTGGCATCATACCAGGTCTTGGTACCGGACAGCTTGTCATAGTCAACAACCTGCTTATTGGTGATCTCATATGAACCTACGATTCCGTTGGTCTCATAGGCAACGTCGATCCAGTGGTCGGTACGGCTTTCAGCGGCGATGTCGTTGACAGCGTAGTACTGATGCGGCAGATAGACTTCTACGACGCCGTTGGCTCTCTGATACAGAGTAACAGTCTCAGTTCCCTTATTGATATCCTGAGTCCAGCCGGTGGTTACTGTCTGAACACCGTTGGCATCAAAGCCGTTCAGGTCAATATCCTTGCCATCGATGTGGATGTAGCGGATGTGGAAGTTCTCATCAGGTGTGCAGGCGATCAGCTTGGCTTCACCATAGGCTCTGCTTCTCCAGTCGCCCTGTTCAGCGATGGTTCCGCCATAGCCGCCTTTGATCAGTTCATCAACAGTACACTTCATCTTGAACGGAACGATCTGTCCGAACAGAACTGTTGAACAGGTTGAACCCTTCCAGGTGATGTCATAACCGTCAGCATCAACCTTGGCTACGCCAATGAAGCCGCTCTTGAAGGTATCAGTGTCAGCACCCAGAGCATAGGCACGGAGCTTGCCACCGGTAACTTCAAAGCCGGTGAAATCGACAGCTGTCGGATCAGTGGTAACGAGCTTAACGGTATGAATGGTCTTCTCAAAGCCTTTTCCGAGCAGGACGCTTTCCGGTCTCGGATCGCTGGTCGGGCCCAGATCATTTACAGTATCAACGTCGACAACCGGAAGAACCATGTTGCCTGAGCTGACGCCTTCGATCTGGACATTAATATCCATGCTGATGCCGCCGATGCTTCTTCTTATCGTGCCCGGGCCAACTTCGAGATGGCCGGTGCCGGTGTTGTTGAACAGCAGACACATCTTGGTATTGTTGTCAGTCTGAGTATTGCCGGTCATCTGAGCCTTGTTGAGGCTGATGTTGGAAACCGTCATGGTAACATCGACTTTTTCGCCATAGTGGCCTTCCGTCAGCAGGGTAACGCCTTCGGGGAATACTACGGTGAAGTAGTGATCGGTATCGGCTGAGCCATAGTAGGTGGCAGCAACTGTCGGATGATACCAGATTTCCTTGTTGGTTCCTTCGACCTGGAATACGGCATCGCTGCCGGTCACAGCCTTGCCGGAACCGTCATATTCAGTGAAAGTCGCATTGACAAGCTTAAGGTCATTGAACATGAAGCCTGATGCGGTGATGTAGTCGGAATTGACACCCTGATTGATCTTCCAGGATCCGTTGCCGCCGGTAACATCGACTGTTTCAGCGCCAACAGGAGAAAGATCGACATCCTTGGTATAGATGTTGGTCGGGTATTCGAACACGTACTTGAGTTCGCCTTCGGCTACCGTTCCCTCATAATCCGGAATCGGGGCTTCCTCTACCGTATAGGTAATGGCCTTGCCGTCGCCGTCATAAACGGGAACTTCGGTAAACTGACCCTTCCATTCGCCGTTGTTATCTCTGATGGTGATAGTCTGAACAGTGCTATTGCCATTCTTGAGATAAACGGTGATATGATCAGGACGGGTCTGATCTTCATTGTTATTGTCGTCCCAGGTCTTGGTGACGTCAATTGTCGTAGTGATGTTTACAGCCGCATTGGAACGGACTGTCAGCATCGTTACAGCCATGAAGATTGATAACAGTACAACTAATAATTTTCTTGTTCTCATAACTAAAACTCCTGAAATCAAATTTCTCCACCATTAGTATACTACCTTCGTTTTTACCCTGCAAACAAAATGCGGTAATTTTCAGTTGAATTTCCAACAATTTTTCAGTAATTTGCGATAATTACGGCAAAACTGTCGCATAAATTCCGGCCTCATGAAAAAGACTGCCGCTCGCAGTCTTGGGCTTACTTCCAATGTTCACGGCTGCGCCGTACGATGACCTCATTAAGTTTTTCCCAGTCATCTACATTCAGCTGCCTGCCGAGTTGGGATTCGTAATCCGCCACCAGGCTGCGGCGCTTCTTATCAATCTCAATCCATTCATCCAGAGTGAGAGGCTGATAATCAGCGTACATGCAGAAGGTGTTGATCAGCCGGAATGGTGTTTTCTCAATCTGGCCGTCAATGCCGTAGCGTTCAACATCTGACAGTTTTTCAATAACCTTGGAGAGATAGTATTCATCAAAGGTGTTGTGAATGTGTCCGTAAAGCATGTAGGTTGAGGGATCGCCCTGGCGGTTGCGGCGGTACTGATGGTTATAAAAGGGCATCGGGTAATGACACAGGATCACCTCGCGTTCGCCGTCTCTGATCTCGTAATAAACGGCAACGTTTTCAAAAGTATCGGTAAACTCGCGGTCATCCAGATAGAAGCCGTCATGATTGCCCTCTACCAGCGTTATTCTTCCCTTGAGCCTGCTGAGCACGTTCCAGGTCTCCCGACCGTTTCCAAAGGAGAAGTCACCGATCACAAAGACGTCATCGTCATCGGTTACCCGCTCATTCCAGCGGCTGATCATGTAATCATGCATTTCAAACATCGTGGCAAAACCGCGATGGTCCATGTCCTCGCAATAACGGTGGTAAAAGTGCGGATCGGAAATGTAATACTTCATCAGTTGCCCTTTCTAATGCTGCCAAGCCGGTTTCCCATTCATTATAGCACCATCGCTTAAATGTTTAGTTTTTCTCTTTTACAGTTTCAAAAGCACAGCACCGTTGCCTACCACCACATTGGCATTGTAATAGAAGGCGGTATGCTCGATCAGGTGGAACAGCGCGGCAATGGCATCGACCAGCGCTCTTCTGTCCGGATGGATGGCGGTATGACCGATGCAGACTAACCGCATCAGACCGTAGGTAGCGCACAGCCCCTTATAGGCATCGGTATCGTCAAAGCGACTGTCAACAAAGGGAAAGTTCTCATAGATCAGGGAATTGTTGATGACATTCTCAAAGATCCGCATCCAGTCGGTAAAACGTTCCTGGAAAGCCTGACAGTCAGCCGAATACCGTTGCGGATCATTCTGATATCTTTCCCGCAGTTCTTCCAGGATATCGTAAAGATAACTCTGCCTTTCGGTAAGCCTGCCGAGGATCTCAAGGCCCTGCTGCAGCGGGTCAGCATTGCTTTGAGAATCATCGGTAAACTGCTTTCGGTTGACCCGCAGGCAGATCTCTTCCAGGCTCTCCACCAGTGTGGTGCTGCGGTCCTTCAGGATCTTCTGGAAGTCAAGCAGTTTTCGGGCCGACTGCTCATCAACATCAGTGTGGATAAGAGGCTGACGGTCGATCTCTGCTGTCGTCATCTTCAGACTGTCCGCTTCCGCCAGCATCTCCACTACCCGTTCGCAGGCCGAGGAGCAGCAGGCTACCTTCTGTTCATTATACTGACGCAGGGAGCGCGGGTAGAGGTCGCAGATGGCCGGCAGGCATTCCGCCCAGTTTTCCGTGCAAAGCAGGCACAGACCGTCTTCCAGCAGCCGGCAGCGGCCCTGCCAGTCATATGAGATCCAGCGGTAGCGCTCTTCACTGACCGTTTCCGGCTCAGCAAAGGCGACGTCGATCCTCTCCCGCAGTTTCCGGCTGCAGGGGATGCCGATCAGTCGGCTGTATTCCCGGAAAGAAACGGGAATGCGCCAGCCCTGACAGCAGGTATGACGGCAATCGCTCATCTTGCATTTGAAGTCCGGATAGTATTCCGGCACGATCCATTTCCCATCAGTTTTTTTCATAAGAAAATAATACTCCGGCCGTTTTTCGCTGCCAATAATTTTTCAACTGGGCCTTTTCGCTTTTTTCATCTTTTTTCAACATTGTCCTAACATTCTGTTTACTGCCGTTTTTATGGTTTCCCGGCTTTGCTTTTCAAGCCGGGCGGGCTGGTGTAAAATCATCTTACAGGCAATTTCAAGCCATCATCATTAAGGAGAGACGCCAATGCCAAGAGATCTCATTGAAGAATTCCGCAAGGCCAATTACGACCCGGCCTTCGATTATCCGAAAGCATCAGTATATTTCAAACGGGCCTTCCAGTTCTACCGTCAGTTCCAGCAGGGAACGGCCAGTGAACTGAATTTCTTCGATTATACCGTATCTATATTTGATGAGTGCGGCAAACCCGAGCGCGAGCCTGACTTTACCTCCGGCTCCGGTTCCCAGTACTGGTATACCGCAGAAGGGGTCGTTCGGGGCGCCAACCACTGGGGCAACGGTCTGGATAACTGCGACTGGGCCTACCGCTATAAGGACGGCCGGATGGTCTATGGCCACGGTTTCAACTACTTCCGCTGGTTCCGTGACTACCATTACGGCTTTTCACCCTGGAGCCGTTTTCTGCTCAAGCCCCGGATCTTTGAGATCGAAGGCCGTGAAGTCATTACCACCTTTGATAATTTCCTGGCCAGGGAAATGATCAGGCTGGATGGCCGGATCCTGCTGCGCAGCCAGAAGGTCATTGACCAATGGCAGGAAGTCAGCAGCCAGCAGTGACGGCAATTAAACCAATTTGTTTCCACAGTAAAGAGCGGTCTCCCGCTCTTTACTTGTATTATTGCACTCTCTGACTGTGCAGGCAGCCGATGGCGCAGCCGGCACAGCTTTTGCCGCAGCCACAGGCCGGCCGTCCTGAGCGACGCTGCTTAGCCAGACTTCTGATGCACAGCAGTACCAGAGAGCCTACCAGCATGATGACGATGATGTTCATCATGTTTTCCTTCAGCCAGATCATATGCAGATTCCCTTACGGTTATTTCACCTTTACCTGCTGGGTAAGGGTCTCAGCTTCCTTATAGGGTCTGAACAGCATATACAGGGCAAATATGATCAGCAGGATGGCAACTGCCAGACCAATGACATTTACCTGACCCTGAATGGCAGAACCGATCTGGTAGATGCATAAGGCAACAGCATAGGCAAACAGACACATGTAGCCGATGGCAATAGCGGTCCACTTGCCGCTGTTCATCTCTCTCTTGATGGCGCCCATGGCGGCGAAGCAGGGAGCGCACAGCAGGTTGAAGACCATGAAGGCATAACCGGCAACGGCTGAGCCCTTGAAGAAGACATCCAGAACACCCATGATGTTCTCACCTTCCTCAACCAGATCAGGCAGATCTTCCATGGAGATCAGGGTTCCAATAGTGCCGACGACATCTTCCTTGGCTACCAGACCAAGAACGGTGGCGACGGTCGCCTGCCAGGTACCGAAGCCCAGCGGAGCGAAGATCCAGGCAAACAGATTGCCGATGTTTTCCAAAATGGAGGCGCCTTCGCCATCTTCGCCCAGGTAATGGAACCCGCCTTCAAAGGACAGTGAATTCAGAACCCAGATCACGACTGACGACAGAACGATGACGGTACCGGCGCGCTTGATGAAGCTCCAGCCTCTTTCCCAGGTTCCTCTTAAGACATTGTTCAGTGAGGGAACATGGTAAGCCGGCAGTTCCATGACAAACGGAGCGGGATCACCGGCAAAAAGTTTGGTCTTCTTCAGAATGATGCCGGAAATGATGATGGCAGCTACGCCGATGAAGTAGGCGGAAGCGGATACCCACCAGGCATTATCGAAGATGGCACCGGCAATCAGTCCGATGATCGGCAGCTTGGCGCCGCAGGGAATGAAGCAGGTTGTCATGATGGTCATGCGGCGGTCACGTTCATTCTCAATGGTTCTGGTGGCCATGACGGCGGGTACACCGCAGCCGGAGCCGATCAGCATTGGGATGAAGGACTTGCCGGACAGGCCGAATCTGCGGAACAGACGGTCCATGATGAAGGCCACACGGGCCATGTATCCGACATCCTCCAGGATGCACAGCATTAAGAACAGTACGATCATCTGAGGTACGAAGCCCAGCACGGCACCAACGCCATGCACGATACCGTCAGAAACCAGACTTACCAGCCAGGGAGCTACATTCCAGCTTTCCAGCAGGGCAGCAGCGCCGCCTTCCATCCATTCTGCCGCAAAGACATCATTTGTCCAGTCGGTCAGGAAGGATCCAAAGGGACCCATGGCCAGCCAGTAGACCCCGATCATGATCAGGGCGAAGATCGGCAAACCGAGGATCCGGCTGGTGACGATCCTGTCTATCTTATCAGAAGCACTCTGCTGGCCGGCGCCTTTCTTATGGTAGATGCCCTTGAGCAGATTGCCGATGTAGACATATCTTTCATTGGTGATGATGCTTTCAGCATCGTCATCCATTTCTTCCTCAACCGCCTGAATGTCCTTCTCAATGTGCTTCAGGGTCGATTCGGAAAGATTCAGTTCTTTCAGGACTTTTTCGTCTCTTTCAAACAGCTTGATGGAATACCATCTCTGCTTTTCCTCCGGCATGTCATGAATGCAGGCTTCCTCGATGTGGGCCAGAGCGTGTTCCACAGAACCGCTGAAGGTATGCAGAGGAATGGTCTTGCCGTTACGCGCTGCTTCAACGGCAGCGGCGGCGGCCTTGTCAACATTGGTACCCTTTAATGCGGAAATGGAAACAAAGGTAACTCCCATTTCCTTCGCCAGTACATCCAGATCAATGCGGTCACCGCTCTTTTCGATCAGGTCAAGCATGTTGATGGCTACGACAACCGGGATGCCCAGTTCCGTAAGCTGAGTAGTCAGATAGAGGTTTCTTTCCAGGTTGGTACCGTCAACGATGTTGAGGATGACGTCCGGTCTTTCGCTCATCAGATATTCTCTGGCAACTACTTCTTCCAGAGTATAAGGTGAAAGGGAATAAATGCCTGGAAGGTCGGTAACGATGACATCGTCATAGCCTTTGAGCTTTCCTTCCTTCTTTTCTACGGTTACGCCCGGCCAGTTGCCGACGAACTGGTTGGAACCGGTCAAAGCGTTGAACAGGGTTGTCTTGCCGCTGTTCGGGTTGCCGGCTAAGGCTATTCTGATACTCATGCGGCGTTCTCCTTTCTGAGGTCATTTACTTCGACCATTTCGGCATCGGCCTTGCGGATCGAAAGTTCATATCCTCTCACGGTGACCTCAATGGGGTCTCCCAGAGGCGCTACCTTACGGACATAGATCTCGACATTCTTGGTTACACCCATGTCCATGATGCGCCGCTTGATGGCGCCTTCGCCATGGATCTTTCTGACTGTGCAGGTTTCACCGATGGCGACATCTCTTAAAGTTCTCATTATCTCCCCTCCTAAATCATGATCTTATTGGCAAGCTGCTGGTCAAGAGCCACTCTGGTGTTCTTGACATTGACGATCAGATTACCGTTTACGGAAGAAATGACCGTAATGATGGCGCCGACGACAAAGCCCATGGTCTCCAGATGCTGTCTGACCTCCGGTTTGCCCGCTACTCTCTTTATGACATTCTCCTGGCCTGCTGAAGCATAGGTTAATGGCATCATTGTAATCGTCTCCTTTCCTGCCTGTTTGGTTAGCACTAACTAACTACTACTCATTTTAGTTAGCATCGGCTAACATGTCAATGCTTTTCCCGGAGAAAATTAGCTTATGCTAACCAAACTTTTTAATTCCCGCAAAAATGCCTGACACGTCGCTTTCCGCTTGTCAGAAAGGGAAAAATCCATCATAATATCTTTCCGGGAGGAACAGAGGAAATGATTCAGGATTTCAATTACCATACCCATACATATCGCTGCGGCCACGCTGTCGGAAGTGATGAAGAATACGTCCAGGCTGCCATTAAGGCCGGTTATAAGATCCTGGGTTTTTCTGACCACGGTCCCAAGCGGAATTTCTCCAATCCCCGTTCCCACATGGAATGGAGTCAGATCGACGAGTATCTTTCCAGCATCGCTGCTCTTCAGGAAAAGTACCGCGGTCAGATCCGCTTACTGGCCGGTTTTGAAACCGAATACTATCCGCAGCTGCATGATGAAAAAGTCGAACTGAAAAGCCGCTGCGACTACCTGCTGCTTGGCCAGCACTCCATTGTTCCGGAAACGACTTCCAGTTATTTCCACAATAATACTGATGAAGAGATCCTGACTTACGGCCGGCAGGTCTGTCAGGGACTAGAATCCGGTCTGTTTACCTATCTCTGTCATCCTGATCTGATCATGTATCGCCAGGAAAGATTCACCGATGCCTGCGCTCAGGCGGCTGAGATGATCGGCCGCAAGGCAGCGGAAACCAATACGCCTCTGGAGATCAATGTCCACCGCATAGCCAAGGGCAAGAGCGAATATGCTGAAGGGCTGCGCTATCCCTATCCCAACCGGGAATTCTGGCAGATTCTGGCCCGTTATCCGGTACGCTGCCTGTTTGGCGTAGACGCCCACGACCCCAGCCAGCTATTGCGAACCGAGGATCTGGAAATCGCAAAGGCAGAACTTGAGGATCTCGGTCTTAGCCTGATTGAACAGCCTATTTTATGAGAGTTCACTGCATAAGTGAACTTTTATTTTTTCCGGTCGGTTGTTGTATAATGAATAAAAACAGATAGGGGAAAGCACATGAACGGACTGGACAGGGAAATTGACGAGATCATCTTCGCTAATCAAGCCGCTGAAGCCTCCATGAAGCCGGAGAACGGCATCATCAGTTTCAGCTGCCGTTTTTCTCTGGATAAGGTAGCATTCAATGACAGTGGCATGTACGCCGATCACAGTTATCAGCTGACCGCCCAGCGCCATGAAAACACCGCCGCGGTTACTTACCGCTGCGGCCAGCATGATGAAAGAATCCCTTCCCAGACCTACCGCAACACCGTCGATGGGGAAATCATGAAGCAGATCGAGGAAATAATCGATTCAAGCGACATCCGCAAGTACAACGGCATGCACCGCATTACTCAGGGCCTTCCGGAAGGCTACGGCTGTGCCTTGGAGGTGCGCTATCTCTACGGTCCCGGTCTTTCCCTGAGCAACAATTCCTTTCTGTACTTCGATGTTGACTTCGTTCAGAAACTCATC
Source organism: Erysipelotrichaceae bacterium (assembly GCA_016280635.1). GTDB lineage: Bacteria > Bacillota_I > Bacilli_A > Erysipelotrichales > Erysipelotrichaceae > UBA1783. The sequence continues at coordinate 30,929 of JAEEHC010000032.1, forward strand.
CGGCTGTTCTACCGCGCCTCCGGGGCGATGGCTACCGAAGCCGGCTACCGGCTTAATGGGGTCAGCTACAGCATCTATGAGCACGGTCTGTGTTCTTTCCAGGCCTATCTGCTGCTGAATCAGGATGAGACCGTTGATCTGGAGTACTATGACCGCAAGAATTTCATTACCCGCAAGTGCACCATTGATGATGCCATCCTCGATGAACTTGATGAACTGTGGCGGGAGAACGATCTGGAATATGCCGGCCAGCCGGACCGGGATAATCCCGAAAGTGAAATCGTTGTGGACATGCGCTTTGGCCATACCTGCCGGCGGGCTTCCAGCAGCTGTCCGCTGACGGACCTGCAGCTGTCGGCTCTGGAAAACATCCGGGATATCATCGACAGGCATCTGGCCGCCGCCGGTTGATCAAAGGTGACTGATTAATCGCAAAAAAAGACTGTAAGCAATCTGCGTTACAGTCTTTTGTTTAACCTCTTGCCTTGATGGCCAGATACATGATCAGCACGACCAGACCCAAGCCAATTACATAGACCAGTCCAATGGCCAAAGTAGCAGCCAGAGCACCCAGAACCGCCCAAACGGTCTCCTTGCGGGTATAGGTCTCGCCGGGTTCGCCGCTGATATTGCCGGCCGGGGAACTCTGTCCCTGCTGCTCGGCGAAATAGCTCATGTCGGCTACCGTACGGCCGTCATCGACATACTCAGTCTCAGTCAGCCTTCTTTTCATCATAGAGATGGCACTTTACATAATGGCCGGGTTCCAGTTCCTTGGCTTCCGGGGCAAAGAGCTTGCAGATCTCCATGCACTTGGAGCAGCGGGTGTGGAACTTACAGCCCTTAGGCGGATTGGCCGGGGAAGGAATGGAGCCTTCCAGGATGATCCGGTGCTGGACAGCCTTGGGATCGGGTACCGGTACCGCTGATAACAGGGCTTCGGTATAAGGATGCAGAGGATTGTCGAAGATCTGATCCTTCTCGCCGTATTCTACCAAATCACCCAGATACATGACGCCGACAGTGTCGGAAATGTGTTCAACAACGGAAAGGTCATGGGAGATGAACAGGTAGGTCAGGTTATGCTTCTGCTGCAGATCCTTCAGCAGGTTGATGATCTGAGCCTGAATGGAAACATCCAGGGCGCTTACCGGTTCGTCACAGACGATGAACTCGGGGTTGAGGGCCAGGGCACGGGCGATGCAGATTCTCTGTCTCTGACCGCCGGAGAATTCGTGAGGATAACGGTCCTTATGGAAGGGCTGCAGACCGCAGTCATCCATGACCTTATCGATGTAATCATCAAATTCACTTTCCGGAACCAGCTTGTGCTCTCTTACGGCTTCACCGATGATCTCTCCTACCGGAAGACGCGGTGACAGCGATGAGAAGGGGTCCTGGAAGATGATCTGCATGTTGGTACGCTCGTTGCGCAGTTCTTCTCTGGTCAGGTCATAGACCTCACGGCCATTGAACAGTACCTGCCCGGCGGTCTTCTCGCCGGAAAGGCGAAGCAAGACACGGCCGGTAGTGGTCTTGCCGCAGCCGGATTCACCGACCAGACCCATGGTGGTTCCGCGCTTGATGTTGAAGCTGATGCCGTCAACAGCCTTGACATAGCCGACGGTGGTATTGAAGAAGCCGCCCTTGATCGGGAAGTACTTCTTCAGTCCGCTTACCTGAACGATGTACTGATCATCCGGTTCAACCGGAGTATAGCTGGTATCAATGTATAAAGGATCGTCCGGGGAAAGAACTTTTTTCGTTTCAGTCATGACTTAATCCTCCTTTTCATTGTCGCTGTAGAAGCGGTAGCACCTGACAAAATGAGTCGGTGATAACTGCACGAATTCCGGATAAGCGCCGTCGCATCTCTTCAGACACTTGTCGCAGCGGTCGCGGAAGTAGCAGTAGTTGGGCATGTTGACCGGATTTGGTACCTTGCCGGGAATGGAATAGAGCTTGTCGACCTTCTTGCCGACGACCGGCTTGGAGGCCATCAAACCGATGGTATAGGGGTGAGCCGGGTGAGCGAAGATTTCTTCTGCGGTGCCCTGCTCAACAATACGGCCGGAATACATGACGACGACGTAGTCAGCCATTTCAGCGATGACGCCCAGGTCATGGGTGATCAGCATGATCGAGGAATTGAACTTGTCCTTCAGCTGTCTGAGCAGATCGAGGATCTGAGCCTGAATGGTAACGTCCAGAGCCGTGGTCGGCTCATCGGCGATGACCAGCTTGGGGTTGCAGCTTAAGGCCATGGCGATCATGACACGCTGTCTCATGCCGCCGGAGAGTTCATGGGGATACATGTTGTAGACACCTTCCGAGTTGGCGATGCCGACCATTTCCAGCATCTCAATGCTTCTGGCCTTGCGCTTTTCCGGAGTGTCCAGATTCTTGTCCTTGAGTTCCAGAACCTCATCCAGCTGCTCACCAATCTTGAAGACCGGATTCAGGGAAGTCATCGGTTCCTGGAAGATCATGGAGATGTAGTTTCCGCGGATGTCCTGCATGACCGAGATCGGAGCCTTGGCGATGTCAATGCTCTTTTCACCCAGATTAAGCCTGATCTCTCCTTCGACGATCTGACCCTGAGGTCTCTGCAGCAGCTGCATGATCGACAGGGAGGTAACGCTCTTGCCGCAGCCGGACTCGCCGACCAGACCGACGGTCTTGCCGGTGGGCACATTGAAGCTGATGCCGTCAACGGCCTTGGCGGTACCGATGTCAGTGAAGAAGTAGGTGTGCAGGTTTTCAATTTCCAGAGTGTTATTGGGGTCGTGCATCTGAGTAAGATATTCACTTTCCTCAACATTCTTTCTTCTGTATTTCTTTTCCAGTTCGTTGGTTATCCGGCGGTTTTCCTTGGAAATGCGCCGGGAATCACGAGCGGACAGATAACCTTCGTTATTTTTCTTAGCCATCTTTCTTACCTCCTATCTCTTCATCTTCGGGTCAAAGGCATCACGGAGACCGTCGCCGACCAGGTTGAAGGCCAGAACGGTAAGCAGAATGCAGATACCAGCCGGAATCCAGACCCACAGATAGGTGGTCAGAACGTAGGTATCATTGACACCATTAATGATGTTGCCCCAGGAGGCAAACGGGAATCTGACACCTAAGCCTAGGAATGACAGGGTGGCTTCGACCAGGATGGCGGAGCCCAGACCCATGGTAGCTGAAACGATCAGCTGGGGCATGACATTGGGTACCAGGTGCTTGAAGATTCTTCTCTTGGCACTCAGACCGGTAGCCTCAGCGGCCGTCATGAACTCCTGCTCACGCAGGGAGAGGATTTGGCCTCTGACCATGTGGGCAATGCCCGGCCAGCCTAAGAAGCCAAGGATCAGCATCAGGTAGATCATTCTTATCGTCGGGTCAACGCCCAGAGCGTCCATGGCCGCGCCGATGATGATCAGGATCGGTGTTGAAGGAATGCAGAACATGATATCAACGATACGCATGATCAGGAAGTCGACTGCTCCGCCGAAGTAGCCGGAGATGCCGCCCATGACGATGCCTAAGGAAGTCTCAATGAAGACGACGATGAAGCCGATGACCAGAGAGACACGGCCGCCGTACATCAGACGGGTAAGCATGTCCATGCCGTTGCCTTCCGTACCAAGCCAGTGTTCCTTGCTGGGAGCGGAATAAAGATCGTAAACATATTCAGCCTGGTATCTCTTGATAACCCAGCGACTGTCCGCGGCATTGAAGGATACGATATAGGTTTCTTCCTCGCCGCTGGTTGGGTTCTTATAGACAAACTGCGTCTTTTCGTTTTCACCATTGCGCTTGAAGTTGCCGGCTTCATCATTGGTCTCCAGGAAGTACTGAAGTTCTTCCTTGAAATCTCTGCTGAAATCACTGACGGCACCAATGGGGGAAACGACGTAGGAACTGACATAACCGATTTCCTTGCCATCACGCAGCAAGCCGCCGGTTTCGTCAACTTCATAATTGACACCATCCAGCACGAAGGTCTTTTGATCACTCAGGAAAGCCTTCAGGGCATTGTAGTTAAGATCATAGTCAGCTGTTTCACCATCCAGGGAAAGGATGCTCTTGCAGACGGCGCCGATGACATGGCCATCAACGCTGATCTCATAGAGTCCTTCAGCTGTCTGATTGATATGATAAGGTGACTTGTTACCGGTCATGGTAAACTGACTTTCACCCTTATTGATGTTCAGTACCGCCGTGGCCTGAACGATTGAAGTGAAGCGGTCAGCATCCTTGATCAGATAACGGAAGTCGGTATTTTCCTTGGCACCGGCGATCTCCTTGATGCGCTGGTCATAACGGTAGAAGAACTGCTTCTCATTGTACGGGGAAATGACACCGCCGACAAAGGAGAACAGGAACATGGCGACGAGAATGCTTAAACCGACAACGGCAATGCGGTTGCGGAAGAAACGCTTGGCAACCATGGCACCAGGTGACAGGACCTTGACACGTCTGTCATCGTTAAGGGAATAGGTTTCATTTTCTTCAACCTGGACGTTCTTTTCAACATCGTACTTGTTATTTTCGGTCATGAAATCTTCCTCCCTTCTAAGCTAAGCGGACACGCGGGTCAACGACCGCGTAGAGAATGTCGGTGATCAGGTTGCCTACCAGAGTAAGCATCGACAGGAAGACCATGTAGAACATGGAGAACGGAATGTCTCCCTGGGTCATGGACTGATATGAAGTAAAGCCGATGCCCGGTAAGCCGTACAGAGTCTCGGTAATCAGAGCGCCAGAGAATAATCCCGGCAGCGAGCCGCCAACGATGGTGACCAGCGGGATCAGGGTATTACGGAAAGCGTGCTTGAAGATGACGTCCTTTTCCGGCAAGCCCTTGGCTCTGGCCGTACGGACATAGTCGGAAGAAAGGACTTCCAGCATGTTGGTACGGGTATAACGCATTAAGGAACCGATGCTTAAGACGACCAAAGTAGTGATCGGCAGCACCAGGTGATGAGCCTTATCAAGGAACTGCCCCCAGGAATCCAGCTGATTATAATAACGGCCGACCAGACCATACAGTTCAAACCAACCCAGCTTGACGGAGAAGACCAGCTTAAGCAGGGAGGCGAAGAAGAAGGTCGGCAGCGATATGCCAGCCAGAGCGATCAGGGAGATGACATAGTCCAGTTTGCTGTACTGATGAGTTGCCGCCACGACACCGAGCGGTATGGCGATGATCAGTTCCAGAACAAAGGAAATAACACCCATGACAAAGGAAAGCCAGATTACATCACTGAACTTCTGAGTAACCGGAACGGTCCAGCTCCAGCTGTCACCAAAGTCAAGTCTGATAGCGTTGCCCAGCCAGCCAAAGAAGCCGGGGACAATGTTCTTATCCAGATTGTAAGCTGCATTCAGCTGTGCCAGCCACTCCTCATAACTCTTGGAGTTCGGCTGCATTGATTTCTGTCGGGCTATCGTTTCCACATATGAGTGCGGCAGGCATCTCATCAGGGCATAAATGCAGAAGGCCACGAAAAACAGAATCAATATCGATACTAATATTCTCTTTATGATGTATTTTTTCATCTTATGCCATTCCTTTCATATCAGCAATATTTATTATACAACATTGAACAGCTTTCTAACAACCTATTCAGAGAGCTGTTCAATGCAGATAAGGCTGCCCCGAAGAGCAGCCTTATTCTTGCGTTTAACTACTACAGGTTTAGAAATTACTTAAGTTCAACCTTTTCGATTTCTGCTAACCAGCCGTAGAACGGAGTGATGTCCTTAACAACTGTATCCGTATTAACTCTTTCAGTTGAGAAGATGACAGCGTTCTTTCTCTGGTAAGTCGGAACTTCAACACCCCAGTCGAGGATGATGTCTAAGCACTGCTTGTAGAGAACCTTACGGTAAGCCTGATCGGAGCTCTTCAAAGCAGCAGCCATGTATTCATCCAGCTTGGCATCAGCAATGTGGTAGTGGTTGGAGCCGGAAGCATTGGCGCTGTTGTAAACCTGAGTCATATCCGGGTCAACGGTTGAACCCCAGGCAGCAGCCCACATGTCAACAGTAACGGCGTCCAGAGCATCCCATAATTCAGAGCTGTTGGTTAAGTCCTTGATGTTCAGAGTAATGCCAATGCTCTCCAGAGCCTTCTTGGATTCCTGCAGAACCATGAATGCCGGGTGGTCACCAGTGCCATCGCCAGGGATCCAGGCGGTGAATTCAGTTCTTCCGCCCTGCGGAGCGGCAGTAACCTTACCGTCGACTACAGTGTAGCCGGCAGCTTCAAACCAGCTCAGAGCACCCTTTAAGGCAGCAGCGTATCTGTCTTCAACGCTCATGTCAGCGGTGTACAGATCATTGCCCTTGGCATCCTTTGAGTAAGCAACAGCGTAGTCAGCATCAGTTGACTGCGGAGCAGCCCATGAAGTGTTGGAAATAGGATAGTTGATGACCATGCCTAATTCGCCATAGTATGAGCTGACAGACAGTTCACGGTAGACGGAGTAGATGGTAGCGAAGGCCTTACGTAAAGCCTTGGAAGCATCAGAACCCTTGTTTTCCTTGCCGCCAATGTTCATGGTGTCGGCGCAGATGCCGATGTAACCATAACCTAAGTTGTCAACCAGAGAAGTGGTGATGACCGGTCCGGTCAGTTCGCCGTTCTTGTTGTATTCTCTGATCTGAGCAGCCTTGTTGACGTTGAATGAAGGATCGGAGACATCAGTAGTGCCAGCGACGATACCGTCTAACTTATCAGTATCGGAGCCTTCCTTGAACTGGATGTACTTGGTCTTCGGAGCGCCTAAGAAATACTTGTCATTAGCTTCGAAGTAAACGATGCCGTCTTCGTACTTGACGAACTTGTACGGGCCAGCGCCTAACGGCTGAGTTGTCTTAGCCTTAATCGGGGCCAGATCGCCCTTGGTGAAGCCGAACTTATGAGCGGCAGCATCAACAGCAGAACCATCGCCATAGTAATGAGCCGGAGCAACAGTGACACCTAACTGATATAAGGCAACAGCACTTACTTCAGATAAGGTAACTCTTAATGAGTAGTCGCCGGTCTTTTCGATACCGCTGATGTAATCAGCAGATTCGCCGGTGGTAACGCCCTTGGCAAATTCAGCCGGGAAGAATGAATAGATCTCGGAAGAAGCAGCTTCAGTAGCGCTCAGCTTAACAACATCTCCACCGTAAGCTTCTAACAGAGCATTCCAGAAGTCCTCGGCAGTAGCGCCTTCGGGCAGTTCGAAGCCCCATAAGCCAGCTGAAGTAGTAACGTCAACAGCGCCATAGGAAGCATAGTTGGCTAAGCAGTAGTCAACGATTGACTGGGCAAAAGCAGTACCGGCAGTCTTGAGACCAGTGTCCCAGAAAGCCTTCTGTTCGTCTTCAGTCCATAAGGTGAAGTCAGTGTTGTCCTGGCCAGCAGCCAGCAGCAGGTTGTACAGAGAGTCCATACCTGAGCGGTATTCCTTCATACCAACGATAGGCAGATTCCAGAAGGTTGATGAGCCATCATAAGTCGGGTCAGACAGGACATACATCGTGAACAGAACATCGTCTGCAGTCAGCTTGGTTCCATCTGAGAAGGTGACGTCATCTCTCAAATCGAAATCATAAGTAACTGTGCCGTCAGCGTTTTCGGTAACCTTGCAGTTAGCCAGACCATAGTAAGTATAGTCAGTGCCGTTGTAAGCAACAGTTTCGCCATTCTTGGCATTGAGGAGTACTGCACCAACACGGTCGGAAGGTAATAAACCAACCTGAGTCATACCCTGAACATCCTGGTCATATGCTGAATCAGCAAAGAACGGGGAGAATTTCTGGGAGAAGTTGGAATAACCTACGACAAGCGGTGTGTCTTTCTTGCCATTGTCTTTCGGACCGCAGGCGGCTAAGGATAAAGCCATTGCGAGAGCTAAGACAGCAACGAGTACACGTCTAGCAGTTTTCATAATTTTCCTCCTTTTGAAAATTAGTAATATCGACTGAAATCAATCAGGCCGATACATATTTAATATTTTACTTTTGTCATTGCTATTTGTCAACAAATAATAATGACGCATTTTTCAGTTGTTCAATAAAAAAATGAAAGATTTTTCATTATCTTTCATCTATTCTGAAACCGCTTTTCTTTCCTTTACCAGTCGGTATTTCAGCCTCATCAGGGTCTGAACTGCCCTGATCTCCAGTACGATTTGCAGAGCCAGAACCAGGTAGTAGATCATGGTGGAAAGCGGTCTGCCAACGCCCTTGATCAAAAGAAAGACCGTGGAACTGGCCAGCCGGATAATGCTGTTGCCCATTAAACCGGGACCATAAATGCCTACCCGGCCGGCACTCTTCTTGTAGACATATTCCCTGAGCTGGTCATGGGAGTAAATACCGTAGGCAGCGCTGATGAGCAGGGCCGCAAAGCCGACCTCAAAGACATAGGGAATGATCACATAGAAAGCCTCCATCATCCCCTCAAAGGGTACGATGCCGGCCAAAAGCAGCGCCAAAGCGATACCGGCCAGAAGCATCAGGGTATTCTTCAGCGTTTTCTTCTGCTCTTCAATATTTCCTTCCAGTTCATATACCGCCCCGGTATATTCATATTCATTGGCTTCATTCAGCTTGAAGTCGTTAAGGAAACTGTAACGACCTTTTCTCTTCTTTGGCTTCTTTACGGTCACAAAATCATCCTCTTTCTGCTCTGTTTATGTAATTATACCATTTAATCCGTCATAAAAAAGGAATCCCGGTGTTTTCCGGGATTCCCGTGCAACTTAAGTTTAATCCAAAGTGACCTGAGTAAGGTCGGTATCCTTGGTTTCCTTGATCTTCAGTTTTAGAATGACAACGCTGAAGATCATGATCGGAGCGTACAGGCAAAGCTGGAACATGCCGATGTTGGCCGAACCGATGGCGGGATAGAAGACGCCGACCAGCATGCTGACGATCAGGTTGGAAATGTAGGCATAGGAGACCAGCGACATGACGGACGCCCGGATGTGCGTCGGAGACAGTTCGCCCGGCAGGGTGATGAACAGCAGGTCAGACAGTGACCACATGCCGCCGAACATCAGGCCGTTGGCTAAGGCCAGCGGTACGGCACCGATGCCGGCCTTGGCGCCGAAGACAAAGGTTGCCATGCCCAGAGCGGCCAGAATGCCGAAAAGCATGCCGGAATTCTTACGACCCATCGTATCGGTAGCAAATCCGGAGAAGAAGGCGCAGATGGCATATACGATCGGCTCCAGGATATAGAAGGTATTCATGTCCGCATCACTCATGTGACCGGCAGCCAGCAGCACTTCGGTAGAATAGCCGGAAAGGCCGACGCCGATGGAGAAGACGAAGATGACGATTATCAGCATCTTGAGCTGATGAGAACGCTTGATGTAGCGGATTGCTTCACCGATGCCGGTCTTTTCGCTTTCGCCGCTCTTTTCCTCAGCCTCTCTTTCCTCATCGCTCTTTTCCAGATAACTGATGCGCTTTTCGGTAAAGACCGGAGTTTCCTTGGTAAACAGCCAGGCAAAGACGGCGATGGCAATGGCCAAAATGACCGGAATCAGATAAACCAGACGCCAGGTCGACAGATCCGCCGGGTTATAGAACATTGAGCGGAAGACACCGATCAGCGATACTGATAACAGGCCGATGCCCTTGGTAATGCTGCAGAGCTTGGCCCGGTGGTGGATCGGCGCCGTTTCCATCAGGTAGATGACCTGAATGTCATTGGGGGTAAAGAAACCGGTAATGCAGGTTCCCAATACATATATGTAGGGATTGGTAGCGATCATCGAGATCAGCATGCCGATGCCCATGCCCAAAGTATTGAGGATCAAAAACAGCTTACGGCCATAGCGGTCGCACAGCATCTTGTACAGCGGATTGATTGCCAGCGTCAGGTAGGTCGGAATCGTCGCGATGGCCATGACGCTGATGGCGCTGCTGTAGGCAGCGGAAGTCGTGTCAGCATTGGGGATATGGAAGAGATCAAAGATCATGTACGGCTTCATGGTACCGGCCATGTTGGAGCTGATCTCATCAGCGACGTAGATGACGGTCAGGATGACCAGAAGGAACCAGAAGCTGTGGAAATGCAGCTTGTTGTCCTTGTCGGCCTTCAGGCGGGCCAGTTCCCGGGCTTCACGCTCTTTGCGCTTAGCCTTCTTTTCAGGGGTTTCTAGTTTCATGTGTTCTCCTTATTCTATTATTTATATACCATGTATACACTTTCATTATACACTACCAAGGTCTTTTGTCGCCTCCCTTTCCTTAGTCAAGGCACAAGAAAGGATGACCTTTCGTCATCCTTGTATACGGTTTAGCCGATTTCAATGTATTTCTTCTGCGGAATTTCCTTCTCTTCTTCCAGCTTCGGCACATTAATGGTCAGTACGCCGTTTTCAAACGCGGCCTTGATGTCTTCATGCTTCATTGCCTTGCCGACATAGAAGCTGCGGCTCATGGAACCGTAATATCTTTCCTGACGGATCAGCTTTCCGCTCTTCTTCTCCTGGTCGTTTTCTTCCAGTCCCTTTTCAGCAGAGATGGTCAGATAACCTTCCTCCAGAGAGATCTTAACTTCTTCCTTCTTGAAACCCGGCAGGTCCATGACAATCTCATAACTGTCTTCATTTTCCCTGACATCGGTCTTCATTTCATTCTTTGCTCTGTGACCATACAGTTTCCTTTCGGTATCTCTCATGGTTCTGTCAAAGTAATCAGCGTCAAACAAATCATCAAACAAATCTTCTCCAAAAATTGTAGGCAGCAACATAATTCATTCCTTCTTTCCCGGCGAATCGCCTCATGTAATGTCGTGCTGACATCTTGGAGCAAGTGTGGGGAGAATCCTCACGGCCTGGCCGCCTGATTCTCTTCCCTTGTTCTGATTATGTTATAGCTCTATTTTTAGCACTTGTCAATAGAGAGCGCTAAAAATTCTTCATTTTCTTTCAATTGACAGTCGCCCTCAGGTCATAAGATAATGATGCCGAAAGGAAGGATTGCAATGAACAAGTCCACCATCCTGCTGATCGCCAATGGCTTTACCCTGATCGCCCAGCTGGTCAACCTGTACGCTTCAACCAGAAAGAAAAAGAATGACATTCTGATCTGGCAGTGCGTCTTCATGGTCCTGATCGGCATCACCAGCTATTTGCTGGAGGGCTACAGCGCTGTCGTAACCGACATTCTGGGCATCATCCGCAACCTGATCATCATCAAAGGGATTGAGAATAAGTCAGTGGACATCATTCAGATGGCTTTGTGCATCATCTTAGGCGTATATTTCAACAATAACGGACTAATCGGCTATCTTCCCATCGTTGCCACCATCTCGCAGTCTCTGCTACTGCTTAACCGCAGAGCCCGCACGGAAAGTGTCCAACTGGTATGTGCTTTCTCCAGCATCTGCTGGGCGGTCTTCAATCTGGGCATAGGCAGCTATGTCGGTGCCGTATTCAATGGCCTGGCTGCCGCTTCCTACCTGATTACCATGTTTCGGGAAAAAGGCAAAGCCAGCGCTTAAACACTCTTACACTGAAAAAGCAGAGGGGTTATCTCTCTGCTTTCATTTCATCTTTGCCTGCAGGGCCTTGATGATATCCATCTCACTATCCATGTCAGCCTGGTAGGGATAATGCTTTTTCAGTTCTTCCAGTTCATCAAGCAACTGCCGCTGCTTTTCTTCATCTTTGCGATAAAGCGCCTGAGCATATTCACATCTCACCACTGCCCCAACATTTCGGGAAGTCTTCATGACGTTTTCCAGTTGTTTGTCATTGATTTCTTCAAGATGTCCGTTCAGACAGTCAATGGTGATCTTATCCATCAGCATGGAGCAGCGGTGCAGACCAGCCAGAGGATAATCAGACAGTGCCTTGCCGATGAGTTCATAGGCCTTTTCAAATTCCAGACAGTCCATGCAGCGGTTTTCTCTCAGAACATGAACATAAGCGCCAATCGATCCGTTACGGAACACCTCTTCATCAGCTTCAAACAACTCATCCGGCATGTCTTTGAGTCTCATTCCGCCTAGCAGCAGTTCATTGCTCTTCATCTGCTGCCAGAAGGCCCGGCGGCTGGAAGGATGAACGATCATCTCCAGAATGTTCATGCCGTCATTGGGCGCCATGGCCGTCTGCAGAGGCACACCATTGCCAAAGCCTGTACAGATACCGGCCAGCGCAAAACCGCCGAGGGCAATGAACAGCCAGTCATTGTTTACCAAGCTCATCAGAGCAAAAGTCAGCAGTGAAGTCAGCAGATTAAACAACGCGCCACCGGCGTTATAGAGGAAGAAAGGGAAAGGTTCGCGGTAATCGGGCGGTGACATCAAACATTGCCCAGCGGTACCGGGAACGCTGTATCTTTTTAAGGCCAGTTTTCCTTCTTCATTTCGGAAGATCATCAGACTGAAGATGCGATAGGAGACAAACCGGTAACCGGTCAGTAAGCCCATCACCATGTGTCCGGCTTCATGAATGGCTGTCTGCAAGACCGTAGAAATCAGCAATGTGACGAGGAAGAACAGATAGATGACTAGAAACTGACTGCCGCTGTAGTCGCTGATCCGATCACCAATCATTCGACCCAATCGCAATGAAGACAGACCGATCAGAGCAATCATCACAATCCAGGACAAGATCACCGATTTCTTTTCTTTTGCCTTATTCATGTTTATCCTCCTGCACGGCTGCTTCTTTGCGCTGAGAAAGAAGTTGTTGTGCCGCATCCATTATTTCACTTTCTGATTTAAGGGCCATTGGAAACTGTAAGTTCCAGGCATGTGCCTTTATTCTCTCCCGAATCTTCTGCTGGGCCGGCAGGTCATTTCTATATAGGGCGATCAGATAGTTGGTCCGCAGAACCGGTGGATAATCATCGTAGATTCTCATGTATTTAATCAGGCCATTATCTGTGATCTCGCTAAAGCGGCCAATCAGGCAGTCAATGCATACCTGATCACACATCAGCAGATGCTTACGCCAGCGGGAAATCGGACAATTACCTTTTCTTATCTTTTCCAACTGACGGTCAGCTTCGTCAAAGTCATGACGATCCATCGCCCACAGTTCTCTCAGGACCAGCGCATCAGCACCGATGGTGCCGTTATGAACAGCTTCATCATCAACCTCAAAAAGCTGCTCAGGCATGTCTTTCAGGCGGCTGTTCAATGCCAGAGCACTGATCTTCAGATATTTCCATTCCGCGGCACGGCTGGAAGGATGCCGCCACAATTCCAGAACCTTCATGCCGTCATTGGCTCCTTCATTATCCTGCAACGGCACGGCCTTGAAATAGACATCGACAAGACTCGCGGCTACAAAACTGCCCAGAACAGCCCGCAGCCAGCCAACGAAGACAAATTGCAGCCCTATGGCTAAGGGAATACTGACCAGAAGTATTGCCACCAATCCGGAAAGCTGATAGCGCACCCAGGGAAATCCGCTGCTGTCTTGCGGCGGCAGCATCAGGCATTTTACGCCCCTGAGTGGTTTTCTTTTCCAACCAAGCCTGCCAGTTTCATCTCTCATCAGTATCCTGCCGGCGATTCTGAAACTGATGAACTGACAGCCATGTATCAGTCCGCTGACTAGACGGCCTAATTCATGGACCGTTTCCGTAATTAATTGAAACAGAGGCCGCAAGATGATGAATATCAAGGCAACAGTGTCACCGGCCGGCCGCTGCCAGTCCGAAGGCGGAAGGACCGGAAAAAGAATACTTCCAAACACATTAAAGATCGTATAGTACGAAAGCACGGTAATTATTATGTAAGACAGCAGATTATTTCCCGCTTTGTTTCTCTCCACGATCACTCACCTCTGGCTACATTATAGTCCTATTTGCACTGCTGACTCAATCAGCAGGAACCCTCCGCAGACTCCGACGATCAGCATGAGAGCTTTACTGATCAGACTTAATGAAATCTTAAGGCCTTCTCTTTTCATTTGGACGTGC
>JAEEHC010000033.1 GCA_016280635.1 Erysipelotrichaceae bacterium
AAGCTCAATAATAAGAATACCTTTATCGTCGGACTGGCGTTTCTGTCCATCTGCGCCTTCTGGCAGATGTACGACAACATCATTCCCTTGATACTGACCAATACCTTCCACATGAACGAAACCTACTCGGGAGCAATCATGGCCGCCGATAACATCCTGGCTCTGTTCATGCTTCCTTTCTTCGGCTCTCTGAGTGACAAGGCCGATACCAAGATCGGCAAGCGCATGCCCTTCATCCTCTTCGGTACCGGCTGCGCCATCATTCTGATGAACATCTTACCGCTTCTGGATAATTCCTACTTCAAGGCGGCCGCCCCCGTCAAGCTGGTCTCCTTTGTCATCGTATTGGGATTATTACTGATCGCCATGGGAACCTACCGCTCCCCGGCGGTAGCCCTGATGCCGGATGTCACCCCCAAGCCCTTACGCTCCAAGGCCAATGCCATCATTAACCTGATGGGCGCCGTGGGCGGCATCATCTATCTGGGCGTGGCGGCTTTGCTTTACCCCAATTCCAAGACCAGCGGTCTGGAGCACGTCAACTATCAGATCCTGTTCATCGTGGTCTCCGCCATCATGTTTGTGGCCGTCGGCTTACTTTTCCTGATCATCAAGGAACCCAAGCTGGTTGAGGAAAACCGTGCTTTGGAAGCGCAGCATCCCGAATGGAACCTGGCGGAAGATGACGGCAGCGGTCACGAAAAGCTGCCCGCTGAGGTCAGAAGATCACTTGGCTTCCTGTTAGCTTCCATTGCCCTGTGGTTTATCGGCTATAACGCTGTTACTACCTGGTTTACTACTTATGTTTCCGTCGTCATGGGTCAGGGACTGGGTGGAGCCAGTACCTGCTTACTGATTGCTACAGCCGGGGCCATCATCTCTTACATCCCCATCGGTGCCCTGGCTTCCAAGATCGGCCGCAAGAAGACCATCATGGCCGGCATCATTCTCTTAGCCACGATGTTCTTTGCCGGCTTCATTCTGACCAGCACCTTCAAGAGCATCAATGCCATCATGTTCGTCAGCTTCGCCCTGGTCGGCTTAGCCTGGGCGGCCATCAATGTCAACTCCCTGCCGATGGTCGTTGAGATGTGCAAGGGTTCGGACATCGGCCGGTTTACTGGTTACTACTACACCGCCTCCATGGCTGCTCAGATCGTTACTCCGATCTTTGCCGGTACCTTAATGAGACTGATCTCCTACAAGGTGCTGTTCATCTATGCCTCCATCTTTGTCTTACTGTCCTTCATCACCATGACTCAGGTCAGACATGGCGACCAGAAGGTCGAAGGCAAGAAGGGCTTAGCCGCCTATGAGGACATGGACGATTAAGAGGTAACAGGATGACCTGGACCTGCCCCAAGTGCGGCCGTCAGTTTGCCCATCAAGACCAGCAGCACTACTGCGGAAAGCCGCAGAATGTTGATGAATACATTGACAGCTTTGACGAAGCCCTTCAGCCTACGTTAAGAGAGATCAGGGCAATCTTTCAAAGGGCCCTGCCGGAAGCTGAAGAGAAGATGTCCTGGTCAATGCCTACTTACTTCAAGGGCCGTAACATCATCCACTTTGCCGCTTTCAAAAAGCATCTGGGCGTTTACCCAGGCGGCGAGGCGACGGAAGTGTTTGCCGGTGAGCTTGCTTCCTACGATTGCAGCAAGGGCACCATCCGGCTGCCCTACGATCAGCCCTTACCGGAAGAACTGCTGACCAAAATCGCCCGGTGGTGTCTGGAGCAATATCAGAAATGAATAGAAGTATATTTGAAGCGGATCAGGAGATCCGCTCCTTCTTTTACCACAATCAGCGCTCCCTGCCCCTCTATCAGGCTTTTGAGGATAAGCTTTTTGAACGGTTTCCCGAAAGCTTAAGGAGAGTACAGAAGACGCAGATCAGCTTCTATAACCGCCACTTCTTTGCCTGTGCTTCCTTAATGAGGGTGCTTCCAAAGAGCGAAATGCCCGATCCCTATCTGGTCATTACCCTGGGATTGTCCTATCCTCTGAATTCGGAAAGAGTAGCGGTAAAGAGTGAACCCTACCCGGGAAGATGGACCACTCACATCGTGGTCGGAAGCGCAGAGGAGATCGATGAGCAGCTGCTTGGCTGGTTAAAAGAAGCCTACGAGTTTGCGGAAAGAAAGTGATTCAGGGCTGGATTTTCCCGGGATAAAAGGATTATGATAGTTGTCTGGAGGTGAGCACATGTTAGGAATAGTGATATTCTTTCTGGCAGCCATTATTCTGACTCCCGTAGCAGTCATCAGAGAAAAACTCTATGTGAGAAATCACCGAGAACAAATAAACATGAAGAAGAGAGCCATCGTGCTCTGGAGCTTAAGGAGCGTTGTTCTGATAATCGTCGTTGCCCTGGGTCTATTCATCTACAAGACCGGCTATGAAAAGACGGAATTGGGAAGTTATGAAAAGGATGATCATAAACTGATCATCTGGCACGTCGGCGTTCCCGATTTCCCCTTTGGTCAGAGCTACTGCCGGCTGGAGCTGGACAAAGACGGTAAAAAGATCGATGAGATGGACTTTACGTTGCAGAATGACGGCAAGTGGCCGGACAGCGAAAACTTCACGGTGTTCTGGCAGGATGACCGGGTTGTTATTACTGCTCATGGCGAGGAGCAGGACGATAAGACCTATGCCCTTTTCCTTAATGAAAACAGCATGAATGAACTAAGTGAACCGGTCAGGCTGCACGCCAATCTGATCGACTGGAATGATGACAGCTTCAGGGTCCAGGTGTGCGACGCCATGGATAACGGCATCTTCCCTGACGGCGGCCAGCTGACCGTTGAGTTTGTCGAAGGTACCTACTTCATTGATCTGGACGGTTCAAGAACCGATTACGTTGCCCAAAGGAAACTTTTCGAGCCCACGGTAGCCAAAAAGCTCAAATGGGTAGAGGGAATGGTACTGGACATCGAGATCACCGCTTATCAGGACTTTGTCGCTGACAACGGCTTCCATAACCGGGCTAAGGCCGGAAGGATTGAAAACATTGACGTCATCGCAATTGATGTACCGTCAAATGAAGAATAGGAATTTTACCCAATGACAGTAAATGCCTTGTTTAAGGTGTTCAACTTAGAGAATTGGGTGTTTTGACCCTCTAAATGTTAGAAGCGTCCTGTTGAAGGGCGTTTTTGTTATTCGAAATTTTACTTTGATAGCAAGCCCCCTTTGTAGAGGGATTATCCTTGATTTCTACATATAATAAAGTGATAACATTCTGCAGTTCAAAGGAGAAATCTCTATGGAAAACGAAATAGCGAAAACAGATAGTAACGGCGCAGTTATTGCCGATGAGCAAAGCATCAAAGACAAAATCTACACGATACGCGGTGTTCAGGTGATGTTGGACAGCGACCTTGCCGAAGTGTATGGATATGAAGTGAAAAGATTAAACGAGCAGGTCAAAAGGAATGCCGAAAGATTTCCAGCGAACTTCATGTTTCGATTAACGAGAGAAGAGATCGCTCAAAACCTAAGGTCACAAATTGTGACCTTAGAACAGGGTAAGTATTCCAAATATTTGCCTTATGCCTTCACCGAGCAAGGCGTCGTTATGCTGGCTTCTGTTCTCCGCACGCCAAGAGCCGTAGAAATAAGCGTCCGGATTGTTGAGGCGTTTGTGGAAATGACTCATTACATGAACCAAAGCCGACAGATCGCCCCGTCTCACGAAATATATTTGTTATCGAGACGTCAAGATGCCATTGAAGCTGATGTAAAGGAGATAAAAAACGCTATTGATAATGAACTGATGAGAAAAAGCGATTTGCCTTTATTGGTGCAGGCATTCAGCGATGCTGCCGAAAACGAAGAAATCCTTATCGTCAACGGGGAACCGCTAAAAGCTGACGCTGCGTTTCAATCGATCTATAAGAAAGCTAAGAAAAGCATTATTGTCATTGATGATTATGTCGGTGTAAAAACACTGACGCCTTTGGCGGCTTCAAAAAGCAGCGTTAGTTTAACAATAATCACTGACAACAAAGCTACCCCACGCCTACGCTTAAGTGACTATAACGATTTCCAAACCGAGAATGCCGGACGAACAATTAAATTCGTTAAGAGTCAAAATCAATTCCACGACAGATATATTCTTTTGGATTACGGGGAAGCAAATCCTGTGTTATATCATTGTGGAATGAGCGCAAAGGATGCCGGTAACAAAGTGGGTTCAATAACAAAACTGAGCGATATCAAAGACTGTAAGGCTTTAATCGGCGCCGCGCTTTCCAATCCACCATTGACTCTTACCTAGACGCAAGAATCCACCAATGCAAAATCATTGCGAAGGCACTCAATCAACATGTAAAGAGAAACTTCGAAAGATTTCCAGCGAACCTTATGTTTCAGTTAACGCGTGAAGAAACAGATTGGCTATCGAGGTCACATTTTGTGACCTCGATACAACTCACCGGAGTCAAAGGCGGCCGTGCCTATCTCCTTATGCCTTTACAGAGCAAGGCGCCGTTATGCTGGCTTCTGTGCTCCATACGCCAAGAGCCGTAGAAATAAGCGTTCAAATTGTTGAGGCTTTTGTGGGAACGACTCATTGCATGAACCAAAGCCGACAGATCGCCCCGTCTCACGAAATATATTTGTTATCGAGATGTCAGGATGCCATTGAAACTGATGTAGAGGATGAAGTTTTGGAGGGGATAAGGTCGCAATTTGCGACCTTAAACGAAGCAGGCAATAAACGAGGGGCTCATAGAGAGTACCAGCTGTACGCTTTTACCGAGCAGAGAACAGTTATGTTAGCCCTAAATCCCTAAGTAGAACTGCTTAAGGCCATTTTTTGGCGGCTTTGGGTAAAGACAAATTGGGCTCTTAGCGGATATAAGCGGGTTGAAGAGAATGATAACTTGAAGTCGCAATTTGCGACTTCAAGTTGGGGCAGTTCAAGAAAGTCTTCGTTCGCCTTTACCAAGCAAGAATCGCTTAAGTCTTTTTTTGGCGGCTTTGGGTAAAGACAAATTAGGCTCTTAGCAGATGTCAGTGGGTTATGGCGTGTTATAATTTTCTTAAGGGAATCTAAATGATAATGTTTCAGGTTACTGAATGATCGGCACCTGAAAAAAGGAGAATTAGACATGTTTGATTATGAGAAGCAGCATCTGGATCTGGTCCGCTCAACCGCCGGTGAGTGTACGGTACTGTTGAAGTCCAATGGCCATTTTCCTCTGGAAAAAGCCGGCAGGATCGCCCTTTACGGTAACGGCGTCCGCCATACCATCAGAGGTGGTACCGGTTCGGGAGAAGTAAATTCCCGCTTTACCATCACCATCGAGGAAGGCCTGAAGAACGCCGGTTTTGCGATCACGACTACAGAGTGGCTGGATGAATATGACAAGATCCGCCTTTCCGCTAAGAAGGCTTACTCCTCAACACTGAGAGCGGAGGCCAAGGCCAATCACGAAAACCCGATCTTTTATGCCATGGGCCGGATCATGCCAGAGATGGAATACGATCTTCCCCTTAAGGGTGAAGGTGAGGCGGCTGTCTATGTCGTTTCCCGGGATTCCGGTGAAGGCATGGACCGTAAGCCAATCAAGGGTGATGTCTTACTTACCGACAGGGAAGTACAGGACATCAGAAAACTGGATGAGACCTTCGAAAACTTCATGCTGGTGCTCAATGTCGGCGGGGTCGTTGACCTTTCACCAGTTAAGGATGTCAGTAACATCCTGGTACTTTCCCAATTAGGTGTCGTCAACGGCGATGTGCTGGCTGATCTGTTATTGGGTCGCCAGTATCCTTCCGGAAAGCTTGCTACTACCTGGGCATGCTGGCAGGACTACCAGGGTATCGGCAGCTTTGGTGAAAAGGATGATACCATCTATAAGGAAGGCATCTATGTCGGCTATCGCTACTTTGATTCTGCCGGTAAGAAGCCGCTGTTTCCCTTTGGTTATGGCCTGGCTTATACCAGCTTTGCGGTTGAACCGGTTGAGGTAAGAATAAAAAAGAACATCATTACCGTAGAAACAAAGGTTATCAATACCGGTAATCAGCCCGGTAAGGAAGTCGTTCAGGTCTATGTTTCTTCTCCTAAAGTTGAACTGGATAAGGCCTATCAGGATCTGGCCGGTTATGTTAAGACCAGGGAACTTAAACCCGGTGAGCAGGAGAAAGTGACCGTCTCATTTGCACTGGATCAGCTGGCTTCTTACAGCCAGAAGGAAGCGGCTTACCTTCTGGAGAAGGGAGAATACCTGATTCGGGTTGGTAACAGCTCAGATAATACCAGGATTGCGGCAGTCGTAAATCTTGATGAAACCGTAATGACACTGAAAGCCAGAAACGTCCTGGGCGATCCCGGCTTTGAAGATTATCGCTTTGAAGCTGGCCGCGAGGAAAAGATCCCTGAAGGAACAGCTGTTTTAAAGATGAAGGCAGGTGACATAACGAAGGCTGCCGTCAGTTATGAACATCAAGATGAGGTTGATCCGCTGATTCATTCACTAAGCGATGAACAGCTGGCCTTCATGAACATCGGCGCTCATGATCCCAAGGCCAGGGGCCTCAAGTCGATCATCGGTAACGCCGCCATCCACCTGGCTGGGGCGGCTGGGGAGACCACATCTCTTTTACAGGATCAGGGCATCGGTTATCTGACCATGAGTGACGGTCCGGCCGGTCTGCGTCTGGCTAAGGAATACTTTGAAGATGAAAAGGGTGCTCACGGCATCAATCAGTCGATGATCCCGGCCAGCATGCTGGAAAGCATGCCCAAGCTGCTGAAAGGATTGCTGAATATTCTGGGCTTAAACGGTGCCAAGGCACCGCGGGATGCGAAAATAAAATATCAATATGCCACAATGATCCCCATCGGTACGGCCATTGCCCAAAGTTTCAATGATGAACTGGCGGAAAGATATGGCGATCTGGTGGCCCAGGAAATGGAGCGCTTTGGCGTAAACCTCTGGCTGGCTCCGGCCATCAACATCCACCGATCCATCCTGTGTGGGCGTAACTTTGAATACTATTCCGAAGACCCGTTAGTCTCCGGAAAGATGGCGGCTGCCATCAGCCGGGGAGTGCAGAAGCATCCGGGCTGTTCGGTGACCATCAAGCACTACGCTGCCAACAACCAGGAGACCAACCGCTACGCCAATAATTCCGCGGTCAGTGAGCGGGCGATGCGGGAGATCTACCTTAAGGGTTTCGGTATCTGCGTAAGAGAAGGAAAGCCTCACGCCTTCATGACTTCCTATAACCTGCTTAATGGCACTCACACTTCTGAACATAAGGGCCTGGTGGAAGACATTCTGCGCCGGGAATACGGCTTTGACGGGGTGGTAATGACCGACTGGCTGATCGCCGGTACCGTCAGCAAGAAAGCCAAATACCGGGCTGCTGATCCCGGCAAGATCGCCTTAGCCGGCGGTGATCTGGTAATGCCCGGCTCACCGGCTGACTACCGGAGCGTTCTGGCGAAGATCAAGGAATCGCCGGAAAACAGAAAGCAGGTTGAGCGCAATGCCAGCCGGGTTCTGAAGCTGATAAGGATGCTGAAGGAAAACTGAAAATCGGAGATAAAAGCCTTGCCAAAGGCTTTTTCCTTCCGGTGTTTAATGGCAGGGGATAGTTTTTCTCCAACAGGCAGAAATGTTATAATGAATCCTAGAAATCGTTTCGTCTGATAAACATCCATAAGGAGGGCAAGTCATGGAAATGTTACTGCTTCTGGTAATTCTGCTCAGCCTGATCGTGGTGATCGGCATGATCAATGACCGCTTCTTTCATCTGCCCTCTGACATTGCCCTGGTGGCCTTTTCCCTGATCATCGGCCTTATCTTAATGGCCCCGGGCCACTACGGCTGGTGGCAGTGGGACGTCTCTCTGATCACCGAAGTGGACCTGGAAAACTTCTTACTGGAGGGGGTATTATGCTTCATGCTGTTCTCCGGTGCCAGCAAGGTGCACTTTTCCAAGTTCATCTCCAACATAAGGCCGATCGTCTTTCTGGCCCTGTTAACGACATTACTTTCGACTGCCATTTATGGTGCGCTGTTTTATCTTCTGGCGCAGGTTGCGCATCTGCCGATGGACTTCTGGACCTGCGTGCTTTTAGGCTGCATCGTTTCACCTACTGACCCGATCGCCGCCACCAGCATTTTAA
>JAEEHC010000034.1 GCA_016280635.1 Erysipelotrichaceae bacterium
GCCTCTGCCTCGATGTTTGGGAATCGGAAGCGCGCAAAGACAGCGTTGCCGGCCATACCGGAGAAAACTGGGGCTTTCTGACCAGCTGGGTCTTTTCCCGCAAGAAAGACATCTGCGTTGCCATCATGTACAATAACGTCACGGAAGCAGCCGACGAAGCGATGGACGACATCGCCTGCGAGATCTACAAAAACGCAAAGGAATAATGGAGGAATATACTGATGGATAAGAATGATATGATGCAAAAGCTGGCCTGCGAGCTGAATGAAAAGGATGACTTCAACGGGGCCTGGCTCTATGCCGAAAAGGGCGAGATCATGTCCAAGGGCGCTCTCGGTTTCCGCGATCCCGAAAACACGCTGCCGATCACAGAGGAGTCGATCTTCCAGCTGGCTTCCGTCAGCAAGACATTTACGTCAGCGGCGGTCATGCTGCTGGTGCGCCAGGGCCTTCTAAATCCGGAGGATGAGATCACGCAGTTTTTCCCGGAGATCCCCTACCCGGGCGTGACAGTCCGGCATCTGCTGACCCATACGAGCGGTATTCCCGATTACTTCGACGATGCGGATTGGTTCATCAAGATCTGGAAGGAAGAAAAGCGGGTACCGGGCAACGACGAGATTCTGCGCTTTCTTCAGGAAACCAAGGCGAAACCGTACTTCTCCTCGGGTGAAGGCCTGCATTATTCCAATACCGGCTATAATCTGCTGGCGTTGCTGGTGGAACGGCTCTCCGGCATTCCCTATGCAAAGTTCCTGCAGAAGAATATTTTCGAGCCCATCGGCATGAACTCCACCTATTACTGCCATATCCGCCGAGACGGCGTTCCTTTTGAAAACTACGCTCAGGCGACGGTATATGATGATGAAAAATGCGTAGCAGACATCGATTCTACAGAAGAAGGCGATGTGGTCGCCTTTGACGGCCTGGACGGCGACGATTATGTTTACACCAACATCTTTGACATGTTCAAATGGGACAGGGCCCTGCGCGAAGGCAAAGTGCTCACCCTCGAAGAGCAGAAGATCATGTACACCCCCGGAAAGCTCAACAACGGCGAGGATGCTGTTTACGATGAGGATGATGAGCTGGGCTACGGTTTCGGCTGGGCCGTCGGCCATGATGATGAGCTGGGTCTCGTCGTCAGCCACAGCGGTGGCATGCCGGGCGTCGCTACCTGGTTTGAGCGTTTCGTTGACGCAGACAGGGTTCTTGTGATCCTCAGCTGCCGGGATTACCGGGATGTCAGAGCGTATTTGGGCTACTGGGATGGCATGGAAGCGGTCGCCAGGGATAAGGAGCCCAAGCCTATTGTCTCCATCGAGGATCTCGCGATCAAAAACCCGGACAAGTCGAAGTGGGAGAGCTGCTGCGGCAAATATGAGCATCCCCAGGACGCTGAAATCATCGTCGATGAGGTCTTTCTGAAAGATGGTGAGCTTCACGCCAGGACCATCGACGAAGACGGGGACGAGATGAGCTTCCGGCTCTATCCCCTGACAGAGAATGAGTTTGGCCGCAAGGGCGGCCTGCTCAAGCTGTCATTTGGTGAGGAATGCGTGATGTACAACGATTTTACCTGCAAAAAAAGGACACAGTGAATTTCTGCTTGCCGGAATCATCAATTGAATACTAAATATTAAAAAGCCGGGAACTGATTATGTCAGTTCCTGGCTTTTTCTGCTGTTTTCAGTACTTGAATTGATCGATGTTGTCCTGCAACCTGGGGAAGTCGCCATAGGAGACCATGTCCAGCCGGATCGGGGAAACGGTGATGTAACCGTGATGGAGCGCGTAGATGTCGCCTTCCAGGTTCTCCACCATGTTGACAAAGGAGAATTCAGAGGCTGAGGTGTCGTAGTAGTAATAGCGGCCGTCATAGCGGGGTGTCAGGTCCTGATGGTAGAGATAATTGCCGCCATGGCCGCAGATGCGATAACCTTTGATCTCTTCCCTGGGCAGGTTGGGAACGTTGACGTTAAGGACAAACTGGCGGTTGAAGGGCTGCCTGATGAACCATTCTGCCATGTTCCGGCCGATCTCAGCGCTGTAGGAGTAATCGTATTCATCGCCAAAGTCCAAAGACATGGCAATGGCTGGGATACCGTAATCCAGTCCGGTGCAGGCCGCACCGCAGGTTCCCGAGCAGGGGATGTTATTGGAAAGGTTGCTGCCCTGGTTGATGCCGGTGACCAGCAGGTCGACCTGATTCTTCATGAAGGCGTTGATGCCCAGTTCGGCGCAGTCCCGGGGTGTACCCTCGACGGCATAACCGATGACATTTTCATCAAACTGCTGCTTTTCCACCCGCAGCACTTTATTGATGCTTAAGCCGTGACCGGCCCCGCTCATGCCTGTCAGGGGAGCGGAAACAGTGACCTCACCGATCTTCTTCAGCTCATTGACCAGTGCCCGGATACCCGGGGCGCTGATGCCGTCATCATTGACAACCAGAATTCTCATAACAGTTACCTCGCCTGATAATTGTATCATAACCGCACTCATTCCACACCA
>JAEEHC010000035.1 GCA_016280635.1 Erysipelotrichaceae bacterium
CGCATCCTGGAGCTGAATTAGGTTCCAAGGGTTGGGCTGTCCGCCCATTAAAGCGGTACGCGAGCTGGGTTCAGAACGTCGTGAGACAGTTCGGTCCCTATCTGTTGTGGGCGTAGGAGATTTGAGGAGTGCTGTCCCTAGTACGAGAGGACCAGGATGGACATAGCGCTGGTACACCAGTTGTCCTGCCAAGGGCATAGCTGGGTAGCTAACTATGGATCGGATAAACGCTGAAGGCATCTAAGCGTGAAACCGGCTCCAAGATGAGATCTCCCACTCGAAAGAGGTAAGTTCCCTTGAAGACTACGAGGTTGATAGGTCAGGCGTGCAAGCATGGTGACATGTTCAGCGGACTGATACTAATAGAACGAGGACTTAATCTAAGATTGATTCAATGAGACGCCCTAACACGAGAAAAGACTTATCTGTTATTTGGTTTTGAGAGAATCATCTCTCTACATACAAAAGATCCGGTGATTATAGCGAAGTGGTCACACCTGTTCCCATCCCGAACACAGAAGTTAAGCACTTCAACGGCGAAGATAGTTGGGCCTGCCCCTGCAAAAATAGCAAGTCGCCGGTTTTTTTGTGGTTTGTTCGGTTATCATATGTTTATAAACCAATTGAATATGAGGTGACGAACATGAATAAGGAAATCAACTGGGCGGTAATCGGTACCGGCGTGATCGCCAATGAAATGGCTGCCGGTCTGCAGAAAATTGGAAAGAAACTCTATGGCGTAGCCAACCGCACCTATGAAAAGGGTGTGGCCTATGGCAGGAAGTATGGTGTGGAAAAGATCTATGAGCACATCGATGAGGTGTTTGATGATCCAAATGTTGATGTCATTTATCTTACCACTCCTCATAACACTCATTACGGATTCATAAAGAAGGCATTGGAAAGCGGCAAGCATGTGCTGGCGGAAAAATCCATTACCCTTAACAGTGGGGAACTGGAAGAACTTGCCAATCTGGCAAAAAACCGCAATCTGGTGCTGGCAGAGGCAATGACCATCTGGCACATGCCATTATATAAGAAGCTTTGGCAGATCGTGGAAAGCGGATCACTGGGAAAGGTGCAGATGATCACCGTCAACTTCGGTTCCTTTAAGGAATACAACATGGAAAACCGCTTCTTCAACCGCAGTCTGGCTGGCGGAGCTTTGCTGGATATCGGTGTCTACGCTCTCAGCATTGTCCGCTCCTTCATGAGTGCAGCTCCGGATAAGATAGTCAGCCAATGGAAACCGGCACCAACCGGAGTTGACGAGCAGGCAACCATCCTGCTTCAGAATCCGGACTCGCAGATGGCAACCGTGGCCCTGACCATGCACTCCAAGCAGCCCAAACGGGCGATGATCTCCTTAGAGAAAGGTTACATTGAGATAATGGAATTCCCCAGAGCTGATAAGGCAGTCATAACTGATGCCGTAAGCGGCGAAAAGACCGAAGTCTTGGCCGGAAAGACGGCTGACGCTCTGGTCTATGAGATGGAAGACATGGAAACAGCAATCAGAAACGGTGATGAACAGCTGATGAAACTGGATTATTCCCGGGACGTAATGAGCATCATGACGCTTCTGAGAAAGCAATGGGGATTGAGGTATCCGGAAGAAGAGCAACTTATTTGAAGTCAGCATTAATATCGTTGAAGGAAATGACCAGAATAACATTCCGGTCATTTTTTTGTTTCCATAAAAAGGAAATGCACTCAGCTCAGGCTAACAATAATAACAAAGAGTAATTGAAAACTATTGTAGATATAGGATATATCACATATAATGGAGGCGGTATAGTGTTCTTAGTTGAGTATTATCAGGAAGAAAACGGTACTTATCCGGCAGAGGAGTTCATTTGTAGCCTTGATAAGAAGATGAGAGCTCGCATCGGAATGATTATTTGTCTGCTCGAAAGCTATGGAAATGAAGTCAGAGAACCGTATTCGCGTCATTTGGTTGATGGTATCTTTGAAATAAGAGCCGTACAGAGTTCAAACATCGTCAGAGTACTGTATTTCTTTTATCACGGAAAGAGAATTGTTTTGACAAATGGCTTTGTTAAGAAAACCCAAAAGACCCCAGCTAAGGAAATTGCGTTAGCACTAAAAAGGAAACAGACTTATTCATCCAGAGGAGGAAGATAAGATGCCAAGATACTTTCGAGACACATTGAATGAAGATCTCCAGGACCCGGAATTCCGCAAGGAATGGGAAGCCCTTCAGCCGGAGTATCAGATCATCAAGGCCATGATTGAAGCCCGAACGGAGACCGGAATGACCCAGAAACAGCTGTCGGAAAAAACCGGTATTGCGCAATCTGACATCAGCAAGCTGGAGAACGGTACTGCCAATCCTTCGATAAGAACGCTCCAGCGACTGGCCGAGGGATTGGGCAAGATTCTGGTCATTGAATTCAAATAAGCCCGAAAAAAGAGCAGCATCAGCTGCTCTCGTTTTCGTAATGATTACTGATTAACCCTTCTTGGCGTTGGCCTGGTTGGCGACGGCATTTACCTTGGCGGCAATTTCGTCAGCATTTCCCAGGTAATAATGCTTGATGGGCTTGAATTCATCGTCAAGTTCATAGACCAGCGGAACACCGGTGGGGATGTTCAGGCTGATGATGTCCTCATCAGAGATGTTGTCCAGGTACTTGACCAGTGAACGCAGGGAGTTTCCGTGGGCAACGATGATGACCTTCTTACCGGCCTTCATGTCTTCCTTGATGGTTCCTTCATAATAAGGTACGACTCTGGCAACGCAGTCCTTCAGGCATTCGGTCAGCGGCAGATCCTTGGGATCAATGCCGGCATAGATCGGCTGGTTAGCCGGATTGCGCTTGTCTTCCGGTTCCAGAGCCGGCGGCTGAACGTCGTAGGAACGTCTCCATAAGGTAACCTGTTCCTGACCGTACTTGGCCGCGGTTTCGGCCTTGTTGAGACCCTGCAGGGCACCGTAATGTCTTTCATTCAGTCTCCAGTGCTTGATGACCGGGATCCATTCCTCATCCAGTTCAAACAGAACATGGTTGGCAGTATGGATGGCTCTCTTCAGAACGGAAGTGTAGCAGACATCGAAACTGAAGCCGGCTTCCTTTAAGAGCTTGCCGCCATTGGCAGCTTCGGCGTGTCCGGTTTCGGTCAGGTCAACGTCTGTCCAGCCGGTAAAGAGGTTCAGTTTGTTCCATTCGCTTTCGCCATGTCTGACTAATACTAATTTATAGGTCATAATTTCCTCCTGTATTAATTCCTTTTCATTATAACAACTTTTTAGGGACCGCGCTTAGAATTTGAACAAATTAAGACCGGTCAGAGGGTCCTTAAAGCGGTCAACGGTGCCGTTAAGAAGGTAGATGAACATCTCACAGGTTGCCGAGACCACGGCCCGGTTGAGATGGCCGCCGAAGGCCTGCCCCTTCTCATCGGCCGCGCATAAATGCAGGTGGGAGTAGTACTTGCCATCCATGGTATTGATCGAGCCGGTCAGGGAGACGATCTCATAGGCCCCGGAGAAGTCATTTTTGAAATACTGCTGTTTTTCAACGTTGTAGACGCCGACGGTAAACTCGCTCAGGGCACCTAAGGCGTTGATGTTGGCCAGCTTGATGTCTTCAGCCCGGGCGATCAGGCTGATGGCCTTCAGGATCTCCTCACCGCGGTCAATGCGGGCGATGATGACATTATCGATGCGTTTGTATTCCATAACGGACACCTTCCTTTTCTTTATTTTAACATATTAATTCCGGTAAAAGAAAAAGCGGCTTTCTAATAGAAAGTCGCTACTTCATTGGCAGGTTTGGGTACTTCGTTGATTTCCGTGATCTCCAGCACCGGTCCCAGTCCGCCATAGCCCTCGCTGTACTTTTCAACAACGGTGGCGGCGACATCATACCAGTGTTCCATCTTCAGTTTCTTCGGGGTCCTGTTTTCACACATTAGTCCCCGGAAGGTGATGTCAGCAACGCAGCAGGTCATCACCGGTCTTCCGATGGTCAGCTGCTCTTTGGTAAAGCGGTTTTCCACGATCTCAGCGGTGAGATGGACCTTCTTGCCTTCATAGCGGGAATAATCCTCGGCAATGTCACGGTACCAGACTGCGTAGTCCTCCAGGTCGACGTAGATGTCATCCTTGCTGAAGTCGAAGGGCAGTTCATCAACGGTATCGTCATACTGAGTGGTTCCATCAGGATACTCATAACAGATCTGCCGGCGGCGGTTGACCGCCCTAATCATGGCGTGCAGCAGGCCGGTGTCGCGCTTGGGGTCAACCCGGTTGAAGATGACCAGTTCACAGTTATTGATCTTGTCGACCATCAGGTTTCTGAACATCTGGTTGTAGGCTTCATAGGTTGTGGAATCAATGAACATCATGGACTGATAGATCAGCCAGTGAGCCGGCTTGTTATCCATCAGGGAAGACAGCGGCCACATGCCGTTGTATTCGATCAGGATCTGGGTGGCCTTATACTTGTCTTCCATCTCGGTCAAAAGCTGAGGATTGAGTTCCGCCTCGTTGGTGATGTATTCCAGATGGCAGCTGTCCATGTACTTCTCATCGGGCTCGTATTCGATCTCGCCCTGCTCACAGACGATGATCAGCGTTGAGGAGCCGTCATTGAACTGAGGATCATGGAGAGTATCGATGATGAATCTGGTCTTGCCGGATTCCAGGAAACCGGTGATCAGATATACGGGTACTTCTCTTCTCATGAGCTTATCCCTTGTTATCGAAGAGTTCTTCCAGAGCTTCGAAGTTCATCTCAGCGCCGATGACGCAGAAGCGTCCGCGGCTGATGGCATTACCGATGCGCACGCTGATCTCTTCGGGAACATAGTCGAAGTGGATCCAGTTGCCGTCCTTGCCGGCGACGATGCCCTTGGCCCGTAAGATGAAGCCGTATTTATCCCGGTCATCAAGCTGCTTCAGGATGTCTTCAATTTCGGCGGCATCATACTTGCGGCTGGTCTCATAGCCATAGCTGTCAAAGATCTCATCAGCATCGTGATCATCATCTTCGTCATCATCGTGGTGGTGATGGTGGTGATGATGTTCGTGATGCTCATGTTCTTCCTCATCTTCATCATGATGACGGTGATGGTGCTCATGTTCCTCCTCATCTTCGTCATGGTGATGGTGATGTTCATGTTCCTCCTCATCCTCGTCATCATCATGGTCATGGTGGTGCTTATGCTCCTCATCTTCGTCATGGTGGTGATGATGGTGGTGGTGATGGTGATGATGTTCTTCTTCAGCAGTCTCCTCGGCCAGCTTCTTTAATTCGGCTTCCAGGGTATTCTTGTGTTCCAGCGTATCCAGAATGTCATTTCCGGATAACTGATCCCAGGGAGTGGTGACGATTGTGGCATTGGGATTAGCTTCTTTCAGCATCTCTACCACTTCTTCCACCTTCTTCTCGTCAGCGTTTTGCGTGCGGCTTAAGATGATGGAGTTGGCATGCTGGATCTGGTCGTTGAAAAACTCACCGAAGTTATTGACGTAGATCTTGCACTTATTAACATCGACGACAGTGGTGAAGCTGTTGAGCACCAGTTCATCGCTTTCCACCTTCTGAACAGCCCGGATGACATCGGAGAGCTTGCCGACGCCGGAGGGTTCGATGATGATGCGCTCCGGATGCATTTCCTCCAGAACCTTGCCTAAGGCTTCCCGGAAGTCACCGACCAGTGAGCAGCAGATGCAGCCCTGGCTCATTTCTCTGATCTCAATTCCGGCATCCTGCAGGAAACCGCCGTCAATGGCGATCTCGCCGAATTCATTTTCGATCAGGACGATCTTTTCGCCCGCGAAGCTCTCCTTAAGCAGCTTGCGGATCAGCGTCGTCTTGCCGGCGCCCAGAAATCCGGAAAAGATATCAACTTTTGTCATTTATATCAACTCACTTTCTTGTTATTTTCCCTGTTTATTATAGCACTGTTTTGCCGGTTTTTCGGCGGCATGCCCGGAAATGAAAAACGGTTTTTGAAAAACCGTTTCCTACTTTTTTGGTACTTTCAGAAGAAATCATCACCGGAATGGCAGCAGCTTTATCCTGATGTCTTATGCTTTCTGGCCAGATCAATTACCGCATCGGTAAGATGGCGGCCAAAGTCGGCTGATAAAGTGGAAGTATCAGTTTCATAGCCGCCGGTAGTCAGGGACTCCGGGGTATAGACATAGCCCGGCAGACAGCCATTGGTAAGTTCATTGAATATGACCATCCGGTAGCCGGCCATGGCTTTTACATATAAGCCGTATTCCACAAAGATCTCACCGGGTACGCCGACGATAAGCAGATCGTTAATGCTGATGAGCTGGATCTCGGCCGGATCCTCATCAGTAACCAGTTCAATCTTCACTCCACTTTTGGCCAGTTTGGTAAAGCCTAACTGGTTTTCCGATCCCAGCATCTTCAGGTTGGCATTCTGCCACAGGTAGTATTCATCCCGGTTGGTGGAATTGCCATATTTAGCGTAGAGTTCCTTATATCTGGCCGTATCCTCTGCCACCTTCTTTTCCAGCTCTTCGACGGTACCGAAGGATCTTAATTCCAGCGGCAGCGAACCGGTAGTGACTTTTATCAAGGCTGATGATGTCCACTCAGCATTTTCAATGGCTTCATGAGCCGACTTTCCGATGGTCCGGCCGACTCTTTCCGCTTCGGAGAAGCTTTCACCCTGCCGGTAGTAGCGGCTGGACTGGTTGCCTGAAGCGCCTTGACCAAAGCAGATGGTCGCCCCCGGTTCCATGTCCCGGAGCTGCTCTCTGACATAGTAAACATAGTCAGAGGTGCAGACCGTGCTCCATTCATGGATGAAGGTCGGATGCAGGGTATAGTTTACATAAACGCCCCTCACGGTCTGGCTCTTATCTCTGATGGCAATTACGCTTACCAGCGGATCATGGGGACCACCGGCCATCCGGCGGTTGCCGCCCACGCCCTTTTCCGCCCCGCAGATCGCCACATTCCAGCAGATCTCTGCTTCATAGGCGCTGTTTTTGGCTTTCGCTATGATTTCGGCAATGGAGTCGGTTACCGTGTTGATGTAGTCCATTGGCTGAGCGGAATTTTCCTGCAGACTTTCAAAATCCAGACTGCCGGAAGTCAGGGGTCCGGAGTGAGTGTGGATGGCGCTGATCATGATGTGATCTTCGGCGATGCCGCATAACTCACGGGCTTTCCTTCTGGCGGTCAGGCAATGCTTCTTGGAGAAGAACAGCAGGTCCAGGGTTACCAGAGCAACCTCATTTTCGCCGTCACTTAGATACATGCAGGTTGCCAGCAAGGGATCATGAGCGCCGGTGTTGAAGCGGTCATAATGCGGATAGCCTACCAGTCCCAAACCCTGCGGAGGGGTAATGTCCGCAGATGCCATTGCTGCCTTAATCATTTCTGTACCTCCTGTTGCCGATGATAATCATCCCAGCCCCGGCGAACCGCGGCAATCATTTCATCGACCATGGCCTTGCGGTCGGCCGCCTTGCATACCGCTGATGATGTTCCGGTAGCGTCGCTGCCGTAGACCATCATGTTATAGACGTCCTGGCCGTTGGAGATCCCGGCCGCGACCAGAACCTTGATGTTCGGATTGACGTCATGAACAGCGGAAACGGCGGCCTGAACATATTGAGGACCGACGGTCACCCCGGTGCCGATCAGTTCCGTGGGCTCGGCGACGATGATGTCCGGCGCCAGTTGGGCAATTTCCGCGGCTTGCGCTGAGGAGTCGGCGCAGACGATCGTCTTTAAGCCGACTTCTTTGGCTCTTCTTATTGTTTCCTTAAGCACTTCAAATGACAGCGGTTTTTCCGCATGATTCAGCATGACACCCTCAGCTCCGGCGGCAACCAGGGATTCCGGCAGGATGTCGGCCAGCCCGCGGCCGGGATAAAGAGGATCCATGTGCGGGGCAAAGACGTGGATTCTATTGGTCAGCCGCTTAACATTGGCAATCTCCACGATCGGGGTGGTAAAGATGATGTCCACATCGTATTTTTCGGCCGCTTCATCAGCGTAAAGGGCCAGATCCCGGATGTCCTGGCCATAGAGATAGGATTTCGGCCCGATCTCAAAGAATGGCGCTTTTATTGTTTTACTGTCATCCATTTTTACTTGCGGTCCTTCAGCTGACGGTCGAATCTTTCATCATAGGCCTTTTCTTCATCGCTGAATTTTCTCAGGGTGTTGATAATCTCACCGTTATTATATTTGCGGTCTTCAACATCCTCGGTCGTACCCATGACTGTGACATTGATCTGACGTACGCGGTTTCTGACCTGATCCCAGTCAATGAAGTAGACATGGGCAAATTCACCGCCATCCAGCTTGCCGTCCTTGACGGTCATTGTCTCACTGCGGCCGAAGAAGACCGAACGCAGATGAGCGTCAGTGTTCATGCTGGTATAATTGCCCGGCTCATCGGCATAGCGGCCAAACTGCAGGTGGATGGGGCCGGGATGGCGGTAATCACCGATTTCCCGGTAATCAGGAATCAGCTTGCGCATGATGTCCAGCAGATCGTGCTGCAGGTATTCCAAATCAAAATCATCCTGATCATGGGAGGCCTCCTGGACCATTACCGAACAGGTAGTATGGTGCGAGACAATGGTACAGGTTCCGTTCCTGATTCCTGATTCTTCGACGATTTTCATTACTTCTTTGGAAATGTCGTGAAATGTCGGCACCCATCCTCTTGACTGAACCTTCAACTCTTTCTGTACTACTTTATATTCCATATCCTTATCTCGAAATAAATTCGATCTCCTTTCCCTCCTTTATGTTTCCGCACAAATGATCATGTACCTTTTACCGGGCCGTAAATCAATTGCCTCGGTAAAGTTCCTTAACTTCATTATACTTCATTAAGCAAAAACTGTTAGCACCGACAGATACAAGTTCTGTTTAAATATAGTCCATAGGGTTGGCAAAATCGGCTTTTAGAGTTCACGGATGATGCAATTTCTATTTAATTCGGCAGGGGAAAAAGCTATAATGATAACGACAAGTAAAGTTAAGAGGAGGAAATTATGAAGAAAATCTTAAGCGCATTACTTGCTGTACTGTTACTGTTCTCCTTTGCCGGTTGTTCAAACGGCGGAGACAAGCCGACAGAAAAGGCCAAGGTTACCTTCTGGCACACTCTGACCGACCATGACGAAGAAATGGTTGAAGAGATCGTCAAGGCCTTCAACGCTTCTCAGGACAAGTGGGAAGTAGTCCAGCAGACTCAGACTCTGGAAGGCTTCGAAGCCAAGGTCTACTCATCAGTTACTGAAGGCACTGGCCCGAGCTTAGTCTGGTTATATCCGAACACTGCTCAGGACTATGTCAATGCCGGTCTGGCTCTTGATTTCGGTAAGTACTTCAAGGATGCCGACTACAAGGATCGTGTTTCTGAAGGCGTCTATGCCGCTTCCACCGAATTCGCTGATGGCAAGCTGCACGCAATCGTCTGCACCGTTACCGGTTCCATCATGTTCTACAACGGCACTCTGCTGAAGAAGTACAACATCGATAAGGATGCCATCAAGACTTGGGACGACCTGCTGGCCGCCTGCAAGACTGTTGTTGATGGCGAAAAGGCCGCTGGTACCCCGCTGAAGGGCTTCGGTCCGGACTCAGTTGATACTCTGGGTATCGTTACTCTGCAGCAGTTAGGTCTGAACTTCATCAACCCGGATAAGACCGTTACTGACTGGACTGATCAGAAGTTCGTTGACTGGATCAATTTCTGGAAAGACGCTGAAGCTGGCGGATACTTCCAGTTAGTTGACCAGGAAGGTTACCATTCAGGTCCGTTCGGAAGCTGGCAGTACTTCAGCTACATGGGCTCATCTGCCGGTATGAACTACATCACTCCGCAGGCCCGCGGTGACGAGCCGGCCTTCGAAATCGTCTGTGGACCGGTTCCGCAGATCGCCGGC
>JAEEHC010000036.1 GCA_016280635.1 Erysipelotrichaceae bacterium
GCCATGCCCCTGATCATTCTGGGCATTCTGCCCATGATCGCCGGCATTGTTCTGCGCAATCCTCTGGTTCTGTTCTATGGCATAATCATGGCTGACGGGGCGGCCGGGGATATCATGATCATTTACAATCTGCTCAGATACAGCAGCAATGCCAGGGAAATCACCTACATGGACCATCCGACCGAAGCCGGCGGAGTCGTCTTTGAAAGATAGAAAGCAGGAAACGGAGGTAAAGCATGTCAAGATACGATGAAGTAATCAAGGAAAACCGCCAGAATAAGGCCGACCAGATCGCCGATAAATCCCGGCAGATGAGCGCGGCTGAGGAAAGAAAGCAACGCTATGTCGCAGCCTTCATCCGGGCACTGCCCGAGTACCATCAGGCCCTGGTCAAAAATGACATCTGGCGCGTCTACAAGCATTTCCGCAAGGTCCTGTTCATCGAGACCGCGGAAACCATTGAATGCGTCCAGCTGCAGCGCTGGGACAACCGGGAGTACTGGTTTACCCAATGCGGCCTCGCCATAACCAAAGACGGACGATATGTCCGGCTGATCAAGCCTTCCGTCGATAAACGGGGTAAAAATTACGTTGACACAGTGGCGGACTATGAAGAAATGAACGCTGATCAGTTTGCCCGGCGCATCTATGACGGTCTCCATCTGGAAGATAAGAGGCCCTTTCACTCCTATGACGGCAAGTACCAGAAGCTCAATGAAGCTCTAAAAAATGATGACGCCGATGAACTGGCCTTCCAGTACTTTGCCTTCTGCCTGCCGAAATAAACTGATTTCTCTGATTCAAGCCTGAAGGCCCCGCCGGGCCTTTTATCATGGCTTCAAGTAAACCATGGCCGGAAAATGAGAGAAAGGTCTTAAATCTCTCTTATCAGCCCATTGAAAAGGAACCCTTGCGGGCTCCTTTTAGGTTAAATGGTATCAGCGCTACATTACGCGGACGGCGTGGTAGGCTTCGTGAACAGCGGTCAGGATCTTTCTCGGGGCAATGGCATCGCCGACGACCGCGACATTCTCATACAGGTCTTCCAGCAGATCCTCAAGCTGGTTGTTGGCCTTGAAGCCGGCTGCGTTGAGAACGGTGTCGCATTCGATGGTCCTGGTCTCGCCGTCCTTTTCATAGACTACGGAGTTGTCAGTGATCTTCAGGACTCTGGCACCGGCTGCGACCTTGACACCGCGGTCCTTGACCATCTTTCTGAGGTGCTGGTCATTGTTCAGACAGTGGGCTGCGGTATAGAGGATGTCCGGCAGCATCTCCACGATCGTGACTTCTTCGGCATTGGGGGCAATGTCGCAGGCTGCTTCGGTACCGGCCAGACCACCGCCGATGACGACGACCTTCTTGCCGGCCGTGACCTTGTGAGTCAGATAGTCGCTGACCAGTTTAGCCTTTTCAATTCCTTCGATCGGCGGGATTGCCGGTGAAGAGCCGGCTGCCAGGATGACCTTGTCATACTTGCCGCCCTTGACATTTTCCGCGGTAGCTTCCTTATTGAGATGTACTTCAACACCGAGCTTCTTGCACTGGATTTCCAGAGCCTTGATCAGTCTGATGACATCGCTCTTGAAATCCGGACCGCCGGCTGCCCATAAGGTTCCGCCCAGACGGTCTTCCTTCTCCCACAGCTCGGCATCCCAGCCACGCTTCTTGGCGGTGATGGCTGCGGTCATGCCGGCCGGGCCGCCGCCGATGACCAGGATCTTCTTCTTGGTGCCATCGGGCTTGGGCAGGCCAAATGATTTCTCCGCGTAGCACAGCGGGTTAACAGCGCAGTAGTAGTGCTTGCCGGAGAAACCGGAAAGCAGACATTCGTTACAGCCGACACAGGGCATGATGTCCTCTTCGCGGCCTTCCTTGACCTTGGTGGGCCAGTAGGGATCTGCCAGCATCTGATGGGCCAGACCGACATAGTCCAGAATGCCGTCTTCAACGGCCTTTCTGGCCACCTCCGGCTTGACCAGCTTGCCGTCACCCAGAACCGGGATGCTGACGACATCCTTGATGGCCTTCTGAGCATCAAGCTTATGTCCGTCCTTGCTGTAGACGGTGGTGATGGCCTGGAACCATTCTTCGTAACATCCGGTATCGACATGGATGGCGGTGATGCCGGCCTTTTCCAGGATCTTGGCCATTTCGATGCCTTCATCGATGGTGCGGAAACCCTCTACTCTGTGAACCGGAGTGAACTTGACCAAAATCGGGAAGCCCTTGGGAACATTCTGCTTGATGGCCTCAATGCACTCCAGCGTGAAGCGCATGCGGTTTTCCAGCGAGCCGCCGTATTCGTCAGTACGGTTGTTCCATTGCAGGGAATGGAACTGGTCGAGCAGATAGCCGCCATAGGCGTGCAGCTCAACGGCATCGGCTCCGGCATTGACGGCCAGAGAAGCGGAATAACCGACCTTGCCGACCAGATACTTGATGTCTTCTACGGCAAAGGGCTTGCAGATCAGATCCGGGAACCAGAAGGAACTGACACTGCCGGCACTGTAGGGAGCCGTAAACGGATCAGTGAACTGCTGACGGCCTAAGCCCGGGGAAAGCTGGACGCAGACCTTGGCGCCATAATGATGGCAGCGGTCGATCAGCATGTTCAGCCTTTCAACATGATGGAAGTCCGAGAGCTCGGTACACGGTCTGGGCTCGTACTTGGTGGAGACCACGTTCGCACCGGTGATGATCAGCGCCGCGCCGCCCTTGGCTCTCTCTTCAAAGTAGTCGATGCCCTCATTGCAGTAGGAACCGTCAGCTTCACCGGTGGTGCCCATCGGTGACATGAAAATGCGGTTCTTCAGTTTCATGGTGCCAAGCATCGTCTTGTCAAATAAGGTTTTAGTCATTATAATTCTCCTTTCGTCATTTGTGAATTTCATGACAAAGTATTCATACTTATTATTTACCATATCGGCAGGCGGTAATAAATATCCTGACACCAACTTGAAAACATTTTCGCTCCGGCAAGCGGACAGAAAAGCGCAGTCACAGGCTGCCGTTTTTTCTAATCCCGCGCCATGAGGAAGCCCGTACGGAACCGGGTCTTTTTCCCCGGTATGGGGTATAATGAGATAAAGACAGCCAATCAGGAAACAAGGAGGAAAAAGCATGAGCTATCTGCGCGCCATCAGGCTTAACGAGGCCCCGGAAGAATCATCATATCTGCATGATCTGCCGGCTGTTGTTCATCTCGGTCAGCTGGACAGTCTGACCTTTGAGCAGCCGGTCACTTTCCTGGTTGGGGAAAACGGAACCGGCAAGTCCACCATTCTGGAAGCCATCGCCATCGCCATGGGCTTTAACCCGGAAGGCGGCGGCCGGGAGCACACCTTTGCCACCCGGGACACCCACTCCCAGCTCAGCAGGCTGATAACCACTATCAAGAGCGGATACCCGTCGGACGGTTTCTTTCTCAGGGCCGAAAGCTTCTATAACATGGCCTCTTATCTGGAAGACAACAGCGAAATGAAGCGTTATGGCGGCAAGTCGCTGCACCAGCAGTCCCATGG
The DNA here is from genome assembly GCA_016280635.1 of Erysipelotrichaceae bacterium. Taxonomy (GTDB): domain Bacteria; phylum Bacillota_I; class Bacilli_A; order Erysipelotrichales; family Erysipelotrichaceae; genus UBA1783. The sequence goes on from JAEEHC010000036.1 coordinate 3,525, forward strand.
CGAAGCCTTTCTTTCCCTGGTTTCCAACCGCTTTGAAGGGCCGGGTCTCTACCTTCTGGATGAACCGGAATCCGCGCTTTCACCGGTAAGGCAGATGAGCTTACTGGTGGAGATGGACCGGCTGGTTAAGACCGGAAGCCAGTTCATCATCGCCACCCACTCACCGATCCTGATGGCTTTTCCGAAAGCGCAGATCTATCAATTCTCCCAAGACGGCATTGAATGCGTCCGCTATCAGGATACCGAGCACTACACAGTCACCAGGCAGTTTCTGGAAGACCCGGAAAGAATGCTGCACTACCTGCTGGAAGATGATAATTAAAACAACTGCCCGCCGCGGTACTTATGAAGGAGGAAAACAACATGGCATTGAATGATTACATAACGGAAAAACCAGTCATTGAGACTAACCGTCTCATCATCAGAGAACTGACTTCTGAGGACATCCCGGCGCTTAAGCAGTGGCTGGCCGATAAGGCAGTCTACACCTACTGGGGCAAGGGCCCCAGCAAGGCAGAGAAAAACCCGGAACTGCTGTTTGCCAAAACGCAAAGACCGACCAAGAGTTTTCATCTGGGCATTGAGGAAAAGCACTCAGCCAAGGTCATCGGTGACCTTTACGTCTATCTCATCGAAAAGGACCGCATGGCCGCCGTGGCCATCCGGATCGCTCCCGCTTGCCAGTGCCAGGGCTATGGCAGTGAGGCGCTGGCCTCGATGACCCGCTTCTGTTTTGAAAATACCGAACTGCAGCGGCTCTGGGCTCAGGTCGACGCCCGCAACCTGTCCTCTCAGAAAATGCTGGAGAAGTGCGGATACACCAAGGAAGGCCTGGTCCGTCAGGGCCGGATGGTAAACAGCTGGTGTGATTACTATCTGTATGGAATGCTGAAGAGCGATGTTGAAGCGGTCATTAAACGGGTCAGGGAAATGGAAGACCTGTTTGATCAGCTCTCAATGATCGCGGAAAATGATGATGAAACCGCCATGCAGACTGAAGATGTCCGCAAGGCTGCCCGCAGGCTGGCCAGATACCTGGACAGCGGCTTATGGCTGAAGGACTATCAGCTGGATGAACTGGGCTTGCTGCCAAAAGATCTGAAGAGAGGCGTACTGTCGCAGGACGGTCTATATGACCTTCTTGATGAACCGGCGGTAAAAGCCCTGCTGAAAGACTGAACCGGAAAAAAGAAGAGGTAAGTGATCATGAAGAAACGCAAAAAATATCTGCTGATACCGCTGGTCGTGCTGTTGGCGCTTCTGGCCGGGTTCTTCATCTATGTTTCCGATTACTACCGCGCTGACGCATCGGCATCCGCAGCCTTTGTCTCCGATGAGCAGGTCACGGTTACCGCTTTGACGCACGTTACCTTCTTTGACGGACCCGGTGAAGGTGATGCTCTGATCTTCTATCCCGGCGGTAAGGTGGATGAAAATGCCTACGGTCCCCTGCTTCACCAGCTGGCTGGTCAGGGCGTTGATGTCTTTCTGGTTGCCATGCCCTGCCGGCTGGCCATTTTGGGAGTTGACCGGGCCGATGACATCATCTCATCCTACCGCTATGACCGCTGGTTCATCGGCGGCCACTCGCTGGGTGGGGCCGCGGCCGCGATGTATGCGGCTGATCACCCGGAGCTTTCCGGGACCATCCTTCTGGCCGCCTACCCGACCAGACAGCTGGATAAAGAGGATCTGCAGCTTGTCATCTACGGCTCGCAGGACGGTGTGCTCAACTTCGAAAAGCTCAGCGGCAGCCACCAGTATGCTTCCGACAATTACCTTGAATACCGGCTGGAGGGTGGAAACCATTGCCAGTTCGGCGATTACGGTTTCCAGAAAGGCGATGGGCAGCCCGAGATGACCCGTCAGCAGCAGCAACAGCTGACTGTGCAGTACATCATCGACGCTCTGAGACAATAATGACCTGATTAACCGGAATATTTCCGGTTTCTTTTTTCGCAATAGATGTTGACAAGCGCTTCATCAAATATTATTGTATTAGTGTATTAGTACACTAGAAAGGGTGAGGTTATGTCCAAACTATTTTCGGAAAACGCCCCGATCTACCTGCAGCTGATGGAGATCTTCAAGGTGTCCATCGTCGCCGGTGTCTTCAAGAAAGACGACCGCCTGCCGCCGGTACGGGAACTGGCCGTACAGTACGGAGTCAATCCCAATACCGTTCAGCGAGCCTACAGCGAACTGGAACGGGAAGGCATCGTGGAAAGCGAACGGACAGCCGGACGCTATATCCGCATTGACGATGAGGGAATCGCCCGGCTGAAGAAGGAGATCAGCGACAGCTACATTGCCAAGCTGTTTGAGCGCATGCGCAAGATCGGTCTTACTGACCAGCAGATCAAGGAACTGGTCAGCGACTGGAAGGAGGAAAACTAATGGAAACTATGGTTTGTGAGGGCCTGTCCAAGAACTATGGCAAGAAGACAGCCCTGGATAACATTAACTTAAGACTGGAAGAAGGAAGGATCATCGGTCTGGTCGGGCCTAACGGCTCCGGCAAGACGACCCTGATCAAGCTGGCCAGCCGCCTGCTGGTCCCCAGTGCCGGCTCAATCACCATCTGCGGTGAGCAGCCCTCAGAAGTCACCAAGGCGCTGGTATCCTATCTGCCGGACCGCAACTATCTGCCCGAATGGATGAATACCGAGCAGCTGATGACCATGTATGGCGATTTCTTCGCTGACTTCGACCGCGACAAGGCGCTGAAGATGCTGGATTCGCTGAACATCGATCTGACCATGCCGATGAAGAAGATGTCCAAGGGTACCAAGGACAAGGTCCAGCTGATCCTGACCATGGCCAGAAACGCCAAGCTGTATCTGCTTGATGAGCCCATTGCCGGTGTTGACCCGGCAACCAGAGACTACATTCTGGACACCATCATCAACAACTACAGCGAAGATGCCACGGTGCTGATCAGTACCCATCTGATCTCCGACGTGGAAAGCGTGCTGGATGAGGTCATCTTCCTGAAGCAGGGCGAGATCTTCCTGCACAGAAACTCTGATGAATTAAGAGCGGAAACCGGCATGAGCATAGATGAGTATTTCCGGGAGGTATTCAGATGTTAGGAAAGTTAGTTAAATACGATTTCAAGGCGACCGCCAGGATCATGCTGCCGGTATTCGTGGTCATGCTCTCGCTGTCCGCAATATTCGCCTTAATGATCAGATTACGCGTCGAAAACGGCTTCATCTTCAGCCTGCTGACAACGGCTCTGTTTACGACCATGGCCGGTTCCGGCATTGCGACAGTTGTCTGCATCGCCAACCGCTTCAATCAGGGACTGCTCAAGAATGAAGGCTATCTGTCCTTTGCCTTACCGGTAAAGACCAGCACCCACATCGGTGCCAAGCTGCTCAATGGTGTCATCTGGTCTATTCTGGAAACGGTAGCCGTAGGAACGAGCATCTTCGTCATCATTCTGATCACTTCGTCTTCCCAGGAAATTGTCGAGCTGTTCAGAGAACTGTTGGAACTGTTCAACCTGGTCGACATGGATGTCATCGTCGCTCTGCTGAAGGGCCTGTCCATCATGGCCTGCGAGCTGATCTCTTCCATCTGCATGATCTATGCCGGCTTCGCGGTTGCTCACCTCTTTGACAAGCACAAGAGTCTGGTCATCGCCGGCTTTGTGATCATCATCATGACCCTGAATTCATCCATCTCCACAACTCTGATCGATGCGAATTACGAAATCTTTGCCAGTCTGTGGTTCTGGTATGTTCAGGCTCTGGTACCGGCCTTCCTCTATCTGCTGATCACCTGGTTCATTCTCGACAGAAGGCTGAATCTGGAGTAAGGCCAATCATTATAACGGACGGGAAGTTCACGCAGAACTTCCCGTTTTTTTCGTTTCTATCTTATAATGACTGTAAAAGAACAGGAGAATGAACATGAAGACACTGTTTACAAACGCAACCATTTACGACGGCAGCGGCAGCGCTCCCTTTGTCGGTGATGTGCTAATCGAGGATGACCGCATCGCTGAAGTCGCTGAGAAAATCGATACCAAGGCTGATGAAGTCATCGACCTGACCGGAAAGCAACTGTGTCCGGGCATCATTGACGCCCACTCGCACAATGACTTCTTTTATGACCGCAAGGATGCCGAGAAGTTCTACCGGCCCTTCATTGAACAGGGCGTTACCACCCAGATTACCGGTAACTGCTCCTTCTCACCCTTCGGCATGAGCAAGGACACCCCCTATAGGGATAAGATCGGCGGCGGTCTGTTTGACTGCCTCAATCCCGGTTCCTTTGCTGACTTCAAGAAACGGGCTCAGGGTAATCTGTATGTCAATATCGCCCCGCTGATCGGCAACGGCTCCATCCGGGCCGGCATGACCGGTTATGACACCACTCCGTTCACCGCTGAACAGATTGAAGAATTGAAGGAACATGTCCGGGAAGCCATGGAAGGCGGTGCCTTCGGCGGCTCCTTCGGCTTCATGTATGAACCCAACCGTTACAGCAAGCCCGATGAGCTGATCGCCTTTGCCAAAGAGGTAGCTAAGTACGACGGCATCGTCACCATTCACCCCCGGGCCTGCTCCATCGTTTCCGCCGACTATCCGCTGTTGACCAGGAAGTCCCATCTGGAGATGGGGTTGGATGAGGCCATTGACTTGATGAAGCAGTCCGGCTGCCGGCTGGAGTACAGCCATCTGATCTTCACCGGCCAGCGCAGCTGGAAACTGCTGGATAAGATGCTTAACACCTTCCACAAGACCAAAGACGAAGGCTATCCGATCGCTTTTGACAACTACGTCTTCCACTATGGCGCTTCCGTCATCACCGTAGTCTTCCCGGAATGGTACGCTGCTTTATCCAAAGAAGAAGCCACCAAGCCGATCAACCGCTTCAAACTGTCCCTGACCATCCTGATGTACCGTAAGGTCTTGGGCATTGATTGGGATGACATGGTGGTAGCCTACATTTCCGATGAACATCCGGAATATGAAGGCAAGACCGTCGACCAGCTGGCTAAGGAAGCGGGCGTCAAGCCGATTGACATGTATCTGAAGCTGGTCGAACTGTCCAACCGCGCCGGCAGCATCTACCTGGGCAAGTACTATAACGATGAGATCGTCAAGAGATTAATGGAAGATGACCTGTCGGTCTTCATGACTGACGCCTGGGTTGAGGAAAAAGGCCTGCAGAACATCGCGGCCTTCCAGACTTTCCCGCAGTTCTTCTTACTGGCCAAGCGCTACAACATGCCCATTGAGCGGATCGTCCGCAAGATGACCGGTGCTACCGCTGACCGCTACCAGATTCCGGAAAGAGGCTACATCCGCCCCGGCTACAAGGCTGACATCACCGTCATCGACCTCGATCACATCAAGGTTGATGAAAAGGTACCGGACAGAAAACCGGAAGGCATTGAGTATGTCTACATCAATGGCCAGCCGGTTATGGTCAAAGGTCAGTACCAGAGCAGTAAAGCCGGCGAAGTGCTTCTTAAGCCCAGAACTGACGAAAACAGGTAATCAAATAAAACAAAGCAGCCGTGTTACTGAAGCATGGCTGTTTTCTTCCGGACGTTCAGTAATAGCCTGAATCTGTTAGAATGAATTCAGGAGAAATGAACATGATGGAGAAGATAAGAAACTCATTGAAACGGATCAACTTCCGCCTCTATGCCGCCCTGCTGGTGCTGGGGTTATGCCCGGCCATCTATTCAACCGTAAGGGTCTTCTTTCTCGGTCAGCTGCCCGGAGACTGGGCTTACTCGATAGCCGGACAGCTCTCCTGGGTCAGCCTGCTCTATGAAATCCTGAATGAAGCCATCATTCTGCCGCTTTATCATTTCCTTGGCGAAGTCAGAAAAGACAGACAGGAGTTCACCAACCGGCTGCGCACCGGATTAATGCTTTGCGCGGGTGTCTTTTCGGTTCTATCCGCCTTCATTATCGCTTTTACCCATCCTCTTCTCAGACTGATGGCCGCTGATCCGGCCATCATTGAAGCTTCAGCCTCCTATATCCGCATTGAAAGCATCGCCAGCATCTTTGCGGTCGTAACCGAATTTGCTCTGGTTGCCCTGGTCAGCGTCAACAGAAGCCGCTACCTTTACGCCTTTACCTTTGCCCGGCTGCTGCTTTCATTAGCGTGCGACAGCTTTCTGGTCTCTTCACTGCCGTTTTCCGCCAATCTGGGGGTCAACGGCATCGGCTGGTCCAACATCATTGTCAATGCCGTGCTGCTTTTGGTCTGCCTTCGTCTGCTGTCCAAAGAGGGTTTCAATGTCCTTAACTCCGGGAAGCCGGATATCAGTTGGACCGAAGAACTGGCAAGAGTTGGCGGCATTTCCGGATTGGAGTCGCTGGTACGCAATCTCGCCTATATGGTCATGATCTCCCGGATGGTCAATGTCGTGGGAGAACAGGGAACCTATTGGGTAGCCAACAATTTCATCTGGGGCTGGCTGCTTCTGCCGATCATCCAGCTGGGTGAGCTCATCAAGCAGGAAGTTGCCGATGACTGGAAAGCTGCCCGGGAAAACGCACCGGGCTACTTCTTCATCACCATCATCATCTGCGCCTTGTGGTATCTGAGCATGCCTTTATGGAAGCCGTTCATGGTTAACATCCTCGGTTATGATGATGTTGACACCCTTTACCGGCTGGTACGCCTGCTTACCGGTTTCTATGTGCTCTATGCCCTGCAGAATGTCATCGACTCAACCTTTTATGGTCTGGGAAGAACTGATCTAATGCTCTTCGAATCGATAGTGACCAACTTCATCTATTATGGAGCGGCCTTTCTACTCTATCTTAACGGTGTCTGGGAGCCAAGTCTGAGGGGCATCGCCCTGCTGTTTGGCTATGGGAATGCCTTTGACAGCGCTGTTTCCCTGGCCGCATGGTACTACCTGCTGAAAAAGACAGATGATCACCGCTCATAGTCAAGAGTTTTCCGGGAAACTAACTTTTTTGCCATAAGAAAAGAACTCCACAGGGCAATTTATTGTCACAAGGAGTTCTTTTATCAGTCTGCTGATCAGCCGTAAATGGCATCGCGCAGTGGCCTGTCCCAGTAAATGGCGGTCCCTTCACCCAGTTGGGGCAGCAGTTCGTCGAGCTGCTTTTGCATGGTGGCCAGGATCTCCGCTTCCTTCTTTTTTGACCTTCTCTTTAATCCGGTCACTACGGCCTTGCCTACCATGGCGTCACCGCCATCCAGGAAGTCTTCTTCATCCTCAAAGCGGAAAAAGGAGGCGGTTATCCAGTATTCACTGACTCCATTAATATCCTTGTAAAGGGTGAGCTTTACATTGGCCGCTCTTCTCTGCACGCCGTTATAAACGGCGTTGGCATTAAAATACTGCCGATATGCATCCAGGGCATCTACCCAGTCTCTCTGCTGATTATCCATATTTGTTCCTCCGATTATCCTTATGATAGCACATTTTCTCTGTTGAAGTGTAAGTCAGGCATGCGGCAGTGCAAGTCAGGCAGAAACGCTGGAAATTCGCTGATGACTTTGTATAGAATGAAGATGCGAGGTGAGAAAGATGAAAGTCCGTCTGGATGTCAGCGAAAACTGTTACGAAGAAATCCGCCAGAAACTTCAGCAGGCCGGCTTTGAAGTCACGGAGAATGACGACGAACAGTTCATACTGCACGAAAAGGACCTGTATGCTTCCCATCTGGCGCTGAAGAACGAAAAGGGAGAACGCCTGCATCTGCCGATTGAGGATGTGATCTTCATGGAATCCTATGGCCATACCATTGAAGTAGTCACTCTGAAAGGCCGCTATCAGTCTTCCGAATCGCTGCGCCGGATGAGCGAGATACTTGATCCTGCCATCTTTCTGCGCATCTCCAACTCCACCATCATCAACCGCCGGCAGCTGAAGGAGATCATTCCCGGATTCTCCATGAAATTCAGACTCAGGATGGCGGACGGCTCTCAGGTAGAAGTGACCCGCTCCTACTACAATGCCTTCCGGGAATTCTTCAAGATATAGGAGGAAAGAAACATGCGAACTGTTTTTTCAGCAATATTACCCATCATCCTGATCGTTACCGGGGTGATCATCTACTTCTTTTACTACAAGAGGAGCATCAATGCCAAGCTTCAGGGCGAAAGCGGATCGTCTGATCACCGCATCGTCAGCCCCTGGGCACTGGCCATCGTTCTCTTAGCTGGCTTCACCATCATCAATACGACCCGCAACCGGGCCGACCTGGAAGCCATGCGTCAGCAGCTCACCAGTCTCAACTACAACATCAGCCAGATGCAGCAGCAGCTCAGTGAACTGGGCGAAGCGGACCGTTACCGTTACGATCTGAACATCAATGTTGATAAGATCTACCTTCAGGAAGACAGCTATTATGCGGACATCATCATTGATGTTTATCCAGAGATCTCACGCTCCGATGACCGGATCACCCTTTATCTGGACGATCAGGTGGTTGAAATGAAAAGAGAAACTAATCGCTTTACTGCCATCATTACCAAGCCGACGCTGCACGACTACGCCGAATGCTCGCTGCTGATCGAATCGGATGGCCGGCAATACCATGAACCCCTCTACCTGGAGAGGGAGAAACTCTACAGTGATCTGTTCCCCTTCGCAAACTGCAGCGGCAGCTGCCAGTTCAGCAAACACAAGATGTCGCTTGACCTGCATCTCTGGTTTGCGGAAGGAACCGGAGCCGGTAACATGCAAGGCGCGGCGATCGTCATCAGAGACGGCGAACAGATCATTGATGAGATCATGATCAGAAACACCCAGGAAGACTACGATCTCCGGAAGACCTATACTATCTCCGACGAAAAAAACGTTTCGGTCACCTTCCTTACCAGCGATAAGGACAACAACCTCTGCTTCGTTTATTACCTGACCAACAGGGACATTCGGCCTCATCATGCCGTTGACAGCAAAGGTCGGCTGATTGTTGACTTCTAAACATCAGCCCATAAGGAAATCAGGCAGCGCTCAGGCGCTGTCTTTTCTCTGGTGCCCAGTCAGGCAATTTGCCATATCCGCTTTTCGTGGGTACAATGAAGAAAAGCTGAAGCATCAGTTTGGAAAGAAGGAATCAGAATGAAGGGTATCACGGAAAGACAGCTGGAAAGCTTCCGCCGGCAAACCGAAAGCGATGAGAATGTCAGAACGCTTCAGGCAGCCATGGCCAGAAGTGAATACGGCGATCTGGCTTATCTGCCTCAGCAGGCCGCAAAGCTCAACGGCGGCTTTGAAATCGAGATCAAGACTAACGGCATCACCGCCCAGCAGAAGAGCGGCCGCTGCTGGCTGTTCTCCCTGCTCAACGACCTGCGGGAAAAGGCGGCCCGGAAAATGAATGTGGAAAAACTGGAGCTTTCCGGCAACTATCTGGCCTTCTATGACAAACTGGAAAAGTGCAACAACTTTCTGGAAATGGTCATTGCCAACATCGATAAGCCGCTGGATGACCGGATGATGGAATACATTCTGGACGGCATCGGCGACGGCGGTTATTTCTCGATGGCCCGCGATCTGATCAAGAAGTACGGCGTGGTGCCGGCCGAGGTAATGCCGGACAACTACCAGTCCTCCCATACCGAAAAGTTCCGCCGGCTGCAGAACTCACTGCTGCGTAAGGATGCCGCGCTTTTACGAAAGGCCCATGCCAATGGTCAAAACCTGCCGGAACTCAAGGAAAAGCTGCTGGCAGAAATCTACAAGGCTCAGTGCATCGCCTTTGGAACCCCGGTCGAGTCCTTCGACTTTGCCTGGCGTGACCGCGATAACGAATACCACTGCGACTACGACATTACCCCAAAGCAGTTCTATGACAAATACATCGGAGAGGATCTCGATGAATACATCACCATTACCAACCACCCCACCGAAAAGACCAGACTTAACGCTCTCTATAAATTCCACTACATGGGCTGCATGGCTGAAAGCGACTGTGTGTGTCTGAACCTGAGCATGGATGAACTGCAACAGCTGATCATCGCCCAGCTGAAGGACGGCCAGCCGGTCTGGTTCGGCTGTGATTCCGGCGCCTTCGGCGACCGTAAGGAAGGCATCTGGGACCCCGACAGTTTTGCCTATCAGGGCTTGATGGGCGGCTGTGACTTCACCATGGAAAAGGGCGAAAGGCTGATGTATCGCGACAGCTACGCCAGCCATGCCATGATCCTGACCGGCGTCAGTTTTGACGCTGACGGCAACCCCGAGCGCTGGAAGATTGAAAACAGCTGGGGCAAGGAGGCGGGAAAGGATGGCTATTTCGTCTGCTCGCAGAAATATTTCCGCGAATATGTCTACGAAGCCATCATCAACCGCCGGCATCTCAGCCCGGCCCAGCTGGCCCTGCTTGATCAGCAGCCTGTTGAGATCAACCCCTGGGAGAGTGATGACTGATGAGCATCGACATTAACCGCTTCTTTCAGCCGGTCAGTGAAAGACTGATGCGCTATGCCCGCATCAACACCCAATCCCAGAACTTCACCGGCCGCTGGCCGACTACTGAACGGCAGCGCGATCTGGCCAAAGTCCTTTATGAGGAACTGCAGCAGCTTGGGGTCGATGAAACTCACTACGATGAGCAGCATTGCGTCGTCTACGGCCGGCTGCGTTCCAACCTCGTTCACCCCTGCCGTCCGCTGGGTTTGATCGCCCATCTGGACACCGCGCCGGACGCCAGTGGGGAAAACTGCCGGCCCTGGCTGTTAAGAAACTATGACGGTGGCGACATCACCCTCAATGCAGAACTGGGCATCGTGATGAAGGCAGCCGATTATCCCAACCTGAAAAATTATCTGGGTCAGGATCTGATCCTGACTGACGGCACGACCCTTTTAGGCGGAGACGACAAGGCCTCAATCGCCGCCATCATGACCCTTCTGGAATACTACCGGGACAACCCGGATCAGCCCCATGGCGACATCTGCGTGGCCTTCACCCCTGACGAGGAAGTCGGCGGTCTGGCTCAGGATCTGGATTTTACCCGCTTTGGCTCTGACACCGCCTACACGCTGGATGGCGACCATCTGGGCCACTACATGGACCAGACCTTCAACGCCTCAATGGCAATCATCGACATCAAAGGCGTCAGCGTTCATACCGGCACCGCCAAGGGCATCATGGTCAATGCCGTGGACATCGCCTCCCAGTTTCTGAGCATGCTGCCGGAAAGGGAAAGACCGCAGTATACCTCCGGCACCGAAGGTTTCTATCACATCGTCAGCTGCCAGGCCAGCTGCGAGCAGGCCCGCATCGTGCTGATCATCCGCGACTTTGATAAGGACAACTTTCTTAAGCGCGAAGCATATGTCCGCAGCTGCGCCGAAAAGCTGGCTCAGCAATATGGTCAGCAGTTCATCAGCTGTCAGATAACCGAGCAGTATGCCAACCTGAAGGAGGTCATCGATACCGTACCCTTCATGATCGAACATCTCAAGAAAGCCATCAGCGACTGCGGCATCACTCCGGTATGCGAGCCCTTCCGGGGCGGTACCGACGGTTCCTCGCTGAGCTACCGCGGCCTGCCCTGCCCCAACCTGTCCGCCGGCTATGAAAATGCCCATGGGCGCTTTGAGTACGTTCCGGTCCAGTCGATGATGAAAAATGTCGAGATCCTGATCCGGCTGGCTGAAATCTACAGTCAGGACAGCGGCATCTGAACTGACACAATCTGACGATCTGTTCAGATAATCCCATCCTTGCCAAAGGGATTTGCGAAAAAGCGATCACCTTTGTTGACAGCCGTTTCTCATCGGATTATGATGAAAACAACAGGAAGAAAAAGAACATGAAGAACATTATTACTCATTTCGCCTCATCAATGACCTGTTGCTGTTCTGACCGGTAGAGCCAGACAGTTTTTTGCCGTATTCCTACAAACCTGTCTGACTGCCCGGTCATTTAACCTAACGGCAAACCGACAGGTTTTCTTATAGAACAAAGGAGGTGAAAACCCTGTGAGAAACAACCTTCCTCATGGTACGTGTACAGCCAACTTTCCATCATTTCAGTTCAAAAAGCCAAATTAATCAGCAAGACATATTATAATTAAATAGAAAGAGGAAAAAGAAAATGTCAAGAATCTATAAATCCGCAAAAGAACTCATCGGCCACACTCCCCTGATGGAAGCCGGAAACTTTGAAAAGCACTACGAACTGCCCGCCCACATCCTGGTCAAGCTGGAATACAAGAACCCGGCCGGATCGGTCAAGGACCGCATCGGCCTGGCCATGATTGAAGACGCCGAGGAAAAGGGTCTGATCAACAAGGATACCGTACTGATCGAACCGACCAGCGGCAATACCGGCATCGGCCTGGCCTCCGTGGCAGCCGCCAAGGGCTACCGGCTGATCCTGACGATGCCGGAGACCATGAGCGTGGAAAGAAGAAAGCTGATCAAGGCCTATGGCGCTGAGATCGTGCTTTCCGAAGGCGCCAAGGGCATGAAGGGTGCCATTGAAAAAGCCAATGAACTCACCCAGCAATACCCCAACAGCTTCATTCCCGGCCAGTTTGATAACCCGGCCAACCCACTGATCCACTACCGCACTACCGGTCCGGAGATCTATGAGGACACCGATGGTCTGGTCGACATCTTTGTCGCCGGCGTCGGCACCGGCGGCACCTTGAGCGGCACCGGTAAATATCTGAAGGAAAAGAAACCTGAAGTAAAGGTCGTCGCCGTTGAACCCGAGACCTCTCCGGTCTTAAGCAAGGGCGTCAGCGGTGCCCACAAGATCCAGGGCATTGGCGCCGGTTTCATTCCCAAGACGCTTGATACTGAGATCTATGACGAGGTCATCCCCGTCAGCAACGAACGCGCCTTTGAGATCGGCGGCAACTTCGGCAAACTGGAAGGCATCCTGATCGGCATTTCCGGCGGCGCCGCCCTGGCCGCGGCCATTGAACTGGCCAAGAGAGAGGAGAACCGCGGCAAGAACATCGTGGTGATCCTGCCTGATGGAGGGGACAGGTATCTGTCTACAACGCTTTATGGAGAATAACAGAAAAATACGTCTTATCACCTTTACGGCCATGTTCGCCGTGCTGTGCTATGTCACCTTTGCCTACGCCAAGATTGACATTCCCACCGCCGGCGGCAAGAGCACGGCCATTCATCTCGCCAATGCCGTCGTCGTGCTGGCCGGCTGGTTTCTGGGCCCCGTTTACGGCGGGCTGGCCGGAGGCATCGGCCTTTCTCTGGCTGACCTGATGGACCCACGCTACATTACTTCCGCCCCCAAGACCTTCTTAATGAAGTTTCTGATCGGCTTCATCGCCGGCTGGCTGGCCCATAAGCTTAAGCTGGCGGAAAAGACGGACAACAAGGCCGTCATCGGTACCGCCGCGCTTTGTGCCCTGGCCGCATTGGGTTTCAACGTCATCTTTGACCCCATCATCGGCTATCTCTACAAGCGTTTCCTGCTCGGCCTTTCCCCGGAGCTGACCGCCATCCTGCAGAGCTGGGCGGCTTTCTCTACCGCCATCAACGCGGCCATGTGCCTGGTGGTATCGGTACTGCTCTATCTGGCTCTGCACAAGAGCTTTGTCAGGATCTTTCCCCGGTAATGATCGCTTCTGAACCATCAGAACGGAAAGGATAAAACATGACCAAGTATCTTCTGCTCATCTGCGGCGCCCTGCTTCAGGGCTGCTTCATCTTCGTCGAACATAAGGAAAAATACGTCCCGGCTGTCCTGCTGAAGGGTCTGGCTTCCCTGATGTTTGTCATCACCGGCTTTCTGGCCTGGAAACAGAGTCAGAGTGAGTTTGCCCGGCTGATCTTCATCGGTCTGATTCTGGGCATGGTTGGCGACATTCTGCTGAATCTGCGCTTTGTCTTTCCAAAAGCGGGGCAGAAGATCTTCCTGGCTGGCATCGTAGCCTTTCTGGCCGGTCACATCCTCTACCTGGCGGCTCTGATACCCCAGGGGAAGCATCTGATGATCTGCGTCATCATCGGTGCTCTGATCGCCGCGGCCTTGCTGGCCTACATCTTCAAGACCATGGAAGTCAAGCCGGCCTTCAAAATCTTCGGTGTCGTCTATCTGGGCGCGGTCATCATCATGACTTCCGTAGCCATCGGCAATGCCCTGGCCATGCCGGACAAGTCCCATGTCATGTATGCCGTTGGGGCGGTGGCCTTTGCGCTAAGTGACATCGTGCTGATCTTCAACACCTTCGGTTCTTCAACCCGGTTCAGCCTGCGCATCACCAACCTGTCCCTCTATTATCTGGGTCAGGCCCTGATCGCCCTTAGCCTGTCTGCTTAGACCAGGATTACCAAACGAAAGCGCTGCGTCAGTTCATCCGACACAGCGCTATTTTTTTGGGTAAATTAATCTCTAAAGCTTCAGAACGCTTTCAATCTTTTCTCCGCACTGCTCGATGGCTTCCTTGCCGCCGACAACGCAGACCCGGACATTCTGCGGATCAAAGGCGAACAGCGGCAGCAGATCCTTTAATTCTTCCGTGGACATGGTCAGGATCTGACGGCGGTTTTCCTTACGCTGCTGATAAGTAATGCCGCTGAAGTACATGCCGTCACCGGTATTCATCAGCGTCCGATTGGACAGCAGCGGTTCGCTGTCACCGATGGTGCCAATGATGTAATTATGCAGATCCTCTTCATTCTGACAGAGCTGAGCGAGATACTCATGAGTACTGTCATAGACCTTCAGGGAATTGGCCGGGTTGGGATCGCGGTAGGAATAGTAGACGAAGTTGTTGCCTCTGGGCGCAAAGCCGCAGCCATAGGCGCCGCCCATGGCCCGGATATTGGTCCAGAGATAGTCCATGGACAGGAGCTTTCTGACCAACATCATTTTGCCATTGACCTTGCTGAAATCCTGACCGGCTTTGACAGCCTGACAGGCGTAGGAGATCTGAGCGGCGATCTCAATGGCTTCAGCCTTGTCCGTTAATAACGGCCGCTGAGCCTTTGTCAGCACCTGATGGCCATCCGGAACATCCTTGAGGATCAGGGAAAGCAGCTGATGATCGCCTTCGCTCATTAAGGAGACGGTCAGACGCTCCCGGGTGAACAGGCGGCGGTAAAGCTTTTCTAGTTCACTGACATACTCTTCCTTAAGGTCCTCAGACACTTCCTTGACATGGCGGTAGAACTGATAACCGGCAAGGTATTCCCGGCAGGTCGAGCGTTCATCACAGCTGGACAGCGCTCTCATGATGCCCAGGGCATGACCGGCTCCGGTGAAGGCCATTTCCAGTTCATTCTTACCCTGACGGATCAGATCAAGCATCTCCTGACGGTTAGTGAAAAGCGTACGGTAGAGGATCTCATTTACCAGCTGCCAGGCATTTGCCGCGTTTTCCTTCAGGCAGCTGAAGCTGACGCACATCTTAGTCTGATAGTCTTCGGTAAGGTAATCGTCAAAGACGTTGACGGAGAAACTGAGCGAACCCATGTAATTCTTGATCAGCCGGTTCAGCTCGTTAGTATCATGATCCTGACTGGCCAGATGGGACAGCAGTGCCGTCAGCATGTTGGCCTGCTGCAGTTCTTCCAGGCTGAGATCCTTCAGATCAAAGTAGAGGGTGCAGTACTGGATTCCTTCCGTGGAATTGTCGTATTCGATGACTTTAACACCTTCAGCATCATAAGTCCGATATTCAATCTTCAGCGGCTCTTCCGAGATGTCGCTGAGTTCAAGAGAGGGCAGGGTGGCCTTTTCCTCAGGTGTGTCAGTGCTCGTCTGCCACTGTTCAAACTGCCGGTTCCACTCGACCAGTTCGCTGACCTGGGCCGGGCTGAGAGAAGCCTTATAGGCCTTCATCTTTTCGGCCATGGCCTGCTGAGCGCGGCTTTCCAGACCGATGACCGGAACAGCCATGACGGCACTGCAGTGCTCTGAATTGAGAAGGTAGTCCCTGATCAGATCTTCATAATAGGAAGTCTGAAGCTTTTCCTTCAAGGAACGGTAAACAGCTTCCACGGTGATGCCGTCAAGCGGATCGCCGCCGTACATCCAGTTGGCCGCCGCCTGCATGGCATAGACCAGACCCTTAGGCGCGGAACCGAAGTCCCTCTCCCGGGCCTTGAACTCCATGTTGTTGAGGATGGCGGTCATTTCCTGGCGGTTCAAGCCTTCCCTGACGACCTTTTCCAGCGTTTCTCTGATCAGAGCGGTTAACTTCTCCTCATTTTCCGGATTGGTATTGTTGACCATGATTTCCACATAAGGCTGATAGGTCTCGTTGTCAATGGACATGGAAATGTCCTGAGCCAGACCGGACTGCAGAACCGCCTGCTTGAGCACGGACTGGTTTTCATCTGCGAGCACCGAGGCGATCAGGGCAAAGGCGGCGTTCTTTTCATAGTCATCAAAGTCGCCGACCACATAACCGTAGTCGATGATCGTCTTGTCCTTAAGGGTCGTAGCGTCAAATTCGACCTTCTTCAACGGCTTTCTGACCGGAGGCTGCTTTACCAGGAAGGTATCGCGCGGGGTATACTGCCGCTGAGAAAGATATTCATCATCGATGATGCCCAGAATTTCTTCCAGATCCAGATCGCCATCCAGGATGATGGTCGCGTTGGTGGCATTGTAGAACCTGTGATAATTCTCAACGAATTTCTCATAAGTCAGTTCGGGGATCTTCTTGGGATCACCGCCGGAAGAGAAGCCATAACTGCAGTCGGCAAACAGCTGACCCATCAGTTCCTGGCTGGCCAGCCGTTCCGGTGAAGAGTAAGCGCCCTTCATCTCGTTATAGACAACACCCTTGATCAGGGGATCATCCTGTTCATTTTTCAATTCATAATGCCAGCCTTCCTGACGGAAGATGTTCTCCCGGCTGATGCATAAGGGGGCAAAGACCGCGTCCAGATAGACTCTCATCAGGTTGATGAAGTCCTTGTTGTAGCGGCTGCTGACCGGATACATGGTCTTGTCCGGCCAGGTCATGGCGTTCAAAAAGGTGTTCAGTGAACCCTTGAGCAGATCGACAAAGGGCTCCTTGACCGGATACTTCTGCGATCCGTTGAGCACGGAGTGTTCCAGGATGTGGAAGACGCCGGTATCATCGGAAGGAATGGTCTGAAAGCCGATCGCAAAGGTCTTGTTCTCATCAGCTCTCTTGAGCCAGAGGACTTTGGCCTTGGTCTTAAGGTGGGTGAGCTGCCAGGCTTCGGCCTTGATCTCCTCAACCGGGCGGATGGAGTCGATGATGAAATTGTGAATGGTTTGTCCTTTTTCCATAAAATGAATTATCCTTTCTAGAAGAATATGAAGCCTAAATAGACATACAGCATGTAATACAGAAAACTGCTGATGCCAAACTTATTGATGAAGCTGCTGATTTCCGGTACTCTGATCAGGTGCAGCTGAAAGCAGACCAGAAAGACCATGGCGGCGATGATGGCGGTCTTCTTGACCCAGGTGCTGCTGTTCTTGGAATGCGTGGACATGCTGACGCCCAGGGCAAACAGAGCGGCGGCGGAAACAATGCCGACCACCTGAACATGGTAGGCAGCCGGAGTGTAGATGCCGGCCAGATGGTAGGCCAGATAGCCGACCAGCAAGGTCAGTAACGGAATGCCGTATCTCTTCATTATCCTGTTCTCCTATACGACCCGGCTGTAGCGGTAAGCCAGGTAAATGGCGGCGGCGCGGTAGCCGATCTCCCACAGGGAATCCAGACCAAACTGGGTAAGGTAGGCCATGGCATTGTCCAGACCGATGGTCAGTAGATCAACGATGACGATCACTGCCAAAGTCAGACCGGCAGCCAGCAAAGAAAACTGGATCTGCACGCCCCGGCCGAAATACTGGATGGCCATGCCGATGCCGAAACCGACGGCAACATAGAGCAGGGACATGTACAGTCCGAAAACATTGAAAAGGATGTACAGAATGATTATGGCTGCCGCCGCGCAGGCTCCGCCTGTCAGCAGAGCCTTGGTGAAACGCTGTTTGCGCGTTAATGCTCTGGTATTGAAAACTTTCATGAGTGGAAACCTCCCGCTGACTATTATACCATCATTCCCCCAGACAGACACTCCATGCGCGAACATGAAGGCATCATTTTTTGACGATTTTTTCATCAACAGTGCGGAAAATCTGTTGACGATATGCTTATTATTATGGTATATTTGTAAAGCACGTGGGGATTGCACGGAGGTTTAGCTCAGTTGGGAGAGCATCTGCCTTACAAGCAGAGGGTCAGCGGTTCGAGCCCGTTAACCTCCACCATCTGCCGGAATAGCTCATCTGGTAGAGCAACTGACTTGTAATCAGTAGGTGGCGGGTTCAAGTCCTGCTTCCGGCACCATCAAGTGTATTCGATCCGTCTGGGAGGGTAGCGAAGTGGCTAAACGCGGCAGACTGTAAATCTGTTCCCTATGGGTTCGGCAGTTCGAATCTGCCCCCTCCCACCATCTCTTTGGGATGTAGCCAAGTGGTTAAGGCACCAGACTTTGACTCTGGCACTCGGTGGTTCGAATCCACCCATTCCAGCCATGACCGGTTAGCTCAGTCGGTAGAGCATCTGACTTTTAATCAGGGGGTCATGGGTTCGAATCCCATATCGGTCACCACCTTGCGAGTGTAGTTCAATGGTAGAACTTCAGCCTTCCAAGCTGACTACGCGAGTTCGATTCTCGTCACTCGCTCCAGAAGAAAAAGCAGCTTATGAGGCTTTACATATAGATGGCAATCCAATGGATTGTTTTTTTTGTGCTTTCCATATGAAAAGGGCTCTTTTCACTGAGAGCCCCTTGTTCTTTACCCGTTGAATTGTCACTCTATTGTCGCTTCTCAGCTGCCAGCTGCCGGTAGCGTCTGATGACAGCCATGATAAACAGCACCAATATCGCCAGCGCAACTACAAGAGCAAAAATGTTCTGCTCTTCCAACAACAGCTTAATGGCCACATAAAGCAGGATTCCATAGACTAACAGCACGACGCTGAGCACCACTAACCGGATGGCCAGCGGTATCTTTTTGGCCCCGGCGGCTTCTACCGCTCCGGTCAGCAGAAATTCAAAGATGAAATCGATCAGTAAATCCAATAACGCTTCCATTTGCCCACCCCTATATACACTTTTAATGATTTAATTATAACTCTATCAGAGGCCTTCTTCCTCCACAAAGCGGTAAAAATCCTTTTCCTTCTGCTGATCACTCTCGCTGATTTTGCCTACCGGCATGCAGTAGAAGACGAACTCTTCCTCACCATCCAGGCCGAACTGCTCATCACACATCTCTCCGTCAACAGCGCCGACCGCGCAGCCGCCTAATCCGATGGAGGTAGCGGCCAGATAGACATTTTCCGTTACATGCCCGGCATCAGCCATGCACATCCGGTGAGCGTAAATGCCATAACGCCACTCCGCCCGGTAACAGACGAAGCTGTAATAGAAGACAACGTTGGCTTTGGCCGCCCAGATCTGGCCTTCCAGGGATTCACTGATGAAAGGCTTAAGGTCTTCCTGCTCCTTCAGGCATTCGAGGTGATGCTTCATGGGCAGATAATGGTAAAAACCGTTGGCCAGCCCTTCAACATTCTGAATGGCCAGGTAGACTTCAAAGGGATGACGGGCACCGCCTCCCGGTACCGTCCTGATGGTGGCATAGGACTTTCCTCTGATTTCCTTGACCCCCTGAGAGCACCATAACAGATAGGACAGCTCCAGCAGCGTCATCTTCTCTTGAGTATAGACCCGGTGGGAACGCCGGGAGTTGATGACATGCAGGAAGTCATTGTCGATGGTCAGTCGGTCAAAGTCCAGCGGCAGGGCAATTGAGCTGTCCCGCATCGGTTCCTTGACCAGCGGCGGCTGGGGCCGCTTAAGTTCCTGGTCAGTCTGATATCCTTCAAACTCCCGCTGGTCGGTATGCATTATCCTTCTTCCTTCCCTGATCAGTTCGCTGATCTGCTGCTCACTCAGTTTCATGAAAGCACCTTCTTTCTGTTGGATTTATTCCATTATATTCCTGTTGACCTGCCGATAGCCATCGAAAGACTCCCGGCATAGGGCCGGTGATAAACTTGACGATACAGCTATGCGGTTTTACTGATATAATATAAATATCAATACCACGAAAGGAATAAATAATATGGGTTTATTTGACAACTTGTTTCGAAAGAAAGAAGAAAAAGTCTATGAAGACAGCGCCGTCGTCGCTCCGGTAACCGGCAGCGTCGTCAAGACTGCCGACATCCCCGACCCGGTCTTCGCTCAGGAAATGCTGGGAAAGACCTACGCCATCAACCCCTTTGGCAACAAGGTCGTCGCCCCGGCTAACGGCACTCTGGAAGTAATGTTCCCCACCGGCCACGCTTTCGCGGTCCGGATGGCCGACGGAAGCGGCATTCTGGTCCACATCGGCATTGACACTGTCAACCTGAAAGGCAAGGGCTTCAAGGCGCTCGCCAAGCAGGGTGAGACCGTCAAGGCCGGACAGCCAATCGTCAAGATCGATCCTGAACTGATCAAGGAGCTGGGCTACAACCCCATCACCATGCTGATCGTCACCGAGAACCCCACTGAAAGGGAATTCGTCTTCTCTGATGCCACCAGCGTTCAGGAAGGCGACATCATCGCCTGATCACCGAAAGCCGGATATCCGGCTTTTTCTCTGGTTTAAAGTGATTCTTCGGATTCACACCGGACTTCCCATTTCCCTGGCGAACCAGTTAAAAAAACCGGATATCCGGTTCATTCTTGTCTTAAGTAATTATTGTCCAGCGCGATGATGACGCCTTGCAGCATGTCGTTGCCGCTGCTGCTGCCGACTTCCTTCAGCAAAGAGATGTTTTGACGCAGTCTGACTTCATCTTCCTCCAGTAAGCCCAGAAGCCTCTGGGAAAAGTTGCCGCGCAGCGCATTTATCAGATACTTGAGACTGACATCCGTTGTCAGTCCTTTCATTTCAGCTCCGTCAAATGATTCATAACTCACACCCAGACTCTGCAGCACCATCAGGATACCGACAATGGCATCATCAGCTGCCGGGGTCAGGCCGTCGCCATACCCGATAACCGGCAACACCTCGCGGAAGTCGTGGTTTTTTGCCAGATTCCTAAGCTTTTCCTCAACAAGACGGCGCCGGCTTTCATTCAGATGCGCCAGTCCGCTTATCTCGCCACGGTACGATCCTATGATCCGGCATCCGCTTTCTCTGAAGCCGGCTGTCAGTCGGCAGTTCTGATTTCTCGTCTTCCCATAATCAATGATAAGATCTCCCATCTGCAGTCTGTTGTCGCTGAAGATTATCTCTTCATCACACCGACAAAGAGCCAGCCGGGAAAAAGCCGCAGTGCTGATGATCAGAGAATCAGGAACAGACGGCGTTCCCTGAGGCAGAATGGTAAACAGGCTGTCATAATCATCCAGAAGGATATTAACAGCCTGCCTGAATTGCGAATGTATGCGGCCGCTATAGCCGTTCCTTTTCAGGAAATGCTCAGTCAGCGTCTTTACACAAGCCTGACAGATCATTTCCGCTTACCGTTCAGATATTCTACGGTCTCCCGGGCCAGAACCAGTTCTTCGTTGGTTTCCACAGCGTAGACCTTTACCCGGCTGTCGGGGGCGGAAATCAGAATGTCCTGCTGAGAAGTACACCGGTTAGCTTCTTCATCGAGAATGACGCCGAAGCATTTCAGCCGCTCACAGACCATTTCCCTGATTATCCCGCTCTTTCGGCCAATGCCGCCGGTAAAGACGATGCCGTCCAGCCCCTGCAGGTAAGCCGTGAACATGCCGATGTAGCCGACGATGCCGTCAACAAAACTGCGGACCGCCAGATCAGCGCGATGATCACCTTGCTGGGCAGCAGTCAGGACCTCACGCATGTCATTACTGAGACCGCTGACCCCCAGCAGGCCGCCGTTCGAGCCAAGTTGCCGGAAAGCTTCTTCATAGCTTCCCAGCTTTTCCGCCAGCGTCGGAAGACAGAAGCAGTCAAAGTCGCCAACCCGGTTATTCTGGAAGAGACCGGACTGCGGCGTGGCGCCCATGGAGCTGGCAACGCTGCGGCCATCATCAATGGCGCAAAGGGAACAGGAACCGCCCAGGTGAATGGAAATCAGTTTCCGGACTGTTGGATCCAGCTGCTTCATCCGGCCGGCAATGTATTCGTGGGAAGACCCGTGAAAGCCGTATTTCCTGATGCCGTATTTTTCATACCATTCATAATTCACCCCGTAAACGGTTCTCTCTTCCGGTATGGTCTGATGAAAAGCCGTCTCAAAATGGGCAAGCTGAAGCAGGGATGGGTAGCGGCTGCGGATGGCTTCCATCAGCTGGATGTAAATGGGATTATGAGTCGGAGCGAAGGGAACCATTTCCTTCATGACCGCGAGCAGTTCATTATCCACCACCCTGGTGCCGCTGATCCGGCCGCCGTGAACCGCCTTGTAACAGATCGCGTCAACGTCGGTCAGATCTCTCAGTACACCGGAGTCAGTCAGAACCTTCTGGCAGAAGGAAAAAGCCGTGAAATGATCTCTGCACTCGGCAGATTCGCCGGCCGCTTCCCGTTTTAAAGCACTGATGCGATAGCGGCTGGCTGTCTTTCCGGTAAGGCTTTCCACCTCACCTTTGGCCAACTGCTCAAGTTCACCGTCATATTGATATAGTTTGAATTTATAGCTGGTTGAGCCGAGATTCAGGACAAGTATCTTTCTCATGACTATTCTTTGTATTTCTCAGCGAAGGCCTTCAAAGCCTTGACGAAGCACTCCATCGGGATCCGGCCCATGCCGGCGCCGATCAGGCCGCCTTCCTTATTGAACATGCCGCCGTGGATATTGGGCTCAATTCCGGTCTTGACGACCTTGCGGATGTCAATGCCTACCGGCAGACAGTCAAAGTCAAGGTTGGGAACCACAAAGTTGGGATTCTTGGTAACACAGACCTTTTCCATGTCTCTGGTCTGCTTAATGGCATCCTTAACACTCAGACCGCGCAGGTTACAGACGATCGGGCTGGCTGCCGCTGCCATGCCGCCCATGCCGGCGCATTCGACAACGCAGCTGTCGCCTAACCAGGGCAGCTGGTCGGCAATCGTGTACTTGGTCGAGGTATACTTGCCTTCCATCATCATGGCCGGAGCCTTGAACCATTCGTCGCCCATGCCGGCTACCTTGATGCCGAATTCCACGCCATTGCCGCAGACGGCAGTAACGACCGTGGAATACGGTAAGCCGACGTTGCTCAGCATGGCCGCGCGGGCAGCTCCCTGACCGAAACAATGGAAGAAACGCGGAGTTTCAATCAGATAGGTCATGGCATCAATCAGCTGCTGCTTGGGAATGTCAAGTTTCAGCATGTCCAAAGTGATGTCCTGCTTGAAGATGAAGTCAGCAGCCGTCTGACGGGTATGGTTTTCATCACCCATCGTAAAGCTTTCTGCCAGGATCGGCTTAAGGGGAATGCCTCCACGCCGCCTGACTACCTCTCTTAAGGGAGGCAGATACTCTTCACGCATGATCCGCAGGTTTTCCGCGATCTCCGGGGAATAAAGACCCCAGCCGCAGAAACCGCCCTGGAATCTGACGCCTTCCGCCGGGAAGGTTGCTACTCTGATTCCGGTTGCCTTGTCCTCAATGATGATCATGGCTACCGACTTGGTAATGATGCCGGTACCGGCACCAACAGTATTGGTATCAAGAGCACTGATCATCTTGATCTTTCCTGACTTGATCAGTTCGCGGGCCTCTTCTTCATTCCTGGCCCAGCCTTCAAACAGGCAGGCCGAGATCATGCCGCGCTGATGCAGCATTACCATGTCGTCAAATTCGATTGGCGGACCGGAGTGAATTACCGTATAGTCATCCAGACCCTTGATTACCTCGCCGGCCGGCAGAATGTCAACCCATACCGGATTGGAATTAATGATGTGATCAACCGCTACCTGATTGGCGGCCTCAATTTTTTCCTTTAAGTCCATATATTCCTCCTATAACAACGCGTCCAGCAGATCTTCAATTTCCTTTGTATGCTTGACCGGCGGCTGCCAGTCGATCTGAACGACCTTGGCATGCTGCTTTTCCAGTGAATCATAGAAATTAGAGATGCCGATGTTGATGACCTTCAGTTTCTTATTTTCTTCCTTTTCCGGCATATTCTATCTCCTTTCCAGCTGTTTCAGCATAGTCAGCGCGATCCTTGCCGCCTGATAGTTGCTCTCGGCAACGATTACGCCCAGTTGTTTCAGCTTTTCAATGTTTCCTTCAATGTCCTGAGGATCTTCAGGGGTTCCGCAGACATTGGCAATGATGATCTTGCCGCCCTTTTCCTTGTTCTTTTCCTTTTCAAAGAGCCGGTAATAAGGGGTAAAGGGATCCAGGGAGACACCGGGACCGGTAATGAAATCGATCAGAATGACCGCAACCTCATCATCTTCCAGTTCCTGTCTGGTCCTTCTGGCCCGCAGCATCGGGTCAAAGACCGGATGAGGCGCTTCAGCCGTGAAATCCTCAGCACCGAGATCCAGAATGGAATGGCCAACCGACTTGTGCGAATCAGCCAGTTTCTCGGCATATTTATTTTCCAGATTGGTATAGAATTTGGTTTCCGGGGAATGGCTGGTATAGTAGATCAGCCCTTCTTCCGTGAAAGTACCGCCGCAGTACAGACCGCGGAAATACTTCTGCTTTTCATCAAGGCGGGAGATGTATTTACCGCAGAGCTGCTGCAGCTGCTCATCGCTTAACCCGTAGTGATATTCCTTTCCGCTGACCAGTTCGACTGCCTTCAGGGCACAGCCTTCCAGCGAGAAGGCGGCATGGATCTTCGGATGCTTCTCATAAAGTGCTTCATCGCTGCCCAGGAAGATGGCAACTACCGGCTTGACCAGCCGGTCAGCCTCGCTCAGTACCTTGTCCATGACCGCATAATCAGCCAGTTTGCTGACCAAAACGATCACCTTGGTCTTTTCGTCACGGTCAAGCCGCTTCATGCCTTCGATCATCATGATTCCGCCGATCTCCGGGAAGAGATCCCGTCCGCCGGTACCGATCAGTTCGCTGACGCCCAGACCGCATCTTTCCACGATGCACCCGATCTCCTGAGCCCCGCTTCCCGAGGCTCCGACAATGCCCACACAGCCATCCTTATAGATGCTTCCGGCGGCCAGACAGGTTCCCTTCAAAAGGCCGACACCGCAGTCCGGTCCCATGACCAGCTTGCCCAGGCGGCGCCCCTTTTCCTTAAGGGCCAGTTCCTGCTCCAGAGGAACATTGTCTGAGAAGATGAAAACATCCATGCCCATGTCCAGTGCCTTGTCGGCCTGTTCGTAGGCATATTCACCGGGCAGGGAAACCTGCACCAGGTCGTATTCATCTTCACTCAGATCGATTTCATCAAGGGAATCATATGAGTTGGTGTTCGTCTTGACCTTATGGTCGATGATGTCCATGGCATACTGGATGGCTCTGTCGCAGTCATCCTCTTTATCCGCGGTTATGGCAATGACCAGATCGTTGGCGTCCGCCTCTTCTTCTAGTTCATAGCCAAGTTCCTTCAGATTCAGGATGTTGTTGGCGGTAGCCATGGTTACCAGCGCATTCTTAACGTTTTCGTAAGTTGATACCTTATCGCTTAACCCCATTAAACTTACCGAATCGACATAGCGATTCTTTTTCACAATGACTTTTTTCATGCGTATTATGCCTCTTTTTTATCCTTTTCCTTCTGCGTGTCTCTCGACTTCTTCTTCAGGTCACTGCTTGAAGCCACCTTATCAAAGGCAATTGAGGCCAGCAGGACAGCGCCCTGCGCAAAGGTCTGCCAATAGGTGTCGACGTTCATCATGATCAGGCCGTTGGACAGCACGCCCATGAAGATGACGCCGATCAGAACGCCCTGAAGCTTGCCTTCACCGCCGCCCAGTCTGACGCCGCCCAGCACGCAGGCCGGTACGATGAACGATTCATATCCGGCACCGCCGGTCGGCTGACCGGATCCGACCCGCCCGGCATAGACCATGCCGGCGATGGCCGCGCAGATTCCGGAAATGATATAGGCCTTATATCTGGTCGCCTTGTAGGAGATGCCGGCCAGTCTGGCCGCTTCCTGGTTACCGCCGACAGCGTAGATCTGACGGCCATACACGCTCTTGGTCAGAATGAAGATGCCGACCGCGAACAGAATGAACATGATGATGATCTGGAACGGTACTTCCCCAAATACCAGACCCTGTCCCATGTAGGAAAGCTTGCTGGTATTGGTATCGGTGATGTATACCGGGATGCCCTTGGCCACGATGTAGGCTATGCCTCTGACCAGAACCTGAGCGCCCATGGTCGCGATCATCGGGAACATGCCGACTTCATTGACATTGAAGCCGTTGATGGCCCCGACCAACGCCCCGATCAGGATGCAGATGGTGACGGTCAGGAAAATGTTCATGCCGGCATTGTCCATCAAGGCGGAGAGCACGCTTATAAGGCCCATGGTCGAACTCATGGACAGGTCGACGCCGTTGGTCATGATGACCATCGACATGCCCACCGCGCAGATGCCGTACATGGCAACCTGCTTGAGGATGTTGATGACATTCTTATAGCTCAGAAAGTTCCGGGCATTCAGTGAGAAGAATACGAACATCAGTATCAGGCATATCAGAATGGCAAATTGTGACCAGTTTACGTTAATCTTCTTTTTCATAAGCTCTTATCTCCTTCATTACGCAGCGTTGGACGCGTATTTCAAAAGCGTCTGCTGATCGGCTTCATCATGCATCAGTTCCTTCATTATTCTGCCTTCATGCATGACAATGATGCGGTCAGCCATTCCCAGCATCTCCGGCATCTCACTGGACACCATGATCAGCGTCTTGTTCTGCTGAACCAGTTCATGCATCAGGGCATATATCTCCTGCTTGGCGCCGACATCGATTCCCCGGGTCGGCTCATCGAAGATGATGACATCGCAGTTGGCAAACAGCCATTTGGCCAGAACGACTTTCTGCTGGTTGCCGCCGGAAAGATTCTTGGCCAGCTGCTGATAGGACGGTGTCTTGACCCGCAGCTTCTCACATTCCTTTTTGGTGGCATCGGTGATCTGGCGCTCATTTACGACCCCAAAGCGGGAAACGGCACCATAATCAGCCATGACCGTATTCTCCTTGATGTTGAGATGGAGGCACAGGCCGTCCTTCTTGCGGTCCTCACTTATGTAGCCGATCCGGTTTTTGATCGCCTTCTGAGGACTTGTGGGAACATATTTCTTGTCATAAAGATAGATCTCGCCGCTGTCCATCCGGTCAGCGCCGAAGATGGCCCGCATGATTTCCGTCCGTCCGGAGCCTACCAGACCGGAGAAGCCGAGGATCTCACCTTCATAGGCTTCAAAGCTGATGTCCTTCAGCAGTGAAGTGTTGAGGTGCCTGACCTCCAGCGACTTGCGTCCGCGCGGCAGGGCGGTGTGCGGATAGGAATTTGACAGTTCACGATTTACCATCAGCTTAATCAGT
Source organism: Erysipelotrichaceae bacterium (assembly GCA_016280635.1). Lineage (GTDB taxonomy): Bacteria > Bacillota_I > Bacilli_A > Erysipelotrichales > Erysipelotrichaceae > UBA1783. The sequence goes on from JAEEHC010000036.1 coordinate 30,967, forward strand.
TCATCCTTGTTGGTATCTCTGACATTCATCGTCGTGATCATCTCACCGTCTCTGAATACCGTAACCCGGTCACAGATCTCGAAGATCTCTTCCAGGCGGTGCGAAATGTAGAGAATGGAGATGCCTTTCTGTTTCAGCTGGTCGATGATCTTGAACAGGTAGTTCAGTTCATTGCTGGTGAGGGCAGCACTGGGCTCATCCATGATGATCAGCTTGGCATTACGGCTGACCGCCTTGGCGATTTCCACCAGCTGCTGATAGCCGACCGTCAGCGTCGAGACCCGGGTGTCGATATCAATGGGAACACCCAGTTCTTCCATGATCGCCCTGGCCTGCCTCCGCATTTCCTTATCATTGATGATGCTGAATTTGTTGGGATAACGGCCGATCATGATGTTCTCGGCAACCGTCTGAAACGGCACCAGATTAAACTCCTGGTAAATCGTGGAGATTCCTCTCCTGATGGCTTCGGAAGGATTAATGTGTGAATACTCCAGGCCGTCAAAAACAATCGTGCCCTCCGTTGCCTTTTCCGCACCGGTAATGCACTTGATCAGCGTTGACTTTCCGGCTCCGTTTTCCCCAACCAGAGCGTGAACCTCTCCTCTGGTAACCTCGAAGTCAACCTTGTTGAGAGCTATGACACCCGGATAGACCTTGGTCAGTCCCTTCACTTCCAGTATTCTTTCTTCCTGCATGTTAATCCTCCGTGATGCACAGTAACAGTTCAACCGCAAGGTTGAACTGTTACTGTATTGTTAAATCAAACTACTCTAAGGTGATACCGTTCTGCTTGCACCAGGCATCAACGTTATCGATGGTTACCGGTGTGGTTACAGTGGCAATATCCGTGATCTTTTCGCCCTTGGCGGCGGCGATGGCCTGCTGCATGTTAGCCTTGCCGGTGCCGGCCTTGTTGATGGCGACAGTGGCACGGTAGCAGGTGTTGTCCTTGATGAGCTTCAGAGCCTTGGAGTCACCGTCGCAGGCAACTAAGAACATCTTGGAGGTATCCTTGCCGGAGGCAACAACCGCTTCATAAGCGCCCAGCATGCCGGAGTCGGTAATACCTACGAAGCCGTCCAAATCCGGATGAGCCTGCAGGATGGTCTCGGCAACGCTGACACCCTGTTCTGAAGTATAGGCATCCTGCTGGTCGACGATTTCGTACTTGACCTTGCAGTTCTCTTCCAGACCCTTTAAGATGCCTTCGCTTCTGGTTACCAGGTTAGCGCTGGTGGAATTGGTCAGGACAGCAAGCTTAACAACTTCCTTGTCAGCCAGATTGGCATTGATCCATTCAGCGGCAGCCTTGCCGATGTTGTAGCCGTATTCAGCCTGAACAACGCCTACGAAGCCGGCAATGTTCTCAAGTCTGGTGGCACCGCAGATGACCGGAATGTTGTCAGCCATCAGCTTGTCAACATATGACTGTAATGAGGGGTCAACAGGCATGACGACAACGGCATTGACGCCCTGAGTATGCCAGTTTTCCAGTGCTTCGATCTGCTTGGCGATGTCGCCGGCAGCGTCATTGATCAGCAGTTCAACACCCTGAGCATCAGCTTCTTCCTTCATGGCATTTGACCAGTCAACCCAGAACTGGTTCTTCATGTCAACGACGGACAGACCGACAACAAGTTTCTTGTCATCGGGCTTTTCCGGTGTCTTATTGCAGCCGACAAAGCTGAGCAGTAAGAGCACAGATACCATAATAGTCAGTAACTTTTTCATTTCTTTCCTCCTTATGAAAAAACCTATTTAACCACTTAACGTGGTAAAACACATTTCTGTTCCAGCGACTCCTTGGCTTCCTGAAGCAGATTTCTGATCTGCTCTTCCTTTTCCTGCGTATAGCGGAAAACCGGAACGGCGACGCTGATGGCATATCTCACCCTTCCGTTCACCCTGATGGGAACGGCGATGCATCTGATGTAGTGATTGGATTCCTCAACTTCATATGAGAAGCCGGTCCGTCTTACTTCCTCCAGCTGTTTCTTGAGAACATCCATGGAGGTGATCGTGTGCTCGGTTACGGCGTACAGCCCATTGGGATACAGTTCAGCCAGTTCCTCATCACTCTTATCCGACAGCAGCGATTTGCCCAGCGCCGTCGAATAGGCCATCAGCCGCTTGCCCGGTGAGGAGAACATTCTGATGGACTGTGGAGAATCCTTTTTGTTCAGATAAAACACCTCGTTGCCATTAAGTTCGGCGAAATGCGAGGTCTCCTGACACTGACTGGTGATATGCTCGAGAACCTGGTCAATGTGCTGACTGAGAGCACCATTATCCAGATAGCGGGAGCCGATTTCATAGCACAGTGAACCAATGGAATAGACATAGCTGTTCTCATCATAATTCAGATAGCCTCTGGCCACCATCGTCTGCAGGATCGGATACAGGCTGCTCTTAGGCGCCTGCAGCCGCTTGGAAATGTTTGCCAGCGACATTTTCTCATCCTGATTACGGGCAATCAGCTCAAGGATGTCCAGCACTCTGGTTGTTGAACGATGATCTGCCATTATCTCTTTATCCTTCCTGAACCGCTGCCTCTGACCAGATCTTCCACTTCACTGACGGTGGAAAGGTTGTAGTCAAATTCGATCGTCTGCTTCAGGCAGCTGGCCGCCACGGCGAATTCCAGCCGGTGCTGGGGGTCAAAGCCTTCCAGGGTTCCATAGATAAGACCGGCACCGAAAGAATCGCCTCCGCCGACCCGGTCAACGATCTTTATCAGGTATTCCCTGGAGAAATAGGCCTCGCCATCGGTGTAGTACATGCCGCTCCAGACGTTTTCCGAAGCGGAGATGCTCTGCCTTAAGGTTATTGCCACGGCCTTGAAGCCGAACTTTTCCGTCAGTCTTTCCGCCACCTTCCGGTAGCCTTCATGAGAAAGCCGGCCCTGCTCAATGTCGCTGCCCTCGGCGGAAATGCCGAAGACATCGGCAGCATCCTCCTCGTTACAGATGCACACATCGACATATTTCATTAAGGGGCTCATGACTTCTTCCGCTTTACTGCTGCTCCAGAGCTTCTTACGGAAGTTGAGGTCGCAGGATACGGTGAGTCCCATCTGCTTGGCTGTCTGACAGGCCTGCAGGCAGGCCTTGGCACAGTTGTCGCTCAGAGCCGGAGTTATGCCGGTAAAATGAAACCAGTCGGCGTCCCGGAAGATCTCCTTCCAGTCATATTCCTCCGGCAGGGCTTCAGCCACCGCGGAATGCTTGCGGTCATAAATGACCTTTGAGCCACGCTGGGAAGCTCCCTTTTCAAGAAAGTCAATGCCGATGCGTTCTCCTCCGCGAAGGATATGGGAAGTATCAACGCCTAAGCGCCTCAGGTCATTGACACATATCTGGCCCATGTCGTGTTCCGGCAGCTTGGTAACAAAAACGGCATGGCAGCCGAAATTAGCCAGGGATACCGCCACATTGCTCTCGGCGCCGGCAAAGGAAACTTCAAGCGAATGCGCCTGCAGCAGTTTCAGAAATCCCTGAGGGTTCAGTCTCATCATCGTTTCTCCAAAACTAACAACTTTTTTCATTTATGTTCTCCTGTTCGTAATTACGAACAACATTATTTATCTACGAATATTATAAGTCAGGTCAGTTTTGACTGTCAACTCTGATAATGCTTCATGACGTCCTATTTTGCCCGCTATTGCTTTTTGTGGCGCCATGGTGCATAATATGGTTAGAAATAATGTTCGTAATTACGAACGAGAGGTGCTGATAATGAATAATGTCTTATCATATATCCGGGAAAACAGGATCATCGCAATCATCAGAGGAGCGGAAGTTGACAAGGTGACGGAAATCGCCAAGGCGCTTGCCGAAGGCGGCGTCTATTGCATTGAGGTAACCTTCAATCAGAGCGGCCGGCCCGAAGATACCGCCGAATCGATCAGACGGATAATCGCTCTCGGGGATGAAAGGATCTGCGTCGGTGCCGGTACCGTACTTACCGCCCAGCAGGTCACAATGGCAAAAGATGCCGGAGCAGAATACATCATCTCGCCCAACACCAACCCGGAAGTCATCCGTCTGACCAAACAGCTGGGCATGGTGTCAATACCGGGGGCTTTCACTCCCAGTGAGATAGTTGCCGCCTATGATGCCGGAGCAGACATCGTCAAGCTCTTCCCGGCCGGCAATCTGGGAACCGCCTATATCAAGGCAATAAGAGCCCCGATCAACCACATTCCTCTGTCAGCCGTCGGCGGCGTAAGCCTGGATAACATCCTGGACTTCCGGAAAGCCGGCATCGAGTGCTTCGGCATCGGTTCAAACATCATTGATAAAAAAGCCGTGGAAGCCGGCGATTACAGGGTCATTACCGAAAAAGCCAGGGCTTACACGGAAAAGCTCAAGGTTGAAGTGTAGTTTCCCCAGCATTCCTCCTTCAAAAAACGGGTCAGTTCATTAACATGACCCGTTTTTCTGTGCCTTCAGCGGCGGCGCAGGTTTACCAGTAAGATAAGTGCGATCACCACAACGGCAACAATTATCGGCAGAATGCGTTCCATGGCATCACTCCTTTAACCACCGGGACCTATGAGTCCTGGTGTTCCTTTTTCCATTTCTTGATGGCCTCCAGCCGGTCCTTGAAGCGGACCTCATTGCCCTGAGTGGTGGGATGGTAATAGACCCGGTCAGCCAGGGAATCCGGCAGGCATTTCATGTTGGTCAGCTTGTCGGCGTAGTCATGGGCGTACTTGTAGCCCTTGCCATAATCCAGTTCCTTCATCAGCCTGGTCGGAGCGTTGCGGATGACCAGCGGCACCGGCTCCGCCAGGGTATTGCGGGCATCGGCTGATGCCTGCATGTAGGCCACGTCGCAGGCATTGGACTTGGGAGCGATCGACATGTAGATGACCGCCTCAGTCAGATGGACGCTGCATTCCGGCATGCCGATGTAATGGCAGGCCTGATAAGCGTTAATGGCCACGTTAAGGGCATTGGTATCGGCCAGACCGATGTCCTCAGAGGCGAAGCGGGTGACTCTTCTGGCCACATACAGTGGGTCCTCTCCCGCCTCCAGCATCCTGGCCAGCCAGTAAACGGCGGCATCGGGATCGCTGTTGCGCATCGACTTGTGCAGGGCGGAGATGATGTTGTAATGCTCCTCGCCATCCCGGTCATAGAGGAGGGCCTTGCGGGAAAGGCTTTCTTCGATGATTTCCCGGGAAATGTTAATGACCCCGTTTTCGTCCGGCTGACCATTGATGACGATCATGTCCAGCATGGTCAGGGCGTTGCGGGCATCCCCGTTGGCAAAGGAGGCGATCATCTTCAGATCATCGTCAGAGATGTTGATCTTCTGACCGCCAAAGCCCCTTTCATCATTCAGGGCATTCTTCAGAAGGGTCAGGATGTCGTCAGCTGACAGTTCCTTGAGAACGAAGACCCGACAGCGCGACAGTAAGGCGTTGTTGATCTCAAATGAGGGGTTTTCCGTGGTAGCGCCGATCAGGATGATCGATCCCCTTTCCACGTAGGGAAGGAAAGCGTCCTGCTGAGCCTTGTTGAAGCGGTGGATCTCATCGACGAAGACGATGGTCCGCATGCCCATGTGGCGGTTCATTTCCGCCTCTTCCATGACCTTCTTGATCTCCTTGATGCCGGAATTGACGGCCGAGAAGGTGATGAACTGGCTCTTGGTCGTTGAGGCGATGATGCGGGCCAGGGTGGTCTTGCCCACTCCCGGCGGTCCCCAGAAGATCATCGAGGAGATGTTGTCGCTCTCGATCATCCTCCTTAAGATCCTGCCCTCGCCGATCAGCTGCTGCTGGCCGACAAATTCCTCTAAAGAGCGCGGCCGCATGCGCGAAGCCAGCGGTTCGCTGTTCAGTTTTTCAAATAATGACGCGTATTCCATCTTTTCACCTCCTAAAGGGTGTTATCTTCCTCATTCATCAGTTTCCTGACGGTCTCTTCGATCCCGGAGCGTTCTGCCCTGATATTTCCCTGGATCATCTGGCTGCTGCCGCCGCCCTGAAAGCCAAGCCGTTCCCTCAGCGCGGCTGCCAGTTTCTTCATGTCGTGTCTGGCGGAAGCCAGCACCAGCCGGTAGCCTTCCTCATCACTGCCGCAGAAGCCGCCGCAGGTCTTTTCCGGATGCTCAGCCAGAAAACCGTTGATGACCTCCCGGATGTCCTTTTCCAGCACATCCCGGCAGAAGAACAGCACCGGATCTGACGGCTCATCGGCGATCTGCCGCACCAGCAGCTGCACCTTCACGGCCGACAGTTCCCGGCTCAGCCGCTCAGCAAGTAAGCTGAGGGCCTCAACCCGCTGGGGCAGTTTTTCTCTGGGCGTGCTTAATTCATGAACCAGCTGATCGGTTACCTCCTGGCTTTCCTTCAGGGCTCTGAAGGCGCGCTGACCGGAAAGAATGTACAGGCGGACGCCGTTTTTATGCTTTTCAGCGCTGATGATCTTCAGCAGCCCGGCTTCACCGGTATGCTTCAGATGGGGAGCGCAGCAGGCGCAGACATCCACCCCGGGTATCTCCACGATGCGGATCTTACCCTCCAGTTCCTTCTTACTGCGGTAGTCAAGGTTCTTAAGCTGCTCCTCTGACGGGCAGCTGACCAGTACTTCCCGGTTCTCCCAGATCACCTGATTGGCCATCCTTTCCGCTTCTTCCAATTGTTGGGAAGTCAGGGGAAGGTCGTAGTCAACGGTACAGTTGTCTTCCGCCAGGCGGAAGCCGACATTTCTGCAGCCGCAGGCGTGACAGATGATGCCGGAAAGGATGTGCTCACCGGTATGATTCTGCATCAGCTCAAAGCGGCGCTGCCAGTCGATCTCACCTTCCACTTTGCTTCCCGGTTCCAGAGGCTTATCGGCATGATGAATGATGATGCCGTCGCTGATCTGGACGTCGCTGATGAAAGCTTCGCCCAGTCGGCCCCGGTCGCTGACCTGTCCGCCCTGCTGGGGAAAGAAGACGGTCTGATCCAGAATGATCTCATAGTCATCCCTGCCCGGCCGGCAATCCAGAACCGTTGCCGTAAAACTGCGCCGGTAGGCATCTTCATCATAAAGCGTTACTGTTCTGTTCATCGGTTTCCTCCCTGCTTTCCTTCCCTGACGACATAGTTGTTCTTCAACGCCTGCTCTTCCAGGGCATCCAGTTCCAACTCCAGCTGCCGGGCGCTCATCCGCAGACCGCCGTTAGTCAGGATCATGTTCTGCACGGCCTGGTCCGAGGAGGCTACGGTGATCTCATAGTCCTTTCCGTAATCATGGACCAGTTTTTCAATGTAGGAATCAGCCGTCTGGCTGAAACGGGTATAGACTACGGAGATGCCCTGTCCCAGATCCACATGACCGTAGTTATCTTCCTTCTTGTAGGCATCAAATACCGCAATGACCTTGCAGTCCTTATAGCCGCCATAACTGGACAGCTTGTTGATGATCAGATCACGGGCGGAGTCGAAGTTGTCCTCACTCATCTGACTGCTTTGCTTAAAGTAATGCATCAGGTTATAGCCGTCAGCGATCAATAACCGCGGCTTCTTTACCTTCATGACGACCTTCTTTTTTTCCTCCTTACGGCCGGAAGAGGAGGGCCCTTTCTTCTTGGGGTTGCGGTTGCGGCCGTTGATGCCGGCAATCACGCTCTTCAGTTCACTTTCCGAGATGCTGTAGCGGTTATGGGTGACCGGCGCGCTGCTGACGGACGTCCTGGCCGGCTTGAGGTGCATGTAGTTTTCCACCTCATCCCAGGCTACCGTAAAGCCGGCGCCATGCTGGCAGAAGACCGAGCCGCAGGGATTGGCCAGATCGCGGTCGCAATCGTAACCGATCTGTTCGACGATGGCCTGCTGGTCTTCGCAGCGGTCGTATCCCTGTATGCTCAGCGCCAGCCGGCCGGCACCGCCGCTGTGGGAAAGCAGGGTCTGATGGTAGTTCTGCATCAGTCTGACCGGAGCCCGTCCGGAAAGGCGGATGTGCTGTTCATCGACATCCTCGATGCGGTAAGTGGCGTGCATGCCCTCCAGGTCATAGAGCAGGGAACTGAGATAGATCCTTTCGGCTTCAATGACAAAACCGTAGAAAGGTTCCAGCAGCACGCTTCTGGCCTTGCGCAGACCCTGGCGGACCGCCCGGTAGGTAGCCTGACGGAAGTCGCCGCCCTCGGTATGCTTCTCGTGGGCCTTGGCGGCGATCAGGGTGATCTTCATGTCGGTTATCGGTGAACGGGTCAGTACACCGCGGTGCTGCTTTTCCTGCAAGTGGGTCATGATCAGCCGCTGCCAGTTGACCGCCAACGTGCCTTCCGGTACCTCATTGGCAAAGGCCAGCCCCGCACCCCGGGGCAGCGGGTCCAGGCGCAGATGCACTTCGGCATAGTGGCGCAGCGGTTCAAAGTGGCCGACACCCTGCACGCTTTCCTCAATGGTCTCCCGGTAGAGGATGACCCCATCCGCAAAGGCGATCTGCTGGCCGGTACGCTTTTTAATGATGTTGGTCAGCACTTCGATCTGGATCTCTCCCATCAGGGAGACATGAATGTCATGGAGCTGGTCGGATACCGCGATCTGAATCTGGGGGTCTTCCTGAGCCAGGATCTGCAGCTGCCTGAGCATCTGATTGCGGTCGCACTGCGGCGGCAGGATCACCCGGTAGCGCATGAAGGGCTCCAGGAAACTGGCCGTGGCGCTCTTTTCAAAGCCCAGACCCTGACCGGCCTGCAGGCCTTCCGGTCCCCGGAAGACCACGATCTGACCGGCTTCAGCTTCGCTGACCGTGGTCAGCCGCTGACCCGAGGGCAGGCAGAGTTCATCGACCTTTCCCTCTTCCGTTATTCTTTCCTTAGCCTTCAGACAGCCGCCGGTGATCCGGCCATAGCACCAGCGCCGGCCGGAATCGTCATAGGCGATCTTAAAGATCCTTAGTCCGAAGTCCTCAGGGTATTCGTTTTCCAATGTATATCTGTCCAGGCCGTCCAGCAGTTCGCTGACGCCCTGGTCCTTGAGCGCCGATCCGAAATAGACCGGATAGAGCCGGCGTTCATAGATCATTTCCGCGATCCGCTCTTCGCTGATCTGGCCGCTTTCCAGAAAGTCTTCCATCAGCTGCTCGTCCAGCAGGGCGATGTCTTCCTGGTTTTGAGCCAGATGGGAAAAGTCGACCAGCGGTGCCTTGAGCTCGCTCTTCATCTCTGTCATCAGTTCCGCTTCGCTCTTGATGGCGATGTCCATCTTGCTGACGAAGATGAAGGCCGGCAGGTCATAGTATTCCAGCAGTTTCCAGATCGTCCGGGTATGACTCTGAATGCCGTCCAGGCCGCTGACCACCACGACCACATAGTCGAGCACGGAAAGCGTCCTCTCCATTTCCCCGGCAAAGTCCAGATGCCCCGGGGTATCGACCAGAGTCAGGGAAGTGTCCTGATGGCTGATGGAGGCCACCTTGGAGAAAATGGTTATTCCCCGGCTCTTTTCCTGATCATCGAAGTCCATGAAGCTATCCCGATGGTCGACCCGGCCCATCCGGCGGATCAGACCGCCGTGATAAAGCAGCGCCTCATTGAGAGTCGTTTTTCCGGCATCGACATGTGCTAAGATTCCCAGCGTTATCTTCTTCATGAAGCTTCCTTCTTACCGATACAATTCTACCAAATCAGCCACTGTTTTTCCATCAGCGCACCCCTGGCCGCCGGCACAAAAAACGCTCCCGGATCCCTTTCCGGAAGCGTCCTGTCATCATGGTTTTGCGGCAATCAGGCCATCTGGGCTTGTTGGGACTCAGTTGGTTTGCCTCCATGCTGCTGGAGCCGGTGAATGCGGATGGTGTGCAGCAAAAACACCATCATGAAGGCCAGCCAGCCTACGCTGATGTGGCATTCCAGCAGATCCCTTAACCGGCTGCCGCCGGCCAGCGGCATCAGCAGTTCCGCTGTCAGACTGATGACTGCGGGACAGCACAGCACGCTCCAGCGGCTGATCCTGATCTTTCCGGTCAGAACCGAATAAATGTATACGGCGCTGATGACCGCGATCGGCAGAGCGCAGACCGCGCGCATCGGCACGAAGAAGTACATGCCTAACCGGTTGACGATGACGGCGGCTTCTCTGAGAGAGAGGGAATTGCCGGTCGTAATGTACAGAAGGATCCTGAACAGGCAGTTGAGCATGTGACAGAGCAGCAGCGACATCGAAAAGATCATGGCCGAATACTCGAAGTAGCGGGCCAGAGCGCCGTTTTCCTCATAAGCCGCTCCCAGATACTGCCGGCCGATCTCGATGATGGCCTTGATGCCCTTGTAGAAGAACGGGGCAGCCAGGCAGATCAGGATGATGCTGTAGGCATAGTGGTTCAGCTTGTCGAACTCCCAGACGTAATTGGCGATCAGGCCGATTCTGACCCCGGTGCCGGAGCCCAGATTCAGCAGTACTTCCGCTCCGACATAAAGCAGACAGCCGGTGACTCCCTGGAACAGATCGCGCATGCGGATGTAGCTTTCCGAGGGGTGGTAGATCTCCTCGTCGGCGTATTTCAGGCCATAGAGCTGATCGTCAATGTAGAGGGCGTCGTAGATCTCGGCGTAGATGGCATAGTAGTAGGGACCGACAAAGAGGATGTAGGCCAGATAACCGGTCAGCATGCTGACGAAATACCAGCCGATAAAGGAGAGATCCAGCAGCAGGCACTTCAGTCTGAAGCCCTTCATGACTCTTTCGCTTTCTCTTAATACCTCCATGGGCTTCATGTCCGGGTTCTTGGCCAGGATATAGGGTACCATGCGGTAGGAATAGAACTTGAAGAAGACCGGAATGATTCCCAGGCAGGTCCAGCCGAACAGAATGACGGTCCTTAAGGCCATGGTGAGGACATATACCGGATAATGGGTGAACACTTCCTTGACAAAGTCGAATAGATGCAGTTTTTCCCGGTTTTCCAGGCTGTTGTCGACAAAGAAATTGTAGCCGATCAGCGACAGCGGCTTAAGGACCAGGATGTTCAGCAGAATGACCGGAGCCAGCGACAGCAGGTAGGTGGCATTCATCTTCAGTACATCCATCAGAGCCTCAACACTGAAGTTTCTGATGATGAAGAAGATGCGGTCAACGATCTGCCGGGAGGTTATCGGGTCAATGCCCCGCTGGAAGAAAGTGTAGGCGTAGACCGACACATAGATCAGAAAGGCACTGAGAACGCCCTTCCAGTAATTCTTGCGCAGTGACATCCGCGCGTTAAGCTTGATCAGATAGACGGGTAACTTTACCATTCTTCCTTACCCCCTATCTAAAACATCTTTCCGCCATTTCCAAAAGGGAGGACAAAAGACCGCGCACTATCTTCTGGAAGCGGGTAGCCGTATCAAACTGATTGTTGGTGATCACCTGATAGTAGGTGCTGAGGTGGTGGTGCTTCTTGACCGCCGGCACCCGCTGAGTGAGATCCTCAGCGTAGAAAAGCGTGGACATGTAGTCAAAGAAGGAGAAGGTCGACAGGTTGTCGGTATAGTAAATGTCCTTGCCGACCCGCTGGTATCCCCAGGGGACGGTAGGAACAATGTCTTCACTCAGGATGAAATTGAACACATTATCATAGGCTCCCGGATCATCGTCCTCAATGTCATAAAGGGGCGAGGCAAAGGTATAGACGAAGACATGGGAATTATCAATGTCGCTTTTCAGCCGGAACTGTCTGGCCAGCTGGCCGGCGGTGGCACCGCCCAGGGAATGGCCGGTGATCAGCACATAGACGTGGGAATCGGGAACCGTGGGGAAATAGTTGTAACGGTAGGTTTCGAAAGTGGAATAGATGTTTTCCCCGGCCATCATGAAGCCATTGAAGATCCCGCCCATGACGTCGGTTATCGCGTCTTCCAGGCTCTTGGTACCGCGGACCTGGATGATGATGTAGACATTGTCGCCCCGTGTTTGCGATCCCAGGGTAACGGCCGGGTTGTTTACCTGGCGGTCATCGTAGTTCAGCCTCAGGATGTTGGTAAAGTTCATCTTTCCCAAAACCTCCAGGACGCTGTCGTCAAACTTATGGCTGCTGGCACAGATGGCCAGGCAACACAGGGCCAGGTCCTCATTGTAAACAGTGCTGGGAGTGTTGAAGTAAGCCAGCGTCCATCTGGCTTCAACGGCAAAGCCGTCGCTGATCTCATAGGTCTCAGCCTTTGCCGGCACCACAAAAAGGGCGGCAACAAGCAGACAGATCATCACTTTCCTAACGCGCATATTCCATTACTTCCTTTTGTTTCATTATACCAAACCTGACGATTATGCTGTGATGAAATCATCATCAACGAGTCAAAGAAAGGCTTCATTTTCATTCCGGGATGACTGAAAAAAGGAACCTTTGGGTTCCTGGATTTTTCAGTCATGGTTCAGTTGACGCCTGTTGCGGAATACAGGCCGCCAACCAGGATGTCAATAAATTCAGAATTTGCGGAGTAGTCATTAACCTTCCAGCCTTCCGGCGTCCGGTTCAGGGTGATGGTAAAGGGGGTGATCCGGATCTGGCCGGCCTCTTCCTGCTCACCCAGCGCCGCTTTCCAGCTTTCGCTCGCCAGCCTGATCAGATCATTGGCGTCCGGCTGCTTTCCCGAGCTGGCATATTCGATGATCGTTTCCGTGAATCTTTCCAGCATGTTCTTATAAGCCTTGCCGATGTCGTAAGAGGAGAAAGTGACTTCGACCTGAGCGCTGTCACCTTCAATGACCGGTTCGGCGATCTCATATTTGGTCCTTCTCATCATCTCGCTGATGATCTGCCACTCCTCAGAATCCTTCTGAGCGGCGGCGAGGATATCATCATCCCCGGCCACCATCTTCAGCGGGTCGGCAAAGGTCTCCTTCAGAAACCCCGTTACCGCCTTGCTGACCTGCTTCTCATCGGAAGCGGCCTGAGAACAGCCGACCATTGCCGCAAGCAGAGTGATGGCGAGTAATAATGACAGTAATCTTTTCATATGCTTTCCTTTCTTATTTCCGATTTATCTTTAATGGCGGCCCTCATCATCATAGCATTCCACAAAGCGGGCTGACCCGGAGGGCTGTTCGCCGGCCAGGGTCAGATGCGGGGTCGCGCCCAGATACAGCGTACGGAACATCGCGATTCCCTGCTGCCTTTCCTCGCTGACGACTTCGGTCAGCGCTGAAGGCGCCGGGCAGGTAAACTGCGGTATGACAAAGGGCGAGAGATTGTTCAGATGAGCCAGCAGTACGGAGCTGACGCCCAGATGGCAGAACAGCGTTATGGTATCATGACTGGCCCTTTCCACCCGGTAGAGCTTGCCCTGGCGGTGATAGCCATGCTCCTTCAGCAACTCATCGAACGCCCCGGTCACCCGGTCATAAAGTTCGGCCATGTTGCTGGCGCGGCTGATCCGGCTCTGCCGCCAGTTTTCATTATCGATCAGCAGGGGATCACTCCAGAGCATTGCGGGAACGATGTCCCAGGCGCAGCGGCGGTTTACCGCAGCACCCTCGGGTATCTCCGGATAGAACTGTCGCATTTCCTCATCTCTTACGGCCTCTACATTGATGTCGAATTCCCGCAGCCACGCTTTGGTCTCAGTCCGGACACTGCGGCCGGCCAGCACGATCTCAGCCGTCTTCTGGGCCCGGCCCAACGGCGAAACATAGATGTCGCCCAACTCGCGGTCCTTCAGGTATTCCCTGAGCAGCTGAGCTTCATGGATGCCTCTTTCCGTCAGGCTGTCACGCCCGTAGTCAGGATCACCGTGGCGGATGAACAGAATGCGCATGTTCTTCCCTCTCTTTCCTCGTTTCTTCTTAATTATATCAGCAATCGTCTTCATTTCTTAAGGAAATGTCTTCCCTCTGGTTTTCCCAAGGGCCCTGTTGTGCTAAACTCTATTTTGCGGATTGGAGGAAGAAAAATGACTGATAAGATAGAAAACAACCGTGAGAGTTTTTGGAAAACGATCGCCATCGCGGCCATCGCGCTGCTGTTAGTGGTAAGCTGCTGCTATGGCGCCGGACTGGGCTGGAAGCAGCCGGAAGAAGCCAAACCGGCAACTGACGGTGCCAGCATGCTCACCTTATGGACTGAGGATGCCCGGGCCCGGAAGGAACTCATTGAATATGTGGAAGCCGTCACCGATGAAAAGAACCCGGACTACATTCCCGTGGAAAACCGCATCGCCGTCTTTGACCTCGACGGTACCCTTTATAACGAAACCGACCCCAACTACTTTGACTATACCCTGCTGGTCCATCGGGTGACCGAGGATCCCGACTACATCGACAAGGCTTCCGATTTTGAAAAGGAAGTTGCCGGCAAGATCATCAGACAGAATGAGACCGGCGAATCCTTCAGCGGTCTGGAAGTCGATCATGGCAAGGCCGTCGCCTCTTCCTTTGCCGGCTTTACCGTCGAACAGTTCATCGACTACATTCAGGATTTCAAGAAGCAGCCGATGCCTTCCTATGATGGCATGACCAGAGGCGAAGCCTTCTATAAGCCGATGCTTCAGGTCATCGACTACCTGAAGGCCCATGACTTCACCTGCTATGTCGTCTCCGGAACCGACCGCTTCATCGTCCGGGGCATCTGCCACAACTCCCTGGACATCCCGACCACCCAGATCATTGGCTCCGATGAGAATCTGGTAGCCCGGGATCAGGGTGATGTCGACGGTCTGAATTATGTCTTTGACGATGACGACGAGCTGGTATTGGGCGGTCAGTTCATCATCAAGAACCTGAAGATGAACAAGGTCACCGTCATCATGCAGGAGATCGGCATTCAGCCGGTATTGTCCTTCGGCAACAGCACCGGGGACGCCTCGATGGCGGAATACGCCACTTCCAACAATAAATATCGCTCACTGGCCTTCATGCTGTGCTGCGATGACCTGGAAAGAGAAAACGGCAATCAGAAAAAGGCGGACAAGATGTACGACCTCTGTGAAGAGTTCGGCTGGACACCGGTTTCGATGAAGAACGACTGGACGACCATCTATGGCGATGGTGTCACCAAAAAGTAGAATTCATTCATTGCCAAAGCCATCAGGGACGGAAAGATTTCCGTCCTTTTATTTCATTACTTGCTTTCTTGTACAGTTAATGCTTATCAGTTAAAATGATATATATAACAAGGAGAAATAATGCCATGAATACCAAACAGATCACTCTTTTGCATTCCAATGACATGCATGGCGATTTTCTGGCCGAACACGTGGATGACCAGCTGACCGGCGGTGTTTCGATGCTGTCGGGATATCTGACCAAATGCCGCAATGAGGACCCCAATGTCATCTATGCCATTGCCGGCGACATGTTCAGAGGATCGGTAATTGACAGTGAATTCCTCGGTCTTTCCACCATTCAGATCGTCAACCTGCTTGCTCCCGATGTGGTGACCCTGGGCAACCATGAGACCGACTACGGCGTCGCCCATCTGCTGTTTCTGGAAAAGATGGCGACCTTCCCGATCATCAACGCCAATCTCTACATCAAGCAGAATGAGACCCGGCTGTTCCGTCCCTGTTACATAATGGAAATTGACGGGATGAAGATCCTTTTCATCGGCATTCTGACTGAAGAGGTGATCTCCCAGACCAAGGGCGAAAAGATCATCGGCTCCTTTATCGGCATTGAAGAGGCTGCCAAGGAAGTCGGCAAGATCTGCAACGCCTATAACGCTCTGGACGTTGATCTGACCGTACTGCTGACCCATATCGGCTTTGAAGAAGACAAGAAACTGGCAGCGATGCTGGATCCTGCCTGGGGTGTGGATGTCATCATCGGCGGCCACTCTCATACCTTCCTGGCGGAACCGGCAATCGTCAACGGCATTCCCATCGTTCAGGCCGGCACCGGTACCGACCAGATCGGCCGCTTCGACCTGGTGATCGACACCGATGAAAACTGCATCGCCTCCTACCAGTGGCAGGCCGTGCCCATTAATGAAGCCACCTGTCCCCATGACGAGCGCATGGAAGAACTGATCGGCTCGATCAAGGCCAAGACCGATCTGAAATACGCCAAGGTCGTTGCCAACTTTGACTATGAACTGGAGCACCACGACCGCTGGTGTCAGACGGAACTGGGCGGCGTATTTGCCGATGCCATGAAGGATTCTCTGGGCGTTGACCTTTTCCTGATGGGTTCCGGTTCAGTACGCAAGTACAGCATGGGCCCAATCGTCACCTTCCAGGACTTCACTGAGTGCTACCCGTATGACGGCAAGTCCTACGGCCTGAAACTGACCGGTGCCCAGCTGAAGAAAGCTCTGCTGCACATCTACCGTGATGATGCCTGGCTGGGCAACCACACCGAATTCTATCAGCTTTCCAAGGGTATGAAGGTCATCTACCATCGCCCCCTGCATCAGATCCTGAAATGCGAACTCAATGGCGAAAAGATCGAAGATGACAGGATCTACACCGTCGGCATTCAGGAGTTCCACTATAACAACCTGCCGGAATTCCTCAACCTTTCCTACGAAGAGGTTAAGGCCAATGGGGAACCGCTGGTGCTGACTACCAGCGACGTTCAGACCCTTCTGGCCTACTTTGAACATAACAAGCATCTGGGCTTTGACCTGGATGGCAGACTGGAGGTAGTACAGTAA
>JAEEHC010000037.1 GCA_016280635.1 Erysipelotrichaceae bacterium
CGAAATACTTCTGCGCGAAGGGATAAGCGCACAGGATCGGCAATGTGGTAATCACAATATTGGCATACTTGATCAGGATGCTTACTGATTTGGCACTGTTGTTGGCCAGCATATGCGCTCTCATTTTTCCGCCCATGCCCATTACTGACTGATCCTCATCAATCAGAATCTGGCGCAGTACCGACTGAAGAGGGTACATGTTGCGCTTGTTAATGAAGATCATCGGCTCGTACCACATATTCCAATAGCCTACTACGCTGTACAGGATCAGTACTGCGCTGATGGCACCGCTCAGGGGCAGGAAGATCCGGAAGAGCACAGTAAAATCACTGGCTCCGTCAATCACGGCAGCTTCCTTCAACTCATTGGGGATCTGGTTGAAGTTGGTGCGCATCAGGATCATATTCCAGGAAGAGAAGGCGTAGGGCACAGTGAGCACCCAGATGGTATTGGTCAGATGCAGGCTGTTGAGCAGCATAAAATACGGGATCAGGCCGCCGCCGAAGAACCAGGGAATCACGAAAAAGGTCATGATCAGTTTTTTGCCGGTCAGATCCTTAAGACTCATGGTGTAGGCGGAAATCAGTGTGACAAAATAGCACATAGCTGTTCCCAGCACCAGGTAAAGCATAGTGTTTTTAAAGCCAATCAGCAGATTGGGGTTTTGCAGCACCACGCCGTATGCTTCCAGGTTAAAGCCCACAGGCCATAAAAGCAGGCTGTTGCGGGCTGCTACAATCCCGGCGTCGCTGACTGAACAGACTATCACGATATACAGAGGCAGGATAAAGACCAGACTGAGCAGGATGAAAAACAGATACAGAAAAAAGGTAAAGACCAGGCTGCCGTCCCGGATATGGTGCCTTTTTCTGCTCAGATGCACAGAGGAATCATGCATGATGGACGGCCTCCTTTCACCACAGACTCTGTTCTGTGGTTTTTTTGCTGACCCAGTTGACGAACAGTGTAGTGAGCAGGGCTACTGTTGTGCCCAGCAGACCTACAGCGGTTGTATAGTCATATTTTCCGCCTTTAATGCCCTGGCGGTAGATGAACGTGCCGAATACATCGCCGGTTTCATAGGTCAGCGGCGTATACAGCAACAGAATCTTTTCGGAATTGACAGCGAGAACGTTGATGTTGAGGATCATCAGCATAGCGATGGTAGGGATGATGCCCGGAATGGTTACGTGCAGTGCTTGGCGAAAGCGGCCGCAGCCATCGATACGTGCTGACTCATACAGCTGTTGATCAATGCTGCTGAGAGCGGAAAGATAAATAATCGTTCCCCAGCCCAGCCCGGTCCACTGATCGGACCAGACAATGATGGAAGGAAAATACTTGGGGTCGGACAGGAAATTGATGGGTTCGCCGCCGAACAGCAATCGGACGGAGTTGAACAGGCCATCGTAGCTCAGAAAGCTTTTGAGCATGCCGCACAGAACCACCATGGAAATAAAATACGGCATGTAAGAAATAGTCTGCACAACTTTCTTGAAGCGGAGATTATGAAGCTCGTTGATCAGAAGCGCCAGGATGATTTGCAGCGGATAACTGACAACGATGCCATAGATACTAATACGCAGAGTATTGCGCAGCAGCTGGATGAAATAGGGAGAGCTCAGAAATTTACTAAAATGAGTCAGACCAATCCACGGGCTGCCCATGATACCTTTCATGGGATTGTATTTCTTGAAGGCCAGCACGATGCCATACATGGGCACGTAGGAGAACAGAAAAGTAAGTGCGATGGCGGGAATGATCATCAGGTACGCGGGCCAATGCTGGTTCAGGTCGCGCCGGAAGCGCTGGCTTAGCGTCCTTTTGGTGGGCTGGATACTGACGGGAGCAGTACTCATAAGCTTCACATCCTTGAAGATCGATCAGGGAAAGCGGAAACGGCGCGCGCAGAGCACGCCGTTTCCGAAAAAGGAATATAGGTTTTAGCGGTCGATTTCCATTACGTAGTCCATGCCGTAGTCAGGATCCAGCCCATGCTGTGCATTATAGGCTGCCTGAAAAAGCTCGCGGCTGGTTTCAAAGCCCAGAGCCCAGCAGGTACGGCATACACTCTCATAACGGTCCAGACTCTCTTCGCCGATAATGACCCGGAGCACATAGGCCTCAAAGGTGGTAGCAGCGTCATTGTATGGGGTATAAGCTTCGTCCCAACCGTCACCGGTAAAGGTTACATAGCCGATCACGTTGTCACGGTCACAGAAGTCGGCACTGGCCCAGACCTGTCTATTCTTTTCATACTCCGTTTCGCTTGCGCCGGTTTTCTGATACTGGATGACTTCTTCCTCAGTCATGCCTTCCACGTCTTCAGCGTTGAGCAGGTAAGCAAGGGTATTAGCCCTGGTGGACCAATAGCCCGCCTTGTTGTGCATATACAGCTTGGTCATGGTCAGACTGTCTTCATCGCGGTTGGCGTAGAAATACTTGGTATAGTAAGGATGGCCTCCTTCATCGAGCACATAGGTTTCGTTTTCTATACCGTAATACGCTCTGAGTACCACTTCGCGGCTGTACAGCTTATCCAGCCACTGGGCGGCTACACGTTTGGTTTCTTCAGCCGCACCGCCATTGACGCAGAAATAATTGGAGGGCTGGCTGTCGTCGCCAAAGCGCAAGTGCAGCTGCTGGCCTTTTTCC
>JAEEHC010000038.1 GCA_016280635.1 Erysipelotrichaceae bacterium
ATTATGCCTGAAATCAGCAGTTTTTCCCGGGGAAAACTGCCTTTTTAGTGATCCTCCTGAAAACACTTAGATAATGACGAAACACGGCGAATAAAAAAGGAGTGAACGCTTTAGCTTTCGCTATTACGTTACACTCCCTTTTTATTTGATAAGGGTTCACAGGCTAGATGATCTGGACGCGGGAAGCGGCAAAGGCGATGATGGCCACCATTTCGGCATCGGATTCACGGCAGTTTACCCTAAACAGTCCGAAACTCATGGCAACATCTCTCAAGCCTTCCTTGCCTTCATAGGCGGGCAGGATGTTGGTCCCGGCAGCAATCAGGTCAGCGACCTTGACGCCATAGTGCTTGACATCAAATGACCAGGCCAGCGACTGCAGATAGGGATCGATGCCATAGCCTCTTTCCGCAATGTACTGCCAAATGTTCTGGCCGTCAATGTTGAAATAGGACTTATCGATGATGCTGGAATCTTCACCGCCATAGGCAGTGGAAACGGTATGGCTGACCTTGCTGGTCCACTGCTTGCCGGTAAGATGGTTCTTAAAGGTAAAGACATAATCATTGACCAGACCTACCTTGTCACAGTTGATCTCAATGACCGGCTGACGGTCGGTAGTCTCGAGAATGTAACTCTGGTTGAGCTTGCCGCAGTAATGGAAATAGTAATCCTTCTGCGGTTCATTGCTGTTAGCGACTTCTTCAGCCAGCTTGGGGTCAAAGTCTGATTTGGTGACCTGATCAAAGTAGTTCATGTCATCCAGTTTCTCAGTAAAGACCTTCTTAAGGCCAAGCACGCCGAAGATGATGGCTGCCAGGCCGATCAGACCGGTAAGAATGCTTACTAACGGTGAACTGTCTGTGGTAAAGGTTTCGGGCAGGATATAGGGCAGCAGGGTAAAGGCTAGAAAGCCAATGCCGACCAGCAGCATCACGAAGTGGGTGCTGCCTTTCTGCCATTTCTTGAACATGTTCAAAATCTTCATAAATATTACATTGAGCGCATGGAAGCGCTCATTCTCCTTCTTTTTAATTATAATTGGTTAGATGACTTCATATCAATAGAAAACATGCCCAGGTCAGACCGCTGATTCTCAGATCTGAGAAGAAAAGGCACTCTTTTCTGAGTGCCGTTTTCATCTTATTCTATTACTTCCACCTGATCCCAGAACTGGGTAAGGACACCCTTGAACTTCTGATACATCGCCGCATCGTTGCGGGAAGTTCTTCTGGAAAGCTTTGAGTAAGGAATCACCTTATACTTTTCGCTCTTCTGAGTATAGACCAGCTGCGCCTTGACATTTTCAAAACTGATCTTCACCTTGCCGTTGGTCTCGCTCTTGATGACATCAAAGCTTCCCAGCATTCCGGTAAGGGAGAAGGGGCGGTGCGCTTCGCTTTGCGCGGAGACAAAGTTTCCCAGGCCGTAGAAGACCAGGGTATCACCGACCATGTCAATGGGCTGCAGGTAGTGGCCGTGAGCGCCAAAGATGATGTCGACGCCAAGAGATGAGAGGTATTCGGCAATGTGTTTTTCCTGCGAATTGGGGGTAAGAATGTAGTCCACGCCCCAGTGCATCGCCACCATCAGTAAGTCGACCTTGTCGCGGTAAGCGGCGATGTCGGCCGCGGCGACTTCCTCATCCCACATGTTGTTAAGATATTCCCTTCCCTTGGGATTATGCAGCATGTTATCCAGAGTAGTATAGGACAGCAGGGCATAGGTTACGCCCTTTACTTCGCCGATGACGATCCTGTTGCGGTCTTCCCAGCTCAGCCAGGAACCGGTCGCGATGATGCCGTCAGACTCGTACCATTTATCCCAATAAGCCCGGGAATTGATCAGCGCCTTGTCACCATAGCGGTAACGGCCGTCCAGGGTGTGGTTGTTGGCCAGAGAGACCAGATTGAAGCCGGCATCGACAAAGGCATCGCCGACTTCCTGCGGTGAATTGAACTGCGGATAATTGGATAAGCCCAGTTCACTGCCGCCCAGAATGGTTTCCTGGTTATAGTAGGCCAGATCAAACTGCTGGATGGTCGGCTTGGTATATTCAAAGATATCGTGGAAGTCATAGCCATCCTTGGTCTTATGGGCATTGTAGACGCTGTTATGGATCAGCGAGTCGCCGGTCGCGATGACCGTGATGCGGGTCTCGTTGGTATCGGCAGCCAGCATGGAATTCAGGTCTTCCTTATAGACAAGCCCGGCATTCTGGCTGTCCGCGGAAGGATCAGCCTTATGTCCTGAGCCGTAAATTATCCGGCTTACTGCCGGTATCTCCGCCAGCAGATTCTCAATCTTGTCTCTGGCGAAAGGCAGATACAGAATGCCGGCCGCCAGCAGGATCAGAACATCCAGAGTTACAAATATCTTCGTCGCTGTCTTCATGTTATTCACCTGCCTTATAGCTGCCATCGGCGTTTCTGGTAAGTTTGGTGTCCCGGCTGATGGCGATCACCGGTACGACACGCTTAAGAACGGTTGGCTTGAACAGTTCGGCCTGCTGGCCATAGGTAAAGGCGTACTTTTCCGAGGTTGTCAGCAGCCAGTATCCGGAGGCTTCCGAAAGTTTGATGTCAGCCAGAGAGGCCAGCGCCACCTTGCAGGATACCCTATCAGCGGACAGGTCAGAAATCCGACCGCTGAAATCGCCGCAGGACCACTCCCTGTTCACCAAGAGATTACTGTAGGGAAGCGAACTTGCATATTCGTTATTCAGATAATGTGCCAGCGTTTCTTCCTTTTCAGGATCAAAGCTGTCACCCTTAAGTCCAAAGCTGCGCAGTTCTTCCAGGGCTTCCTTTCTGACCAGCCGGTAAGCGTCCTCATCGATCTGACAGACCAGCCACTCATCACTGCCTAACCGGATCGTGGTTCCTAACCGGATTCCGGTTTCATCACACATGTAAGGGTCAGTCAGTGTTCCCGAACCGGATATCACTTCGACCTCCGCATTAACGGTAATGACCGGGCGGACCTGATAGAGACGCTGCTGCGGACTGGAAGTCAGCCGGCCGTCAACGGCCCGGTAAATGCCGGTTGGACAACTGCCGGTCAGCCAGAAGCTGCCCGGTTCATCAGCCAGATAGGTAGTGCCGTTTACTACACTGTTAAGAAATGAAGCAACATCGCACAGAGCCACCTTGCTGCTGATGGGCTGGGAAATGGGGGCGTTCAGATCGCTTATCTGACCGGCGTAATAACTGGTATCCACCAGCGTACTCTGATCAAGCAGGCTGAGAAAATGGCCGTTAAGATACTCATTCAGCTGGCTGGCGCTGAAGTCACCATCCACGTTTCCAAAGGGCAGTTGGTTAACTGCCCGGGCACTGATCAGCCGGACGGTATTATCGCCGTTGACCTGCATTATCCGCCATAACAGGCCATTGTATTTCACATAGTTGTTTTCACATTTGCCCCGGAAGATCCGGATGCCGTCATAATCATACAGGCCCTGACCATTTTCGGTGATCTGGTTGTTTTTCAGTATGACCGCAGCCAGACTCTGCCCTGACGGCGCTTTTCTGGCACCGGACCGGTAAGCCCGGTAACCGTAGAAGGCACCCGTTATCAGCAGAAAGATGACACTGATGCCGATGAAAAGCTTCTCAAACGGAAAGTCCTTTTCTTCCGATCCTGCGGTTACGGTCTGTTCTCTTCTAATATCCTCACTCATGAAAACTACCCCTTTTGTCAGTTATATTCTATTACATTCAGCCATATAACTCAATTTGCGTAAACGTCGCAGATTGGAAAAAGAGATCATCAGTTTGCTGAGTGATCTCCGTTCATCTTTTCCCATGACTATCTTATCAGTGAATTGATTGGCGTAAAGAGTCAAGTGTTGACATCATTTCCCACATCAGCGAAGCTCCATAGGTCATAAGATCGCTGGGAGCTGGCAAGCGCAGGATGTTGGTAAAGCCGGCATTCTGAGCATAGCGGACCGAGCGGGCCATGTGGTAGTTGCTGGTGATAAGAACGACCGGCTCGCCGGGATCAATCATCAAGGCCGAATTGGTGAAGTTTTCAACCGTGGTTCTGGCCTTATCCTCCCAGTATAATCGCTCTTCCGGGATGCCCTGAGCCATCAGCAGTTCGGCCATGACATCAGCCTCCGTTTTTCCGGAACTGTCAGGATTCCCTCCGGTCAGTATCAGAATCGCCTCCGGGTTTTCTTCAGCATACTGACGGGCAGTCTCTACTCTCAGCAGCAGATCCCGGGAAGGCTGACCGTTCTCCAGCGCCATGCCCAAAACGATAGCGTGTTTTGCCCTGGCTGAAGTATTAATCAGGCTTCCGGCCAATACCCGTCCGGCGGAAAACACCAGCAGAACCGTTAAAGCAGTTATGAGGCAGCGAGCTGCCAGACCGGCAATCCTGCCAGCCTTCAAAGAAACCATTTCCGCTCTGCTGATCTTCTGGCGGTGACTGGAAAAAATGCCGAAGCGGACATCCAGGCCAAACAGCAGCAGGATCACAATGAAGATGATCTCTATGAGCAGTGCCCGCTGATAATTGTTCTTCAGAGCGACCTTGTTGATCCGTCCCAGCATGACAATGACCGTATCACTGCCGATCAGTACGGTCAGAAAAAGTAGGATGTCACCGGCGATCCGGCGAAACAGTGAGTATTTCTTCTTTTCCTCTTCCATTTTTTACCTTCTTCCTTCAGCGTTTTTCAATGTCTCAGCGATCTGACCGGCCCGGCGCAATACCGGCACCTCACGCTGGGCAATCAGCTTCCCGATTCTTGTCGATGCTCTTTTCTGGTATTCTTCCAACGCCTGCTGATAAGTCAGCTTGAGGGTCGTAAGATGAAAGTCCTCGATCTCATCCTTCATCAGGTGTTTTTCCCCAAATGATAGTACCCGGCAAAGGTAATAGTTATTGAGGTTATGGCGGTGGATCAGGTTGTAGTAATCACTTACCACGCCTATTCTGGTTATGATCTCAACTTCGGCACCAAGTTCTTCTTTCAGTTCTCTCTTTATGGCCTGATCAGGATCTTCACCGGCTTCCACGCCGCCGCCGGATGTTTCTATCAAGGTAGCCTTACCGAATTCATCGTCACGCTGTGCTCTTACAAAGTATAGAAATCCCTCATCATCATAGACGATGGCCCGGACAATCAGCCTATCATGATCTGTATATTCATACGGCCATTGATCATCCTGAAGTTCAAGATGGAGTTCCTCAGTGGCTGAATCATTCTCTGTCAGGTCCTTTCCCAGCATGATGATCTCATCAGTTCGATAGATCTCCCTGAAGCCGTGCTTCAGAAACAGGCTTATGGCTGGATTATCGATGGCAATATCATCATAGAGAACCCTGATTCCAGCTTCACCGGCTTTTTCACAGAGGATCTCCAGAGCTTCAGAGCCGTAACCCTGTCCCCGGTAAGGAGCGTAAATGATCACATTGGCGACATGGATGTCCCTTTGCCGGTCATAATGCCAGGCAATTTCCCCGACAAAGTCACCAGCCGGATTTTTCAGGTAACGGTAATAGCGCTGATTCTGGTGGTTAACGATCCAATGATCATACCATGACGGCCAGTCTTCCTCAGGAAACGGTACTGTTCCTCCCCAGCTGTGGTTATAGGACATCGTTTCTTCATCAGCCAGCAGTTTCTGCCTGAACCAGAGATCTTTCAACTGAGGCTGATATGGGTAAAGGCCCGGTCTCTTCAGATTACCGTAGACCTTGATCACATACTTATCGATCAGTACCGGATCAGCAAATCCCCAGTCTTCCCAAATGTCGGGATACTTTCTGACAAAGCCGCATTTCAGCACCACTGCTGCGGAAGCCTTGTTTTCCTTCATGATGTGGGCAGTAATGATCCTGATGTTGGCTTCATCAAGGAGATAGCTGATCATCAGTCTTTCCGCACGGGTAGCAAGCTTTCTTCCCCAGTACTGTGACATCAGCCGGATGCCGATGGAACACTTGCGGCGCTGCGGCTCATAGGCATAGATCTCGGCAATGCCGGCAAACTCCTGATGCTCCTTCAGATAAACACCAAGCAGCAGATTCTGTTTAGTATCAAAGCACTCCTCATCCATTTTGGCTAGGACTTCGTGCTTATCCACGTATTTCTGTTCATAGAGAAAAGTCGGAAGACAGCGATATACTTCCTTCTGAGCGCACATCCGGGCCAAATCCCCGGCATCCGCAGCGCTCATCTTTCGAAGCATGATCTCATCATCTTCCAAAACCGGATATTCTTCAAACAAACACGATTGTCTGATCATGGAATAACCTCCTGCCTGTTCGTAAATACTGTTGTTTATCTCATCCGTAAACTTCATCGAACAGGATCGATATGGAGCCTTCACTGCAGAATTCGCTGACAGAGCAGCCAAGATTCAAAGCCTTGTAAGAAGGATCTGCTCCGGCATCCTTCAAAGCCTGCAATACTTTCTTCAGATCATCATGCAGTTCATCTGTAAATACTCTGTCCGAGCCTTCGCTATGTTCCACATAACTGTACGAAGGGAGAATCTGTTTGGCCTGAAGAGCGAAACGATTCAAACTGGAGTTGCCATAGGAATCCAAAGCTTTCACATTCGCTCCCATGTTCAGCATCCTTTTCAGAACGGCCAGACCTTCCTCAGCTCTTTCCTTTGTTGAGAAAACGCGGAATCCCATGTATTTATCATTGATGTTCCACCTGCAAAGCATCACGGCACAGTTGATCGCATCATGCAGCACTGGTGTCCTCCATTGGTTGCAGCAGGACTTGTCCTCAATGAAGTTTACATTCGCCCCATGATCCAGAAGATAGTTTGCGATTGCTGTATTTCCGGTTTTGAGAGCGACCTGCAAAGGCGACTGCCCATCATCTTTCTTAGGCGGTTGTTTTGCTGTGCAATTGACCAGTTCCGGCTTCTTTTCAATGATCTGCTTTACCGTTCTCAGATCAGATGCCCGTATAGCAGTAAATAGTTTTTTCATATTCTCCAATCCCGATTTGATTATTTCTTTATCATCAACGCAACCGTCTCGACTGGAAGCACTAAATGGAATATATCGATAAATGAGAATTGACAGGACTACAGCCTTATCAAATAATACTGGCTGGTCCTTCCTTCTTTATAGTTTTCATTTTCTGTAATAAGCGTTCCACCATTCTTTTGAATGGTTGCTGCTGATGCCAGATTCTCTTTATAACAGCCAAGTATGACCTTTCCCATTCCTTTTTCTTTGCACACTGACAATGCATATTCGAGCATAGCAGTAGCATAA
>JAEEHC010000003.1 GCA_016280635.1 Erysipelotrichaceae bacterium
GGTATTACTGCTGCTATGGAAGAGCAGAGAGCCAATGGCGAAGACGTTTCCGCTGATGATATCATCTCCGTACGTTCAGCCTTAATGGGTCCGTTAGCTGGTATCGGTGACGTTGTTTCACAGTCCATCTGCTACCCGATCTTAGCTGGTATCTGTATCTCATTAGCATTAGCTGGCAACTTCGCTGGCCCGATCTTATTTGAAATTGTTTACAAGGTACTGATGCTCACCTTAGGTTACAACATGTACATGCTGGGCTACACCAAGGGCAAGGGCGCTATCGTTGATCTGTTACAGACTGGTCTGTTAAACAAGATCCTCGACGCAGTATCAATCGTCGGTTTGATGGTTATCGGTTCAATGGCTGTCGGCAACGTTAAGCTCGACCTGTCATTCCTCGAGTGGGAATTCCCGAATGCTCTGGGCGTTATCAAGTTCAACGTTCAGAAGGACGTCTTAGACACTCTGCTTCCTGGCTTAATGCCGCTGGCTGCTGTCTTAGGTGTTTGGGGCCTGCTGAGAAAGAAAGCAAAGCCGTTAACAATCATTCTGGTCATCTTCGCAGTTGCATTCGTTCTGGTTGCCATCCAGGCTCTGATGGGTGCATACAAATAAGATTTTCAAATTGATTTGAAGAATGCATGCGGGACTGAACAAGCCCCGCATGCGTTTGCTTAGAGGAGAAATTAATGAAAAAGGTTGCTATTTATCCGTCAGTAATGTGCTGCAAGCCCTGGGAGCTGCGCGAGTACATCGCTGAATTCGAAAAGAACGGCATCGACGGCATTCACTTTGATGTCATGGACGGCCACTATGTCCCCAACATTATGCTCGGCAAGGATGACTTTGACGCCATCAGGTCGATTACCGACATCCCGATCGATGTTCACTTCATGTGCATTGAACCGGAGAACTTCTTCCCCTGGTTTAACTGGAAACCCAATGACAAGGTCAGTTTCCACCCCGAAGCCTGCAAGCAGCCTTACCGCCTGTTGATGGCGATTCAGGAAAAGGGCATGAAGGCCGGTTATGCCATGAGTCCGGGCATCCCGCTGGGATATCTGGAAGAGGCACTTCCGGTATTGGACTTTGTCATGTTCATGGGTGTCAACCCCGGTTTTGCCGGCCAGAAACTCATCCCCAACGGTCTGGAAAAGATCGCCCGGGTCAGAGAGATCCTGGACAGAGCTGATCACCACATTGAACTGGTCATAGATGGGAATACAACAATTGACAACGCCAGAAAGATGCTGGCCGCCGGCGCGGACAGCCTGGTAACCGGAACTTCATCAATGTTGAAGGAAGGACCGGAGAAATTTGGCGAATGTTATAGGAATTACATTAAGTCAGTTGTAGAATAAAAGTAAGCAAATAAAGAAGGAGTTTATAATTATGGCTATTGAGAATTTAGTTTTTACCAGAATTGACGACAGACTGATCCATGGTCAGGTAGTTACCCAGTGGATCAAGCAGTACAAGGAAGTCAAGCACATCATGTGTGTCGATGACAAGACCGCCAAGGACCCGTTCATGCAGACGATGTTCTCCTATCTGATCCCCAGCGGCCTGACCATTGAAAACAAGACCATTGAGGATGCTACCAAGATCCTGAAGGAAGGCTTACCGAAACCAACCATGATGATCTGCAAGAATCCCGACACTATCAAGGCCTTAAGAGACAATGGTGTTCCGATTGACTACTTCAACATCGGTGGCATGGGCATGAGCGGTGACCGCAAGAAATTCTTCCAGAACATCTCAATGTCTCAGCATGAGAAGGAGATCATTCAGGAAATGGTCAATGAAGGCGTCAAGGTCGAAATTCAGATCATCCCGGCCCAGGGTTGTTATGATGTTGCCGACCTGCTGAAGAAGAACGGTTAATAACATGACAACAATGAAGGCTGCAAGACTTCATTCGATTGGCGATTTCCGCTGCGATGAAGTTGAAGTACCGGTACCGCATGGCAAGGAGATCTTAGTTAAGGTTACCGCCTGTGGCATCTGCGGCAGTGACATTCCCAGAATCTATGAACTGGGTACCAGCACCAAGAAGTATCCGCTGACTCTCGGGCATGAGTTCGGCGGAACCGTCGTTGCGGTTGGTGAGGACGCTGATCCTTCCCTGATTGGCAAAAAGGGCGCTATTTTCCCGCTGATCCCCTGCCGTAACTGCGAAGCCTGTCTGACTGCTGATTACGCCATGTGTCAGCATTATGATTACCTCGGTTCCCGCAGCAATGGCGGCATGGCCGAGTATTGTCTGGTTCCTTCCGCCTGGCACTTTGTTGAATCCAAGGCCGAAAGCACCACCGGCGAAATGCTGGGCATGGTTGAACCCTGCTGCGTGGCACAGCATGCCATTCGCAAGGGCGATGTCGTTGCCGGGCATCATGTCGTGATCTTCGGTGCCGGTCCGATCGGCATCATGGCTTCCCGCTGGGCCAGACTGTTCGGCGCCAAGCCGATTCTGGTCGACGTTGTCGAAGAAAAGTGCCAGTTTGCCAGAGACCGCGGTGAGACCGTCATCAACTCGATGACTACCGATGTCGTCGCTGAAGTCAGGAAGCTGACCGGCGGCCACATGGCTGATGTTGTCGTTGAAGGTACCGGAACCGGTCCGGGCTTATGCAGTGCCATTGAATGCTGCCGCATCAAGGCTACCGTTGTCTTATTAGGCAACCCGCATAAGGATACCGTCATCAGACTGTCCGACCACAGCACCATCCTGCGTAAGGAACTGGTCTTGAAGGGCATCTGGAACCATCACTATGCTGAGACCCCGATCAACGAATGGGCATATTGCGTACAGATGCTGGACGAAGGCAAGATGCAGGTCCTTGACCTGATCACCCATCGCACCGACATCGAAGGTCTGCCCAAGCTGACCAAGGATATCTATGAGCGCAATGTGGTCATCTGCAAGGCCATGTACTCAGCGGAAAACAAATAACCGCTTATTTACCAAACCAAATGAAAAGATGGATACGTAAGGCATCCATCTTTTTTACGTGGTTAGATGAATGAAGTGATCAATTGCCTGCGTACAGCGGCAGGACGTTGATGTAGAATTCCGTGAAATGCATCCCAATCTTGGAACCGTCGGAGCTTAAACGCAGGTAGATGTTATAGTGAGCGCCGGATTCAATGTCTTCAACCAGGTAGCGGTAGTGATTGCAGCCGACATAGTCCAGCTGCAGAATGCCGAATTCGCCAGCCAGATTATCCGGTTTGTTCTTGACGATTATGTGGCCCAATGAATTGTCAAAGATGACAGAGATGTCATGGTATTCATCCTCGTAGATGTTGCCGCCGACCAGATAATTGATCAGATTGGCGGCATCCATGCCATGGTCTTTTGCGAAGAACATCGGATCTTCCGTAAGCGTGTAGAAGTAATCGGGCTCTTCTTCAATGAAGCATATCGGCAGGGTCATTGCCTGTCCTTCGGCTTCAAAGTTGATGTCATAGTAGTTGAAACCCTTGTAGACGACCGATTGAATTTTAATGATTTCATCACTATATGTTGAATAATTCACGACATTGCGCTCCGTGATGGTCTTACCTGTCGCATCAAATATGGCAATGGTATAATGCTCAGTATCGGCATACGGTCCATTTGCCTCCAGGGCTTTCAGCAGCTGCTCCTCACTGAGTCCCTTGTCGGTATGCAGTTGATAAGGGCCGTCATCTTCCTGACCGGTCACAAAGGTCACGATCAGAGTTTCCGGATCGTTGAAGTCATACTCGATCTTGAGAGTCTCGTTGTATTCATCATAATCCATTTCCTCATCGTGGCGCGCCTGATGGAAGAGGTCGATCTCATAACTGTTTTCACCGCTTTCCCTGATGTCTTTGATCTCACCGACCAGGTAGAACGAAGTGTGGGAAATGGCCCGGTCTGCTGTTTTCTTTTCGGCATTGAAGCTGAGGTATAGGCTCTTGTCTCCATCGCAGAACCAACTGTTAGCTTCCAACTGTTTCAGCAGTTTTTCTTTGGAATTACCGCCGCTGTTGCCGCCATCGCAGCCGCTAAATGACAAAAGCATCAGCAGTGACAGGAAAGCCAATAATACTTTTTTCATAATAACTTCCTCCTTTACATATTCCGATTATTTTCCGTTTATTTGATATAAGTATAGCATCATTACCGTCGGATATAAAAGGTGCCTGAAAAAAGGGAGCTTACACTCCCTGTCTCATCTTGGTAATGGCCAGCAGAACGGACAGCTTTCCGTATTCCAATGACAGGCCGCCTTGCATGTATAAGGTATATGGGGGTATTACCGGAGCATCGGCGGACAGTTCAATGGTACTGCCCTGAGTGAAGCTGCCGCAGGCCATGACTTCATCAAAGGGATATCCCGGCATCGGCGCCGGCATAACCTGAACATAGGAATCAACCGGTGAAGACTCCTGAATGCCCTGAGCAAAACGGACCAGGTTCTCCCTGCTGCCAAGTTCAACGGTCTGAATGATGTCGGTACGTTTTTCATCGAAACGCGGCGAAACATTCTGATACCCCAGCTTCTCCAGCATGTAGGCGGAGAAGACGGCCGTCTTCAAAGCGGAGCGGACAGCGCTGGGGGCCATGAACAGTCCCTTGAAGAAAGAGTTGTTAAGGTTGAAGTTGGCTCCCTGTTCCTTGCCGATTCCCGGAGCGTTTAGCCGCTCGGCAACCATGTGGACCAGATCGGAACGTCCGGCCACGTAGCCGCCGGTAGAAGCGATGCCGCCGCCGAGATTCTTCATCAATGAACCGGCAATGATGTCGGCACCGACGTGTCCGGGTTCTCTTTCTTCGACCAGTTCACCATAACAGTTGTCAACCATGATGATGACATTCTTATTTACTTCTCTGATCCTGCTGATAAGATGGCCGATCTGATCGATGGTCAGGGAAGCGCGGGCGGAATAACCGCGGGAGCGCTGGATCTCTACCAGTTTTACATTGTTCTCCTTTAGTCTTTCCACTATTTTCTTTTCATCAAATTCATTGCTAAGCAGATCAATCTGTTCATAGCTTACGCCATTGGCCTTAAGAGAAAGAGCGGAATCGCCGCAAAGCCCAATCATCTCCTGCAGGGAGTCATAGGGTGTACCGGTCAGGGAGATCATGGTATCGCCATGCTTCAGAAGAGCGGAGAATACCAGATAAAGAGCGTTTGTACCGCTGGAGATCTGCGGACGAACCAGAGCGTCCTGACAACCCAGGATTTCCGCAAACATGGCTTCAAGCTTGTCACGGCCGGCATCGTAATTGCCGTAGCCGTTAATATCGGCAAAGTCAGAATATGAAACCTTATTTTTAATGAAGGCAGAAAGTATTCTGTCGGAGTTATGAAGACAGACGCGGTCAATGTCATCATAGATGTCCTTCAGGACCGCGTCAGATTCCTCAGCCATCTTAAGCAGATCCTTATCTATCTGATCGTAAATCATGTAAAATCACCTCGAATAACATACATATTATATATATTTAGTGCGATATTTGACGAGGAAAATCAGGCTGCGGAAAGGCGGAAATGCCGAAAAAGAACTTTTGGACGAATTTTGAAAAAATCGTTAAAAAGTTATTGACAGTAGTTTTGGATGTGGTATTATAAATAAGCACTGTCGCAGACGGTGAATCGTTCTTTGAGAAACAAACAGAAAGTACACGTCAATAACGAAGAGTGTCATTGAGACACGAATAAAAAC